>NZ_JBLKCH010000004.1:0-355541 GCF_047531125.1 Enterobacter sp. HK-058-C-ECC
ACCTACGAGCCCGTAGGCCCGTGCAAGCGAAGCGCCGCCGGGCAATTCAAAGAGACTACTCTTCGGCAGCATGACCCTGCGGGGGTAACTTCACGCCATCCAGCCAGGCTGCGCCGTCGCGCATTTCGAGACGCCCGTCAACAAACCAGCTTACCACCAGCGGGTAAATGGCATGCTCCTGGGTCTGCACGCGTTCGGTCACGTCTTCTTCGCTGTCGCCGTCAAAGACCGGGACTTTGGCCTGCAGGATCACCGGACCGCCGTCCAGCTCGTCGGTCACGAAATGCACGGAGGTGCCGTGCTCCTCATCGCCGTTTTCCAGAACCTGACGATGGGTGTGCAGGCCGGGATATTTCGGCAGAAGAGAAGGGTGAATATTCAGCAAACGTCCGGCGTAGTGCGCGACAAAGGCCGGGCTCAGAATGCGCATATAGCCCGCCAGCACCACGACGTCCGGCGCGTAGGCATCAATCTCCTGAACCAGCTCGCGGTCAAAGGCTTCACGCCCGGCGAACTGGCTGGCTTCCAGCGCGTGCGCGGGTATGTTCGCTTCCCGCGCGCGCTCAAGGCCGAACGCGTCGGCCTTATTGCTGAATACTGCCCGAATGGTGCCGTTGATTTTCTTCTGCTTGCAGGCGTCTATGATGGCCTGCAAATTACTTCCGTTGCCGGAAATGAGCACCACGATGTTTTTCATTCAATGACCACACGCTGTTCGGAATCGGAGGCTTTAATCGTACCGATTTTCCACGCGTTTTCACCTTTCTCGGTCAGCAGTTTGACCGCTTTATCCGCTTCGCTTGCCGGCAGGGCGATAACCATGCCCACGCCGCAGTTAAAGGTGCGGTACATTTCGTGAGAGCTCACGTTGCCTGCGGTCTGCAGCCAGTTAAAGACCGCTGGCCACTGCCATGAGGACTCGTCGATCACCGCCTGGGTGTTGTCCGGCAGCACGCGCGGGATGTTTTCCCAGAAGCCACCACCGGTCAGGTGGGCAATAGCGTGCACGTCAACGTTCTCGATCAGTTCCAGCACGTTCTTCACGTAGATGCGGGTTGGGGCCAGCAGATGGTCAGCCAGCGGTTTCCCTTCAAGCTCGGTCGTCTGTGGGTCGCAACCGCTCACCTCGAGGATTTTACGCACCAGCGAGTAGCCGTTGGAGTGCGGGCCGCTGGAGGCCAGCGCGATCAGCACATCGCCATCCGCCACTTTGCTGCCGTCAATAATTTCTGATTTTTCTACTACGCCGACGCAGAAGCCCGCGACGTCATAATCTTCGCCGTGATACATGCCCGGCATTTCCGCGGTTTCACCGCCGACCAGCGCACAGCCAGACTGCAGGCACCCTTCGGCGATACCATTAATGACGCTTGCCGCGGTATCCACGTCCAGTTTGCCGGTCGCGTAGTAATCGAGGAAGAACAGCGGCTCTGCGCCCTGAACCACCAGGTCATTCACGCACATCGCGACCAGATCGATACCGATCGTGTCGTGACGTTTTAAATCCATCGCCAGGCGCAGTTTGGTGCCTACACCGTCAGTTCCCGAGACCAGAACAGGTTCACGATATTTTTGCGGCAGCGCGCACAGTGCGCCGAATCCACCCAGACCACCCATCACTTCCGGGCGGCGGGTTTTTTTCACCACACCTTTGATTCGGTCAACCAGCGCATTACCTGCGTCAATATCAACACCGGCATCTTTGTAGCTGAGAGAAGTTTTGTTGGTCACGGCTTAAATCCCCACGCGATTGCATAGCTAGTAAGAAAAATCGGCGCAATTCTAACAGTCCAGGCAAACGTTTGCGAGCCTATTCTCGGCGAGAGGATCTTTTTTTACGCGCAGCCTGCCAGTGCGCCCAAACTTGCGTCTGTTCACGAAAATGAAACCGGTTTCGGTATTCTCCTTGCAACCCGAAACGGCTTTGCACATCATTCAACTGAAACCGGTTTCTGTAATTGTTTTTGCAGAAAATAACGCAGAATGAGGGAAAGCGAATGTCAGGATTTAAAGCAGATTTTCTGTGGGGCGGTGCGGTTGCGGCGCACCAGCTGGAAGGCGGCTGGCAAGAAGGGGGTAAAGGCGTAAGCGTAGCCGACGTCATGACTGCGGGCGCGCACGGCGTGCCGCGTGAAATCACCAACGGCGTGCTACCGGGGAAAAATTACCCTAACCATGATGCCATCGATTTCTACCACCGCTATAAAGAAGACATCAAACTCTTTGCCGAGATGGGGTTCAAATGCTTCCGCACCTCTATCGCCTGGACGCGCATTTTCCCGAAAGGGGACGAGCGTGAGCCGAACGAGGCTGGCCTGAAATTCTATGACGACCTGTTCGACGAGTGCCTGAAGTACGGTATCGAACCGGTTATTACCCTCTCTCACTTCGAGATGCCTTTCCACCTGGTCACCGAATACGGCGGCTGGCGCAACCGTAAGCTGATCGACTTCTTCGTTCGTTTTGCAAAAGTGGTTTTCCAGCGCTATCAGCATAAAGTGAAGTACTGGATGACCTTTAACGAGATCAACAACCAGGCCAACTTCCATGAAGACTTTGCGCCGTTCACCAACTCCGGGCTGAAGTACGCGCCGGGCGAAGACCGTGAGCCGGTGATGTTCCAGGCCGCGCACTATGAGCTGGTGGCCAGCGCGCTGGCGGTGAAGGCGGGGCGCGAGATTAACCCGTCCCTGCAGATCGGCTGCATGATTGCCATGTGCCCAATCTACCCGCTAACCTGCGCGCCGGACGACATGATGATGGCGATGAACGCCATGCACCGCCGCTACTGGTTCACCGACGTGCACGTGCGCGGCAAGTACCCGCAGCATCTGCTCAACTACTTCGAACGTCGCGGCTTCACGCTGGATATCACCGAAGAAGATAAAGCCGCGCTGACGCAGGGCTGCGTGGATTACATCGGGTTTAGCTATTATATGTCCTTCGCCACCAAGGCGACGGCGGACAACCCGCAGCTGGACTATGACGAAAGCAAGAGCCTGGTCTCCAACCCGTATGTGCAGAAATCCGACTGGGGCTGGCAGATTGACCCGGTGGGGCTGCGCTACTCCCTCAACTGGTTCTGGGATCACTACCAGCTGCCGCTGTTTATCGTTGAAAACGGCTTTGGCGCAATCGACGTGCAGGAGAGCGACGGCACGGTGAACGACCAGTACCGCATTGACTACCTGGCCGCCCACATCCGCGAGATGAAAAAAGCGGTGGTGGAAGATGGCGTAGACCTGATGGGCTATACCCCGTGGGGCTGTATCGACCTGGTGTCTGCCGGTACCGGTGAAATGAAAAAACGCTACGGCTTTATCTTTGTCGACAAAGACAATGAAGGAAACGGCACGTTGAACCGCAGCAAGAAGAAGTCGTTCGACTGGTATAAGCAGGTGATCGCGAGCAACGGGGAGCAGCTATAATTGCCCGGTGGCGCTGCGCTTACCGGGCCTACGGGATGTGTAGGCCGGGTAAGCGTTAGCGCCACCCGGCAGAACCCCGCACCCAAGCCGGAGCCCAGCCTCTGGCTTTTTTGTTTTTGATTGATGTACATCAAGCAACATGGGTATGGCCTAATCCGAAAAAAGCGGTATAATCCCGCGATTTTTTTGCGGATGCCATTCAGAGGAGAAAAAGAATGAAGATTGTGGAAGTGAAACACCCACTCGTTAAACACAAGTTGGGCCTGATGCGTGAGCATGACATCAGCACGAAGCGTTTTCGCGAACTGGCCTCTGAAGTCGGCAGCCTGCTGACCTACGAAGCGACCTCTGATCTGGAAACGGAAAAAGTCACCATCGAAGGCTGGAACGGTCCGGTACAGGTTGAGCAGATCAAAGGTAAGAAAATTACCGTCGTGCCTATCCTGCGTGCCGGTCTCGGCATGATGGAAGGCGTGCTGGAGCACGTGCCAAGCGCGCGCATCAGCGTGGTGGGGATCTACCGTAACGAAGAAACCCTCGAGCCAGTTCCTTACTTCCAGAAGCTGGTGTCCAACATCGACGAGCGTATGGCGCTGGTGGTTGACCCGATGCTGGCAACCGGCGGTTCAATGATTGCCACTATCGACCTGCTGAAAAAAGCGGGCTGCAGCAGCATTAAAGTGCTGGTGCTGGTTGCGGCACCGGAAGGGATCGCGGCGCTGGAAAAAGCGCACCCGGACGTTGAGCTGTATACCGCCTCTATCGACCAGGGCCTGAACGAGCACGGGTACATCATCCCGGGGCTCGGCGATGCCGGCGATAAGATCTTTGGTACGAAATAATCGAATAACGATAAATAAGCCGACTTTGATAGTCGGCTTTTTTTTGAATAAAACACCAACAACGATACTACTCAGAGGAAAACACTATGACGCGCCGTGCTATCGGGGTGAGTGAAAGACCGCCGCTTTTACAGACTATCCCGCTTAGTTTGCAGCACCTGTTCGCCATGTTTGGCGCAACCGTGCTGGTGCCAATCCTGTTCCACATTAACCCGGCTACCGTGCTGCTGTTCAACGGCATCGGTACGCTGCTGTACCTCTTCATCTGTAAAGGCAAAATCCCGGCGTATCTCGGGTCAAGCTTTGCCTTTATCTCTCCGGTGTTATTGTTGCTGCCGCTGGGTTATGAGGTCGCGCTGGGCGGCTTTATCATGTGTGGCGTGCTGTTCTGCCTGGTCTCCTTCATCGTGAAGAAAGCCGGGACCGGCTGGCTGGACGTGATGTTCCCACCAGCGGCGATGGGCGCCATAGTGGCCGTCATCGGTCTCGAACTGGCGGGCGTGGCGGCGAATATGGCCGGTCTGCTGCCTGCTGACGGCCAGTCACCGGATTCCAAAACCATTATCATCTCGCTGGTAACGCTGGGCGTAACGGTGTTTGGCTCCGTGCTGTTCCGCGGTTTCATGGCGATTATCCCGATCCTGATCGGCGTGCTGGCGGGCTACGCGCTCTCCTTCGTGATGGGCGTGGTGGATACTACCCCGATTGCCGAGGCGCACTGGTTCGCGCTGCCAACCTTCTACACGCCGCGTTTCGAATGGTTTGCGATCTTCACCATTCTGCCTGCGGCGCTGGTGGTGATTGCGGAGCACGTCGGCCACCTGGTGGTAACGGCGAACATCGTTAAGCGCGATTTAATCCGCGATCCGGGCCTGCACCGCTCCATGTTTGCGAACGGTTTCTCCACCATCATCTCCGGTTTCTTTGGGTCTACGCCAAACACCACCTACGGTGAAAACATCGGCGTGATGGCGATTACCCGCGTTTACAGCACCTGGGTTATCGGCGGCGCGGCGATCATCGCCATTCTGCTCTCCTGCGTCGGCAAGCTGGCGGCAGCGATTCAGATCATCCCGGTTCCGGTGATGGGCGGCGTGTCTCTGCTGCTGTACGGAGTAATTGGTGCCTCCGGTATTCGCGTGCTGATTGAATCTAAAGTGGATTACAGCAAAGCGCAGAACCTGATCCTGACATCGGTGATCCTGATTATCGGCGTGAGCGGCGCGAAGGTGCACATCGGCGCGGCCGAGCTGAAAGGCATGGCGCTGGCAACCATCGTCGGCGTGGGCCTGAGCCTGATTTTCAAGCTGATCTCCGTGATCCGTCCGGAAGAGGTGGTGCTGGACGCTGACGAAAACGAAAAAGCGTCACACTGATCCTATAACCGGGCGGACGATCCGCCCGGTTCTCTCCTTGCAGGTTCCGTGTTAAACTCCATGCCGATTTTATGTCAGATCTGGTTGAGGTACTTCTGAACGGACCGGCACAGCTCTCTCTGCCACTCTATCTCCCTGACGACGAAACGTTTGCGAGTTTCTGGCCGGGTGATAACCCCTCTTTACTGGCTGCACTGCAAAACGTGCTGCGTCAGGAACACAGCGGATACATCTATATCTGGTCACGCGAAGGCGCGGGGCGCAGCCACCTGCTGCATGCCGCCTGCGCGGAGCTCTCTGCGCGCGGTGATGCGGTAGGCTATGTGCCGCTGGATAAACGAACCTGGTTTGTCCCTGACGTGCTGGAGGGGATGGAACATCTCTCCCTGGTCTGCATCGATAACATCGAATGCGTGGCGGGGGATGAGCCGTGGGAAATGGCGATCTTTAACCTCTACAACCGCATTCTGGAATCGGGCAAAACCCGGCTGCTGATCACTGGCGATCGTCCGCCTCGCCAGCTGAATCTGGGACTGCCGGATCTGGCGTCTCGCCTGGACTGGGGCCAAATCTATAAGCTTCAGCCGCTGTCGGACGAAGATAAGCTTCAGGCGCTACAGCTGCGCGCAAAGCAGCGCGGCTTTGAGCTGCCGGAAGACGTGGGCCGTTTCCTGCTGAAGCGGCTGGATCGCGAAATGCGTACGCTGTTTGACACGCTGGATCAGCTCGATCGCGCCTCCATTACCGCCCAGCGCAAGCTGACCATTCCGTTTGTGAAAGATATTCTGAAGCTATAGTTGTGCCGGGTGGCGGCTGCGCCTTACCCGGCCTACATATGGCACCCGTAGGCCCGCTAAGCGCAGCGCCACCGGGCGAAACTATCAGAGGATCTCGAGCACGTCTTCCGGCGGGCGTCCAATGCGCGCCTGGCCGTTCGCCACGACAATCGGGCGCTCAATCAGCTTTGGATTTTCAACCATCGCCTGTATCAGCTGGGCCTCGGAGAGACGGCTGTCATCCAGGTTAAGCGACGTATACAGATCTTCTTTCTTGCGCATCAGATCCCGCGCACTGCCCATGCCCAGCATATGCAGCAGCTGGCGGAGGGTCTGTGCGTCCGGTGGGGTGTCGAGGTACAGCACCACCTCCGGCTCCACGCCGTTAGACTTCAGCAGGCTCAGGGTATCGCGGCTCTTGGAGCAGCGCGGGTTGTGGTAAATTTTTACGGCGTCTGTCATGACGTGAATTCTCCTTGATTACATCTTCTCGTACGGCTTAAAGCGCTGCTGCAGGCCGCGAAGCTGATCGATACGCGCGTCGTATCGGGCCTGCTGGAGGCTGCCGAGTTTGACCTGCGAGCTGGCGCTGCTGAGCGCGGAAATGGCCTGATCGAGGCGCCCCACCAGGGCAAAGCCTTCTGCGCGTGCCGCCAGCTCCTGATCGCGGTTGCCGAGCTGGGCTTCCGCCTGAGCGAGCAGATCCCAGCCGTTTTGATCGTCTTTATTATTAAAGGTGTAGCGGTTCAGGATGGTCGCTGCTTCACCCGGCTGGCCGCCCTGCAAGTAAGCGTTCGCCAGGTTAAGCTGCAGCACCGGGTTGGTACGGACGTCTTTTGCCCCTTTCAAGCGGTTAATCGCATCGGCAGGCTTCTTCTGCCCCAGATCGATATCCGTCGACAGATCGAGGTACCACGGGTTGTTTGGGTCGGCAGCCAGAAGCGGCTGCAGCGCCTTACGTGCCTCGTCGTATTTACTGGCTTCCATCGCCTGGAGCGCCTGACCATACTGCGCGGCGTTCTTCTCGCGCACGTTGCCTTTCGCCAGGGTATCCAGCAGGTCGCTGGTGAGCTGGTTACGCCCGGAATTGTACATCCCCAGCGTTCTCACTTTCGCCATGTAGAAATCCTGCGAAGACTGGACCACGACCGGGCGCATCTGGTTGGCACGGTTACGCGCGTCCGACAGACGGCTCTCAGGCAGCGGGTGAGTGAGCAAAATTTCCGGTGGACGGGAAGAATAACGCGCCTGATCGAGCAGTTTTTCGAGGAAGCTCGGCATGGCCTGCGGATCAAAGCCTGAACGCTGTAACACCTGAATGCCGATGCGGTCCGCTTCCTGCTCGTTTTGTTGGGTAAAGCTGATCATCCCCTGGCGCGTTCCTGCCAGCGTACCGGTCAGCGCTGCCATCCCGGCCTGCGGGCTGGCCATCGCCAGCAGAATCGATCCCAGTGCGCCCACCCAGGTAAGGGGAGCGTTACGTTTCTGGTCTTCCATCGCACGCGCCAGGTGACGCTGCGTGACGTGCGAAATTTCGTGCGCCATCACCGAGGCCAGCTGGCTTTCGTTGTCTGAGTAACGGAATAACGCCGAATGCAGCACCACGTTACCGCCAAAGAAGGCGAAGGCGTTGATTTCGTCGTTATTGATTAAATAGAAATGGAAGGGGGTTCTGACCGAATCGGCGTGCGCCACCAGACGCATTCCCAACCCGTTTATGTACTGTACCAGCAAAGGGTCGTTAATCAGCGGGGCGCTGCCGCGCAGCTGGCGAACATAGTAATCCCCCATTTGCATCTCTTGCCCAATAGAGAGCGTGCTTCCTGCTGTGGTGCCCATGTCCGGCAATGTATCGGACGAGTCAGCAAAAGCGGGCAACACCTGACCGACCGTCACCGCGGCAATCAGTGTTGCAACCAGTGTTTTTCTCAATTGCCTGAACATAACCACTGTCCTGTATGTTGGATGTGCTAATTTGACCGATGAACCGGCATATCGTTCATCTCTGCTGCCCTGCGAGTGTAGCCGTGTTGTAGCATGAAGAAAATCCCATTCATCAGGCTTTTGCGGATTGCGATCGGGATACAAAAAGCGAAAGTCTTTTTTGTGACAGTTAGATACAATTCACCGTCTCACTCCCGCCATTCGATTCAGGGAAGGGTTGTATGCTCGAAATGTTAATGCAGTGGTACCGGCGTCGCTTCAGCGACCCGGAAGCCATTGCTTTGTTGGTTATTCTGGTTGCCGGGTTCGGTATCCTGTTCTTCTTCAGCGGTCTGCTCGCCCCTCTGCTGGTGGCGATTGTGCTGGCGTACCTGCTGGAGTGGCCCACGGCGCGCCTGGAACATATCGGCTGTTCCCGCCGCTGGGCGACCAGCATCGTGCTGGTGCTGTTTGTCGGCATCCTGCTGCTGATGGCCTTTGTGGTGATGCCGGTTGCCTGGCAACAGGGAATCAACCTGATCCGCGATATGCCCGGCATGTTGAACAAACTGTCTGATTTCGCCGCCACGCTACCACGCCGTTATCCTGCGCTGATGGATGCCGGGATTATCGACGCGATGGCCGAAAACATGCGCGCCCGCATCATGACGATGGGCGATTCGGTGGTGAAGTACTCGCTGGCGTCCCTGGTCGGACTGCTGACGCTGGCGGTCTACCTTGTGCTGGTGCCGCTGATGGTCTTCTTCCTGGTGAAAGATAAAGACCAGATGCTCAACGCCGTGCGCCGTATTCTGCCGCGCAACCGTGGGCTGGCGGGGCAGGTCTGGGAAGAGATGAACCAGCAGATCACCAACTACATTCGCGGCAAGGTGCTGGAGATGATTGTCGTTGGGGTCGCCACCTGGATTGGCTTCCTGATTTTCGGCCTGAACTACTCGCTGCTGCTGGCGGTGCTGGTGGGGTTATCGGTCCTGATCCCGTATATCGGCGCGTTTGTGGTGACCATTCCGGTGGTTGGCGTGGCGTTGTTCCAGTTTGGGCTGGGGACCGAGTTCTGGAGCTGTTTCGCGGTGTACCTGATTATTCAGGGGCTGGACGGCAACCTGCTGGTACCGGTGCTGTTCTCCGAAGCGGTAAACCTGCATCCGCTGGTGATTATCTTATCGGTGGTGATTTTCGGCGGGCTGTGGGGATTCTGGGGCGTGTTCTTCGCCATTCCGCTGGCAACGCTGATTAAAGCAGTCGTCCACGCGTGGCCGGATGTGCCGGCGGTAGAAGAGCAGTAAGTTTTGCCGGGTGGCGCTGCGCTTACCCGGCCGACTTATCCTTGTAGGTCGGGTAAGGCGAAGCCGCCACCCGACACTCACTTTCAGGCACTTTCTTTAAGCCAGTTCAACACCACGTCGTGGTGGTTGCTGGTTTTGAAGTCGTCAAACACGTGTTCAACTTTACCGTCAGCGTCAATCAGGAAGCTGATGCGGTGAATGCCGTCGTAGGTTTTACCCATAAACGTCTTCTCGCCCCAGACGCCGAACTGCTCGCAAACCTGATGATCTTCATCAGAAAGCAGCGTGAAGTTCAGCAGCTCTTTTTCAGCAAATCGTGACAGCTTTTCTGGTTTATCGGTGCTGATACCCAGCACTTCCACGCCGACTTTCTTCAACTCATCCATGTTGTCGCGTAAGCCGCAGGCCTGTACGGTGCAGCCGGGGGTCATGGCTTTCGGGTAGAAATAGACCAGAACACGCTGTCCCTGGAAGTCGGTCAAATTTACTTGCTCGCCGTCTTGATCCGGTAAGCTAAATTTCGGTGCGATGTCACCGGCTTTCAGTGGATTCATTACTCAACTCCATCCTGTTCGTGCTGCGAATAATTGACGACGCTTATACTGCCCTGCGCGTTTAATTCTGTACAGAGGGCTTTGAACGCTTGCTCGATATTTGACGCATCCTGTGATGCAGGACTGTGCGCGGTAATTTGAATAAAGAGCGTGGGAACCGTGCTTGCGTCCCCCGGCTGTGTGCGGGAAACGAGCTCGGCGATGTTCATCTGATGGCTGTCAAACAGCGCGGTGAAGCGTTCAATCAGATGCGGAGAATCAGGCACTTCAACCTGCACCCAGACGGTAGAAGGCATAGCCGGACGCGGTCGCGCGGTGGTGCGCTTCATGACGATCAGCAAGTCCAGCTCGGCGCCTTTCAGCGGCAGGGTCGATTCAATCAACGTGATGGCGTTCCATGTCCCGGAAAGCAACATAATGAATGTGAACTCTTCACCGAGCATGGCCAGACGGCTGTCTTCGATATTACAGCCGCAGCTGCTTACGTGGCGGGTGATGGTGTTCACGATACCCGGCCTGTCGGCACCCAGCGCAGTGATAACCAGGTAATGTTGTGATGAGGTTGTCAAACCTGTTCTTCCTTTGCATGGTTAAGTCTTCCTAAGGAAAGCATAAAAAAAACATGCATACAACCGCCTGAGGGCCTCAGGTCGCTTGCTTTTATTACAGTTCCAAACGTACCATTGAGACTCTTGTTCGCACAGAGGATGGCTCATGTTCACGGGAAGTATTGTCGCGCTTGTAACACCGATGGATGAAAAAGGTAACGTCTGCCGGTCTAGCATGAAGAAGCTGATTGATTACCATGTCGCCAATGGAACCTCGGCGATCGTTTCGGTAGGGACTACCGGTGAATCTGCAACGCTGAGCCACGACGAGCACGGCGATGTGGTTATGCTGACCCTGGAACTGGCTGACGGACGTATTCCGGTCATCGCGGGCACAGGCGCGAATGCCACCGCAGAAGCGATCAGCCTGACTAAACGTTTTAACGACAGCGGCATTGTCGGCTGTCTGACGGTGACCCCTTACTACAACCGTCCCACTCAGGAAGGTTTGTTCCAGCACTTCAAAGCCATCGCTGAACATACTGACTTGCCACAAATTCTGTATAATGTGCCGTCCCGTACTGGTTGCGATATGCTGCCGGAAACCGTTGGCCGTCTCTCGGAAGTAAAAAATATTATCGGTATTAAAGAGGCGACAGGGAACTTAAGCCGCGTTCATCAGATCAAAGAGCTGGTTTCAGACGACTTTATCCTGTTGAGCGGTGATGATGCGACCGCGCTGGACTTTATGCAGCTCGGTGGTCATGGCGTGATCTCCGTAACGGCAAACGTTGCGGCGCGCGACATGGCTGAAATGTGCAAACTGGCCGCGGCCGGTCACTTTGATGAAGCGCGTGTCATCAATCAGCGTCTGATGCCGCTGCACAATAAATTATTTGTCGAACCCAATCCGATCCCAGTGAAATGGGCATGTAAGGAGTTGGGGCTTGTAGCAACCGACACGCTGCGTCTGCCAATGACACCGATTACCGACCACGGTCGTGATATCGTCAGGGCAGCGCTGAAGCATGCCGGTTTGCTGTAGAGTTTAGGGAGATTTGATGGCTTATTCAGTACAGAAGTCGCGCCTGGCGAAGGTTGCGAGTGTTTCGCTTGTTATGCTGCTCGCTGCCTGTAGTTCAGACTCGCGCTACAAGCGCCAGGTGAGCGGTGATGAATCCTATCTGGATGCGACCCCGCTTGCTGAACTTCACGCACCGGCTGGTATGATCCTGCCGATTCAGAACGGCGATTATAATATTCCCGTGACCAACGGCAGCGGCCTGGTCGGTAAAGCGCTTGATATTCGTCCACCAGCACAGCCTCTGGCGCTGGTTAACGGGGCGCGTACCCAGTTCACCGGTGATACCGCGTCTCTGATGGTTGAGAGCGCGCGCGGTAGCACGCTGTGGCCACAGGTTGTCAGCGTTATTCAGTCGAAGAACTACACCATCGATAAACGCGATGACGCCAGCCAGACGTTAACCACCGACTGGATCGAATGGAACCGTCTGGATGAAGATCAGCAGTACCGCGGTCGCTATCAAGTCTCCGTAAAACCACAGGGTTACCAGCAGGCGGTCAACGTTAAGCTGTTGAACCTGGAGCAGGCGGGTAAACCGGTTGCGGATGCCTCGTCCCTGCAACGTTACAGCACCGAAATGCTGAACGTGATTGCCGCAGGTCTGGATAAAACTGCGACCGATGCCGCCAACGCCGCGCAGAGCCGCAACGGTGTAACCTTCGATGTCCAGAGCGGCGCGGATGATACCGGCCTGCCAATGCTGGTGGTGCGCGCACCGTTTAACCAGACCTGGCAGCGTCTGCCTGCGACGCTGGAAAAAGTGGGCATGAAAGTCACTGACAGCACCCGCTCAACCGGCAGCATGACGGCAACCTATAAGCCGCTCTCCGACAGCGCATGGCAGGAACTGGGTGCAAAAGATCCTCAGCTTGCCTCCGGTGACTACAAAATTCAGGTCGGTGACCTTGATAACCGCAGTAGCCTGCAGTTTATCGATCCAAAAGGTCACACGCTGACCCAGTCGCAGAACGATGCGCTGGTCGCTGTCTTCCAGGCAGCATTCAGCAAATAAATACGAGGGCTGGTGAATCCAGCCCTTTTTATTTTCGTGCTACGCAAACGTGTGCGTGGCATAATATCCCCAGTTTTGAACACAAATCATCACACCAGGAGTAATGAAGATGCAGAAGCAAGCTGAGTTGTATCGTGGCAAAGCGAAGACCGTATACAGCACGGAAAACCCGGATCTGTTGGTGCTCGAGTTCCGCAATGATACGTCAGCAGGGGATGGCGCACGCATTGAGCAGTTCGATCGTAAAGGGATGGTGAACAACAAGTTCAACCACTTCATTATGACCAAACTGGCCGAAGCGGGTATCCCGACTCAGATGGAAGCGTTGCTGTCCGATACGGAATGTCTGGTGAAAAAACTGGATATGGTTCCGGTTGAGTGCGTTATTCGTAACCGTGCGGCGGGCTCCCTGGTGAAGCGTCTGGGCATTGAAGAAGGTATCGAACTGAATCCACCGCTGTTCGATCTGTTCCTGAAAAACGACGCCATGCACGACCCGATGGTCAATGATTCCTACTGCGAAACCTTCGGCTGGGTGAACAAAGAGAACCTGGCGCGCATGAAAGAGCTGACCTACAAAGCCAACGACGTGCTGAAAAAATTGTTTGATGACGCGGGCCTGATCCTCGTCGACTTCAAGCTGGAGTTTGGTCTGTTCAAAGGCGAAGTGGTGCTGGGCGATGAGTTCTCTCCGGACGGCAGCCGCCTGTGGGACAAAGAAACCCTGGATAAAATGGACAAAGACCGTTTCCGTCAGAGCCTGGGTGGTCTGATTGAAGCCTACGAAGCGGTTGCTCACCGTTTAGGCGTTAAGCTCGACTAACTTCCTCACTTGCCAAAGGATGTTCGCATCCTTTGGCGTCTTACCTTTGTTTCCTATGGTAATCTTGTCGTTAACCGCCTACGATCATAGCTATTATAAATGGAATAGTTCGAGGTGGTTATGCGCTGGCAAGGGCGTCGTGAAAGTGACAATGTAGAAGACAGACGCAGTGATGGCGGCGGCGGTCCTTCCATGGGGGGACCCGGCTTCCGCTTACCCAGCGGCAAGGGCGGTATTATCCTGCTGATAGTGGTGCTGGTCGCGGGGTATTACGGCGTCGATCTCACCGGGTTAATGACCGGTCAGCCGCTGCAACAGCAGCATTCTCAGCGCTCCATCAGCCCGAATGAAGATGAAGCGGCCAAATTTACCTCCGTGATCCTCGCCACAACGGAAGATACGTGGGGTCAGCTGTTTGAGAAGATGGGGCGTACCTACCAGCAGCCGAAGCTGGTGATGTACCGGGGCGCAACCCGCACCGGATGCGGTACCGGACAGTCCGTGATGGGGCCGTTCTACTGCCCGGCGGACGGCACCGTCTATATCGATCTCTCCTTTTACGATGACATGAAACGCAAGCTTGGCGCTGACGGCGATTTTGCCCAGGGCTATGTGATCGCGCATGAAGTCGGCCATCACGTGCAAAAGCTGCTGGGGATTGAACCTAAGGTACGCCAGCTGCAGCAAAATGCGTCTCAGGCGGAAGTGAACCGCCTGTCCGTCAAAATGGAGCTGCAGGCGGACTGCTTCGCGGGCGTCTGGGGCCACAGCATGCAGCAGCAGGGCGTGCTGGAATCCGGCGATCTTGAGGAGGCGCTGAATGCCGCTCAGGCGATCGGTGACGACCGTCTTCAGCAGCAGAGCCAGGGGCGCGTCGTGCCGGACAGCTTCACCCACGGTACCTCACAGCAGCGCTACAGCTGGTTTAAACGCGGTTTCGACAGCGGCGACCCGGCGCAGTGTAATACCTTCGGCAAAGCGATGTAATGCTGGCGTTTGATCAGCTGATACGTGAGCTTGAGCGCACCGGCCATCGTCGGCTGGTGGTGCTCAGCGGCGAGGCGCAGTGGACGTTGAGTCAGGCGACTGACCTGCGTAATACCCTGCCGGGAGACTGGCTGTGGCTGGATGATAATCCCTCTAAAGCCCTCAGCGGATTGCTGGGACGCGAATATCGGCATGCTGTCTTTGACGCGCGCGCCGGGTTTGACGTCTCAGCGTTCGCCGCGCTCAGCGGAACGCTGCGCGCCGGAAGCCTCCTTGTACTGCTGGTTCCTCCGCTTGCTGACTGGGCCGACAGGCCAGACAGCGATTCTTTGCGCTGGAGCGACAGCGCGGAGCCGATCGCCACTCCACACTTTGTGCACCACTTCTGCCGGACGCTTGCCGCCGATTCGGATGCGATTGTCTGGCAGCAGCATCGTCCCTTGTCCGTTCCCGTTGCGCCGGATTTACCCGCCTGGCAGCCTGCCAGCGGCGCACCGCAGCGCGAGCAGGCGGAGATCCTCGACGTGCTTCTGACCATGCCTGCGGGCATTGCCGCGGTAACGGCACCGCGCGGGCGCGGAAAGTCAGCGCTGGCGGGGATGCTGCTCAGTAACATTCAGGGGCGTGCGGTGGTCACGGCACCGGCTAAAGGGGCAACGGATGTCATTGCGCGCTTTGCGGGCGAGCATTTCCACTTTATGGCCCCGGATGCGCTGCTGGCCTCCACGTTGCAGGCCGACTGGCTGATTGTCGATGAAGCTGCTGCCATCCCGGGCCCGCTGCTGGAAAAGCTGGTCACGCGCTTTCCGCGCGTAGTGTTAACCACCACGGTGCAGGGCTATGAAGGGACGGGCAGGGGGTTCCTGCTGAAGTTTTGCGCCCGTTTTAGCGGATTGCGGCATTATGCCTTATCGATCCCCATTCGCTGGGCTACCGGATGTCCGCTTGAGCGGTTCGTGGCGAATGCTCTGTTATTTGATGATGCGCTTATCGACCGCAAACCGGAAGGCGACGTGCGTATAACGCCGCTGGCGCCGCGGATGTGGGAGAGCGACCCGGCACGCGTGGCAAGCGTTTATGAACTGCTGTGTGCGGCACACTACCGCACGTCACCGCTCGATTTACGCCGGATGATGGACGCGCCCGGCCAGCACTTTGCTGTTGCCGGGATGGAGGCAGAGATTGCAGGCGCGCTCTGGCTGGTGGAAGAGGGCGGGTTGTCCCCCGAGCTTAGCCGCGCCGTGTGGGCGGGATACCGGCGTCCGCGCGGGAATCTCGTGGCGCAGTCGCTGGCGGCGCACGGCGGCTCTCCGCTCGCGGCAACGCTGAAAGGGCGACGGGTTAGCCGCATTGCGGTTCACCCCCTGCGCCAGCGGGAAGGCATCGGGCAACGGCTTATCCGTAGCGCCCGCGGGGAAGATTATCTGTCGGTGAGTTTTGGCTACACCGACGAACTGTGGCGTTTCTGGCAGCGGTGCGGGTTTGTGCTGGTGCGGATGGGGAGCCATCGGGAAGCCAGCAGCGGCTGCTACACGGCGATGGCGCTGCTGCCGCTGAGCGAGGCAGGGCATCGGCTGTGCGCGCAGGAACATCAGCGTTTGTGCCGGGATATGCGCGTCCTGTCGGCCTGGAACGGTGAAAAGATCCCGGTGGACGACGGCTGGGAAGCTACCCTTAATAGTGATGACTGGCGGGAGCTGGCCGGGTTTGCTTTTGCCCATCGCGCGTTTTCAACCTCGGTTGCCGCGCTGACGCGGTTGTTGCTCACCGTTGATATGCCGCTTCCGGCCCTGCGGGGGAAAATGGCAGGGAAAACGGATGAGGTCGGGCGAAAAGCGTTGCTGGCCAAGCTGCGCAGTGAAACCGCGCAAGCGCTTGAAAGCCTTGATTATCCCCGCTGCCAGCAGTTGAAGGACGCCATTTTGCAATGGCAATTTTTTCAATGACTTCTTCAGTAAAGTGGCATGGTCATTCCCGCCGGGAGGCGTAGAATCCAGGTCATCTATTAAGGAGACCACCATGAAACATGACCATTTTGTTGTTCAAAGCCCTGACAAACCGGCTAAACAGTTACTGCTTCTGTTTCATGGGGTTGGCGATAATGCCGTCAATATGGGTCAGATTGGCAGCTGGTTTGCGCCCGTTTTCCCCGACGCGCTGATTGTCAGCATCGGGGGCGTAGAGCCATGCGGCCCGAACGGGCGCCAGTGGTTCTCGGTTCAGGGCGTGACGGAAGAGAACCGTCAGGCGCGCATTGATGCCATCATGCCGACCTTTATCGAGGTCGTCCGCTACTGGCAGCAGCAGAGCGGCGTAGGAGCCGATGCGACCGCGCTGATTGGCTTCTCGCAGGGGTCAATCATGTCGCTGGAAAGCGTAAAGGCGCAGCCAGGTCTGGTGTCACGGGTGATCGCGTTTAACGGCCGTTTTGCGACGTTACCGACAAGCGCAACCACGCAGACCACGATCCACTTAATCCACGGCGGTGAAGACCGGGTGATTGAACTCTCGCATGCGGTTGCTGCCCAGGAAGCGCTGATTCGGGAAGGTGGGGATGTGACGCTGGATATCGTTGACGATCTGGGCCACGCCATTGACGACCGCAGCATGCAGTTTGCGCTCGATCGTTTACGCTATACCGTACCGAAGCACTACTTTGATGAAGCGCTCAGCGGCGGTAAGCCGGATAATGATGATATTGTTGAGTTTATGTGAGGTTATCCCCTCTCCACAGGAGAGGGGATACAGACCGGTTACTTCTTCTGGTCTTTCTTCGGCCAGTCGTCGTCATCGTCCCACTTGTCGTTGAAATCACGGTGCGGGGGAAGATCCGGTTTGTTGGCGAGAAATTTTTTATGGTCCACGCGCTTAAGGTCTTTAATCACGTTAAGCAGTACGCCGACCAGAAAAACCAACACCAGAACCCACCAGTACTTTGAAAGCCAATCCATTCGCTATTCCTCTCAGAGCGTTCGTCAGGCGACGATTTGCTCCATAATACGTTGATACATACGGGCCAGCAGTTGTAAATCTGCCGCATTGACACACTCATTTATTTTATGAATGGTTGCGTTCACTGGCCCCAGTTCGACAACCTGAGCACCCATACGGGCGATAAAGCGTCCGTCTGAGGTGCCACCCGTTGTCAGCAGCTGTGGCTTAATTTCATTATAGTGCTCGATGGCGTTCACCACCGCATCCACCAGTTTGCCACGCTGCGTCAGGAACGGCTGGCCGGAAAGCCACCACTCCACGGTGTAGCGCAGTTGATATTTTTCCAGCAGGGTGATAACGCGCGCCTTGATCATCTCATCGGTCAGTTCCGTGCTGAAGCGGAAGTTGAACTGGACGAAGTAATCCCCCGGGATCACGTTATTGCTGCCGGTCCCGGCCTTGACGTTTGCTATCTGCATGCTGGTCGGCGGGAAGAACTCGTTACCCTTATCCCACTCAATCGCCACCAGCTCGCTCAGCATTGGCGCGGCGCGGTGGACCGGGTTATCGGCGAGATGCGGATAAGCGACGTGGCCCTGTACACCGTGAATGGTCAGGTTACAGGTCAGCGAGCCACGGCGTCCATTTTTGACGACGTCACCCACCACTTCGGTGCTGGACGGCTCACCAACCAGGCAGTAGTCGAGACGCTCGTTGCGTGCCATCAGCGCTTCAACAACCTTCACGGTACCGTTGTGCGCGCTGGCTTCTTCGTCGGAGGTGATCAAAAACGCGAGGCGGTTTTTGTGGTTCGGATGCTGCGCCACAAAGCGCTCTGCCGCCACGACCATCGCCGCCAGAGAACCTTTCATGTCTGCCGCGCCGCGACCAAACAGCATGCCATCCCGAATGGTCGGCTCAAACGGCGGGTTAATCCAGCGATCCGCGTCACCGGCGGGAACGACGTCAGTATGCCCGGCGAAGGCCAGCGTTTCGCCCTGTCCGCGCCACGCCCAGAAGTTCTGGGTATCGCCAAAATCCATGCGTTCAACGGTAAAACCGATGGCGCGCAGGCGTTCAATCATAAGAGCCTGACAACCTGCGTCGTCCGGGCTAAGGGAAGGACGGCGAATAAGCTGCTGAGTCAGCTCAATGACCGGGCATGACATAAACTACACCTCAACGAAAAAAGTCGGAATAAAGGGTTTCACTGAAACCCAGCAGCATAGGCTGCCCTGGCGCGCAGAGCAATGGGCGTTTGATAATTGCCGGCATCTCGAGCATCAGTTTTGCCGCGCTGTCGGCATCTTTGATGCTGGCGCGCAGAGAGTCGTCCAGTTTACGCCAGGTGGTACCGCGGGTGTTCAGCAGGGCTTCCCAGCCCAGTTCGCGAATAGCGCTATGCAGAAATTCTGCATCGAGCCCATCGGCACGGTAATCGTGGAAGCGGTACTCCACGCTGTTAGCGTCCAGCCAGCGGCGGGCTTTTTTGATGGTGTCGCAATTTTTAATGCCGTACATCACAACCATGGTGAATCCTTTTGATGTTCTGATAATTAAATGTTCAGTAAATTCGAAGATATATCCTTAAGTGGAATATAACACATTCAGGAATTGTCTGGATTAATGCGCCTGCTTAATTCGACTCACAACTGTACGCTGAATATTCTTTCATCATTTAAGCATAGATGTCCATAAACTTTAAAAACCCAATAAACTCAGCCAATAAAATAAAACTCACCCGTTCGTAGGGTTATTTCAAAATATTGCTGGCCGTCACAAAAAATTGAGGGCTCTCCGTTCATATTTATCATAAATCCCCGCAGGACGTGGGGTACAATCACAGCAATTGGTTAAATAGTCTTCACAATGATGGTACGTTTTTGTAGAATGCGCATAATAATAAGAGAGGTTGTTATGATTGAACGTGAACTGGGGAACTGGAAAGATTTTATCGAAGGCATGCTTCGTAAATGACATTCAGTAAGAATTGCAAGAGCACTAAAATAAGTAAAATAACCATAGTGTGAATTAATCACACAGTAAAAAGGCGGCCGATAAAGCCGCCTTTTTTTATTTCAACCACTTACTCAGGACGTTCCTTTAGCGGGAAGCGGCGACGCACCAGCACAAAGAACAGCGGAACGAAGTAAATGGCCAGGATGGTGGCCGAAATCATGCCGCCCATCACCCCCGTGCCGACGGCATGCTGGCTGCTGGAACCTGCACCGGTGCTGGTCGCCATCGGCAGCACACCAAAAATAAACGCCAGCGACGTCATCAGGATCGGACGCAGGCGCTGACGGCAGGCGTGCAGCGTGGCGGCCATCAGTTCGTGGCCTTTGGCATTCATCTCGTTGGCAAACTCAACGATCAGAATGGCGTTTTTCGCCGATAGCCCAATGACGGTGAGCAGGCCCACCTGGAAGTAAACATCGTTCTCCAGGCCGCGCATCCAGGTCGCGAGTAGCGCACCGATAACCCCAAGGGGCACGACCAGCATGACCGAGAACGGGACCGACCAGCTCTCATACAGGGCGGCAAGGCAGAGGAAGACCACCAGCAGCGAGAGCGCGTAAAGGGCGGGGGCCTGCGCCCCTGAGAGACGCTCCTGGTAAGACATGGCCGTCCACTCGAGACCAAAACCGGCGGGCAGCTGTTGCACCAGTTTTTCCATGGTGTCCATGGCGGTACCGGTGCTGACGCCCGGCGCGGCTTCCCCGACGATTTCAACCGCAGAATAGCCGTTATAGCGTTCCAGGCGTGGCGATCCGCTCTCCCAGTGCGAACTGGCAAAGGCGGAGAACGGCACCATGCCGCCAGCATTATTTCTGACAAACCAGCGGTTAATATCATCCGGCAGCATGCGGAACGGCGCGGCGGACTGGACATACACTTTTTTCACGCGGCCGCGATCCATAAAGTCATTCACATAGCTCGACCCCCACGCCGTTTGCAGGGTGTCGTTGATATCGTTGATCGAGACGCCCAGCGCCTGCGCCTTACGCTGGTCGATATCCACCTGAAGCTGGGGGCTGTCGTCGAGGCCGTTATGGCGAACGCGGGTCAGGCCGGGATCGTTGCCTGCCAGCGCTAACAGTTTATCGCGTGCCGCCATCAGCGCCGTATGGCCCGCACCGGCGTGATCCTGCAGCTCCATATCGAACCCGGCGGAACTGCCCAGCCCGCTTATCGCCGGCGGACTGCTGGCAAAGACGCGCGCCTCTTTGATGTGCGCAAAGGCTTTTGTCGCACGTTCAATAATGGCAAACGAGGTGCCCGTCCGGGTATCGCGCTCGTCCCAGTCCTTCAGGCGGACAAACATGCGGGCGACGTTCTGTCCGTTTCCGCCCGGGCCGGAGCCGACGGTGGAGAAGACCGAGACAACGTTATCTTTCTCTTTGGTGAAGAAGTACTGTTCCACTTTCTGGACCACTTTCAGCGTCTGCTGCTGCGTTGCGCCGCTCGGAAGCTGCACCGAGGTGGTGAACATCCCCCGGTCTTCCATCGGCAGGAACGAGGTGGGCAGGTGCAGGAACAGCCAGACCATGCCGCCCAGCAGCACAACGTAAATCATCATCCAGCGCAGGCTGCGGTGCAGTACGCGACCGACGGCAGATTCATACCGCGCGGCGTTGCGGTTGAACATGCGGTTAAACCAGCCGAAGAACCCTTTCTGCCCGTGATGCTCCCCTTTGTGCAGCGGTTTCAGAATGGTGGCGCACAGCGCGGGGGTGAGGATCAGCGCGACCAGCACGGAGAGCACCATCGCCGAGACGATGGTGATCGAGAACTGGCGGTAAATCGCCCCGGTGGTGCCGCCAAAGAAGGCCATCGGGATAAAGACGGCCGACAGCACCATCGCAATCCCGACCAGCGCCCCCTGAATTTGCCCCATGGACTTTCGCGTCGCCTGGCGGGGAGAGAGCCCTTCTTCGCTCATGATGCGCTCGACGTTTTCAACCACCACGATGGCATCATCCACCAGAAGGCCGATTGCCAGCACCATCGCAAACATCGTCAGGGTATTAATGCTGTACCCGAAGGCGTAGAGCACCGCAAAGGTCCCCAGCAGCACCACGGGGACGGCAATGGTGGGGATCAGCGTCGCGCGGAAGTTTTGCAGGAACAGGTACATGACCAGGAACACCAGCGCGATGGCTTCCAGCAGAGTCTTCACCACGTCCTCAATGGAGGCTTTTACGAAGGAGGTGGTTTCATAGGCGACTTTGTACTCCAGCCCGTGCGGGAAATACTGCGACAGCTCATCCAGACGGTCTAATACCAGTTTCGCCGTCGCCATTTCGTTCGCGCCGGAGGCCAGCTTAATCCCCAGACCGGAGGCCTGATTGCCGTTAAAGCGGCTCAGGTAGTCGTATTTCTCCGCCCCCATTTCCACCGTGGCGACATCGCCGAGACGCACTTCCGAGCCGTCCTGATTCACGCGCAGGGTGATATTGCGGAACTGGTCCGGCGTCTGCAGCAGGGATTGTGAATTAATGGTGGCGTTCAGGGCTTGCTTATCAACGGAAGGCGTTCCCCCCAGTTGCCCTACGGCAATCTGGGCGTTCTGGGCTTTGATAGCATCCGTCACGTCGGTTGCCGTCATCTGGTAGCTGTTCAGCTTGTTGGGATCGAGCCAGATACGCATGGAGTATTGTGAGCCATAGGCGTCGATATCCCCGACGCCGTTGATCCGGCTGATGGGATCCTGAATATTACTGGCGACGTAGTCCGCGATGTCCTGTTTATCCATCGAGCCATCTGTCGAGACAAAGGCGATGGTCAATATGTTGGTATCGCCGGTTTTACGCACGGTCACGCCCTGGTTCTGCACCGCCTGGGGCAGCTTGCGCATGGCCGACTGCAGCTGGTTTTGGACCTGCTGCACCGCTTCGTCCGGGTCGGTGCCCGCCTTAAAGCTCAGGGTAACCGTCGCCTGTCCCGTGGCGCTGCTTTGCGAGGACATGTACATCAGGTTATCCAGACCCGTCATGTTCTGCTCGATAACCTGCGTCACGGTATTTTCCAGCGTCTGTGCCGACGCGCCGGGGTAGTTTGCGGTGACGCGCACGTTCGGCGGTGCCAGGTCGGGGTATTGCTCAACGGGAAGTGAAGTAATCGCCAGGACGCCTGTCAGACACAACAGGATGGCAAGCACCCAGGCAAAAATGGGGCGATCGATGAAAAAATTCGCCATGAAAGTGTGACCTCGTTTTGCTGCACGTCATTATTGTTTATTGCCCGCATAACTTTAGCGGTAAGGCCCAGGTCAAACGTGGAGAAATAAAGGAGATAGTGTAAATTATCATGCGCTTTTCCCTGCGCTTCCCTCTTTACCCTTATTTACCCGTTAACGGCAAAGGCGCCGGGAACGTCACGCTGACCAGCGTGCCGCCGTTTTGCGGCTGTGAAAAGTGCAGCACTCCTCCAAGCCGCTGCGCGCGTTCGCGCATGATGTTCAGCCCGTAATGTCCCGGCGGCTCGCTGGCTTCGCCAATCCCGATGCCGTTGTCGCGAATGCTGACGCTGTGTGTACCGTCCGCTGCAGTCACGCAGCTGACGGTGATTTCGCTCGCCTGCGCGTGCTTAATGGCGTTCAGCACGGCTTCACGCACGATCTGCAGCAAATGCACCTGCTTTTGCGCGTCCAGCGCCAGCGAGGAGAGGCGGCAGTCGAGATGCAGTTTCGCCTGCGTCTGGCTCTGCAGCCCGTCGAGTGACTCCTGCAGCGCCGCGGGTAAATTCGCATGGTTCAGCGTCAGGCGGAAGGTGGTCAGCAGCTCGCGAAGCTGCTGCCAGGCGTTGTTCAGCTCACGGGAGAAGTCGGTGATAATAGCCTGCGCTTGGGTATTTTCTTCCGGCACGGCGCGTTTGAGCAACGCAAGCTGAATGCGCAGATACGACAGCACCTGCGCCAGCGAATCGTGCAGCTCGCGGGCAATAGTGGCGCGCTCTTCCATCAGCAGCAGCTGCTGGTAATGCTTTTGCGCCTGGTTAAAGTACAGTCCGCGCCCGAGCATGGTCGCCACGCTTCTCATCAGCGGAAGGGGGACACTGTCCGCCTTGCTTTGCCAGCGCAGCTCGCCGTAGAGCGTGTCCTGCATCAGTACCGGCAGGTTTTGCAGAGGGATACCCTCAGCCTCCGTCCCTTCACACAGCCGCCAGTCGTCGCTGGTGCGCAGTTCCAGATAATTCATCTGCGTATAGTCATGGACAATCTGCAGGATATGCCGGAAACAGTGGCTGTCTATCTGCCCGGTATTGAGCGCCTGCGAGCACTTGAACAGCATGTCGAGCTGCTGGTGGGCTTCGTGCAGGTGCCGCGTCTTTTCCGCAACCGAGGCTTCGAGCGAACGGTAGAGCGTATCGAGCTCGGCCGACATGTGGTTAAAGGCGCGCGAAAGCTGGCCCAGCTCGTTCGGCAGGGCGCTATCCGGCGCAGGAGTGGCAAACTCACCGCGCTCAATGCGTTCGCTGGCCGCCACCAGGTTATTCAGCGGTAGCACCACCTGACGACGGATGCGTCGCAGGGTAAACAGCGTCAGCAGCAGGATCCCGAGTGCGCCAGCCAGCGAGAGCAGGGTGACCGTCTGAATTTTATGTTCGGTGTAGTGCTGGAGGGCGAGCACAAAGGCATCAATGCGGCCGACAAAATCTTCAATATTGCGTTGATACCACGCGCTGTCGCCGCGGGCGATGCGCGCATCCATCTCCAGCCAGGCCACATGCAGCTGCTGATAGCGTGCTTTCACATTGTCCGGGACGTACCAGCGGTTCAGCTTCTGCAGGGCAGGCGCGCCGAGCGTCTGTTGCCAGCTCTCGCGATGTGCCGCAAGGGAATGGCTGTTGCGCTGCATCTCGTAGCCCAGACGATAGCTCTGCATGCGCAGCGAACCGGCGATATTAATGGCTTCGGCATCGCGCTGGCTGCTGGCCAGCGTCAGCAGCGCGACGGTGCTGCTGAGCACGGATAGGGCAATGATCGAAAAGAAAGCCCAGGCAAGGCTTCCGGAAACGGGTCGTTTAACGGTCACAGAACGGCTCTCTGAATAAAATTGATCTGCCACAGGTTCACTGGAAATAATTGGGCGTTCAGGGCATTTGAACATTGCCCGATCGCACCGTGATGCGTAAATACCATACTCTTATAAAGAGAAAGGTTATTGAACCAAAAACAGGTGTGGTTATGAATCGTTTTATTATGGCTAACAGCCAGCAGTGCATTGGGTGTCGCGCCTGCGAAGTGGCCTGCGTGATGGCGCACAACGATGAGCAGCATGTCCTGAGCGAGCGCCATTTTCATCCCCGTATCACGGTCCTGAGATCCGGCGAGAAGAGCCGCCCGGTGACCTGCCATCATTGCGAAAATGCACCCTGCGCGCAAAGCTGCCCGAACGGCGCCATCAGCAAATGCGATGACAGCGTACAGGTGAATCAACAAAAATGCATCGGCTGTAAGGCCTGCGTGGTGGCCTGCCCGTTTGGCACGATGGAGATTATCGTCACCCCGCTCGACAACGGCAGCGTGAAGGCCTCGGCGAATAAATGCGATCTCTGCCTGACGCGTCCACTCGGCCCGGCCTGTATCGAAAATTGCCCCGCAGATGTCCTCACCCTGGTGACGCCTGCCGTGCTGGATAATCTGGCGAAATCGCGCCGACAGCGCACGGCCTGCCTGGAGGCGCAACCCTGGCATGATGCGGAGGCCGTCAGCGTGGACGCGCCGCGTACCAAACTGCAGCAGATGCAGGCGACGGCGCCCCGCGGCGAGCCCGATAAGCTGGCTGCCGCCGAACGCGTGAGCCATTTTAGCGAAATTTACCTGCCGTTCCGGGCCGAACAGGCCGCCCGCGAGGCGTCGCGCTGCCTGAAGTGCGGCGAGCACAGCATTTGCGAATGGACCTGCCCGCTACACAACCACATTCCGCAGTGGATTGAGCGCCTCAACGCGGGGGATATCACCGGCGCGGCTGAGCTTTCTCATCAGACCAACTGTTTACCTGAAATTACCGGCCGCGTCTGTCCGCAGGACCGGCTATGCGAGGGGGCCTGCACGCTGCGTGAAGCGGCGGGCGCCGTGACCATCGGCAACATTGAGCGCTATATCGCCGATCGGGCGCTGGCGATGGGCTGGCGGCCGGATATGTCCGCCGTCACGCCGTCAGGTAAACGTGTCGCGATTGTCGGCGCGGGGCCCGCCGGGCTGGCGTGCGCCGACGTGCTGGCGCGCCACGGCGTGAGCGTGACGGTCTATGACCGGCATCCGGAGATCGGCGGTTTGCTGACCTTTGGCATCCCGGCATTTAAGCTCGACAAATCGCTGCTCGCGCGGCGCAGAGAGATATTTACCGCGATGGGGATCCGCTTTGAGCTGAACTGCGAGGTGGGCCAGGACGTGTCGATGTCACAGCTAAAGCACGATTACGACGCCCTGTTTATTGGGGTGGGAACCTATCGTTCGATGAAGGCGGGTATCCCGAACGAGGACGCGCCAGGGGTCTACGACGCGCTGCCTTTCCTGGTGGGCAACACGCGGCATGTTATGGGGCTGGAGGCGACGGCCAGCGAAACGTTCATCGACACCCGTGGCATGAACGTGGTGGTGCTGGGCGGAGGCGACACCGCGATGGACTGCGTCCGCACTGCGTTACGCCACGGGGCGGCAAACGTCACCTGCGCCTATCGTCGGGATGAGGCCAACATGCCAGGCTCGAAGAAAGAGGTGAAGAACGCCAGAGAAGAGGGGGCCGCGTTTGAGTTTAACGTTCAGCCGGTTGAGCTGACGCTGGATCCGAACGGTAAGGTCAACGGTATCCGGATGCTGCGGACCGTGCTCGGTGAACCGGATGCGCAGGGACGGCGTCGGCCCGTTCCGGTGGTGGGCAGCGAGTTTGTGATGGCCGCGGATGCGGTCATCATGGCGTTTGGTTTTAATCCGCACGCGATGCCCTGGCTGCAGGCGCAGGGGGTTGAAACCGACGACTGGGGACGGATCGTGGCCTCGGTCGAAAGCCGCTACAGTTACCAGACGACCAACCCGCAGATCTTCGCCGGGGGCGATGCGGTACGCGGCGCGGATCTGGTGGTGACCGCGATGGCGGAAGGACGTCATGCCGCGCAAGGAATACTCGACTGGCTGGGAGGTAATGCGCCACAGCATCATTAATCCGGCGGGCGACAAAGCGGGATTCACGGCGTAGTATAGGACGACTCATTGTGTCGTGGAGCCCGTATGACCCTGAAAATAGACGTTATCAAAGACAAAATTCTCTCTGAAAACTACTTTGTCCTGCGTAACATCACCTACGATCTGACGCGTAACAACGGTGAAGTGATCCGCCACAGGCGCGAGGTCTACGACCGCGGCAACGGGGCAACTATCCTGCTCTATAATCGTGAAAAGCAGAGCGTGGTGCTGATCCGCCAGTTCAGGGTGGCAACATGGGTCAATGGCAACCCGGACGGACGTCTGATTGAAACCTGCGCGGGCCTGCTCGATGACGATGAGCCGGAAGTCTGCATCCGCAAAGAGGCCGTCGAAGAGACCGGCTTCGAAGTGGGCGAGGTCAAAAAGGTCTTCGAGCTGTTTATGTCGCCGGGCGGCGTGACGGAAATCGTCCATTTCTTCATCGCGGAATACAGCGACGCGCAGCGCACTCACCGGGGCGGCGGCGTAGAAGATGAAGATATCGAAGTGCTGGAGCTTCCTTTTGCCCGGGCGCTGGAGATGGTGCGTTCAGGCGAAATCAGGGATGGTAAGGCGGTGATATTACTGCAGTATTTACAGACGACCGGGCTGATGAATACCCCTTTCGAACGGATATAGCCTGTTTTTCGGGTATATCTGATAAATCCGATTGAGCAACCCCGGCGGGAACACGAAGATACTGCCCAGTTACGCGTTTTCGTTCCGGGATTGTGCCATTCATGCGCTACAGCGTTTTTTTATTTTCCCTGTTTTATGTGCTCCTCGCGCCGCAGGTGCGGGCTGCTCCCGCGCAGCAAGCCTTTTCTGACTGGCAGGTGACCTGCAATAACCAGAACTTTTGCCTTGCCCGCAACACGGGCGAACACCGTGGTCTGGTCATGACGCTCACCCGAAGCGCCGGGGCGAAAACGGATGCCACGTTGCGTATCGATCTTGGCGGGCTTGATACGCCTTCCGTGAAAGAGCCTGAAATTGCCCCCCGACTGCTGCTGGATAATGTTCCCCTGAAGCTGGACAAACAGCGCTGGCAGCTCACGCCCTGGCATCTGAAAACGGACGATGCGACCACCATCACCGCCTTTCTGAAAAATATCCAGGAAGGGAAGGCCCTGACCCTTCGCGGCGGTAAGCAGGTGATATCTCTGAGCGGTCTGAAAGCCGCGCTGCTGTTCATTGATGCGCAGCAAAAGCGCGTGGGCAGTGAAACCGCGTGGATCAGAAAAGGTGACGATCCGCCGTTAAGCGTACCGCCCGCACCCGCCCTGAAAAAGGTGGCGACCGTTAATCCTACCCCAACACCGCTTTCCCATGCCGAACTGAACGACCTGCTGGATTATGGCACCGGCAGGATGAACAGCAGCCAGTGCTCGCTGGATCCTAACCGCCGGGAAGTGCGCGTCACCGCGTTGACCGATGACAAGGCGCTGCTGATCGTCAGCTGCGAGGCGGGGGCCTATAACACCGTCGATCTGGCGTGGCTGGTGTCACGTAAGAAACCGTTCTCTGCCCGCAACGTCAGGCTGCGTCTGCCGTTTACGCCGTCAAGCGACAGCAGCGAAATAGAGTTGATGAACGCCAGCTTTGATGAGAAGACGCGCGAGTTGACCACGCTCTCGCTGGGGCGCGGTATGGGCGACTGTGGGTTCCAGACGCGCTGGCGGTTTGACGGCCAGCGTTTCCGCCTGGTGCGTTATGCTGAGGAACCCAGCTGCGATAACTGGAACGGGCCAGACGCCTGGCCCACGCTGTGGATCACGCGGTAGCTTTTTGCCGGGTGGCGCAGTCGCTTACCCGGCCTACGAATCTTGCGGCCTGTGGCAATGTGCCGGGTGGTGGCTTCACCTTACCCGGCCTACAAATCTTGCGGTCTGTGGCAATGTGCCGGGTGGCGGCTTTGCCTTACCCGGCCTACGAATCTTGCGGTCTGTGGCAATGTGCCGGGTGGTGGCTTCGATTTACCCGGCCTACGAATCATGCGGTCTGTGGCAATGTGCCGGGTGGCGGCTTCGCCTTACCCGGCCTACAAAAACCGTTGCCGTAGGCCGGGTAAGCGATAGCGCCACCCGGCAACGCAGGCCGCACTACAGCACGCTCAGCGCCTTCTCCACCACGTTCTCAACGGTAAAGCCGAAGTACGGGAACAGCTTATCGGCAGGGGCGGACTCACCGTAGCCCCGCATGCCCACAATCGCTCCTTTGAGCCCGACATACTTGTACCAGTAGTCGGCAATACCGGCCTCCACCGCCACGCGCGCCGCGACGCTGGACGGCAGGACCGATTCCCGGTACGCCTCGTCCTGGGCGTCAAAGATATCCGTGGAAGGCAGGGAGACGACCCGCACCGCGTGGCCTTCGGCGGTCAGTTTCTCCGCCGCTTTCACCGTGATTTCCACCTCTGAACCGGTCGCAATCAGGATCACGTCCGGCTTGCCGCCGCTGTCTTTCAGGATATAGCCGCCGCGAGCGATGTTTTTCACCTGCTCCGGCGTGCGCTCTATCTGCGCCAGGTTCTGGCGTGACAGAATCAGTGCCGTCGGGCCGTTATGGCGTTCTACCGCCAGCTTCCAGCCCACCGCCGCTTCGACCTGATCGCAGGGACGCCAGGTGCTGAAGTTTGGCGTCAGGCGCAGGCTCGCCAGCTGTTCAACCGCCTGGTGGGTGGGACCGTCTTCTCCCAGACCGATAGAGTCGTGGGTATAGACCATAATCTGCCTCGCCTTCATCAGCGCTGCCATGCGCGCCGCGTTACGGGCGTACTCGACGAACATCAGGAAGGTGGCAGTGTAGGGCACGAAGCCGCCGTGGTGAGCGATGCCGTTGGCGATCGCGGTCATCCCGAACTCGCGCACGCCGTAGTGGATATAGTTCCCGGCAATGTCCTCTTTCAGCGATTTCGAGCCCGACCAGATGGTCAGGTTACTCGGTGCCAGATCCGCCGAGCCGCCCAGCAGTTCAGGGAGAAGAGGGCCAATCGCATTCAGGGTGTTTTGCGACGCCTTACGGGTGGCAATTTTTGCCGGGTTGGACTGCAGATTTTCAATCAGCGCCTGAGTTTTATCGTCCCAGTCCTCCGACAGACCGCCGCTCATGCGGCGGGAAAACTCGGCGGCCAGATCCGGGTACGCTTTTTTGTAGGCGGCAAACTTCTCGTTCCAGGCGTGCTGGGCTTTTTCACCCGCTTCACGGGCATCCCAGGCTCTGTAGATCTCTTTCGGGATTTCAAATGGCGGGTATTTCCAGCCCAGCTTCTGGCGGGTCAGCGCCACTTCTTCGTCACCCAGCGCCGCGCCGTGCGCCTCTTCTTTGCCCGCCTTGTTCGGTGAGCCGAAGCCGATAACCGTGCGGCAGATAATCAGGGACGGTTTGTCCTTCACGCTCTGCGCTTCCTGAATCGCTTTTTTCACCGCCTCAGGATCGTGGCCGTCGATCTCGTGCACCACGTGCCAGTGGTAGGCCTCGAAGCGTTTTGCCGTGTCGTCAGTGAACCAGCCTTCGGTTTCCCCGTCGATAGAGATGCCGTTGTGATCGTAGAACCCGATCAGCTTGCCCAGCCCCAGGGTGCCCGCCAGGGAGCAGACCTCGTGGGAGATCCCCTCCATCAGACAGCCGTCACCCATAAACACGTAGGTGTAGTGATCGACAATCTCGTGATCCGGCTGGTTGAACTGTGCCGCCAGGGTTCGTTCGGCAATCGCCAGCCCGACCGCATTTGCCAGCCCCTGACCGAGCGGCCCGGTGGTGGTCTCCACGCCCGGCGTATAGCCGATCTCCGGGTGTCCCGGGGTTTTGGAGTGCAGCTGGCGGAAATTTTTCAGCTCCTCAAGGGGCAGATCGTAACCGGACAGGTGCAGCAGGCTGTAGAGCAGCATCGAGGCGTGGCCGTTGGAGAGAATAAAGCGGTCACGGTCGTACCAGGTGGGATCGTTGGGGTTGTGCTTCAGGAAGTCGTTCCACAGCACTTCGGCAATATCGGCCATGCCCATCGGTGCGCCGGGGTGGCCGGAATTGGCTTTCTGCACGGCATCCATGCTGAGGGCGCGGATGGCATTGGCGAGCTCTTTACGGGACATAGTTCACTCCGTGGCAAGGTTAAAGTTTGGCAGCGAGAAGATCTTCAAGTTTGCGCTGGTCGACGGCAAACAGACGGATACCTTCCGCCAGTTTTTCCACGGCCATTGCGTCCTGATTGTGCTCCCAGCGGAACTCCGCTTCGGTCATGGCTTTCGGTTTTGGCAGAACGGTAGAGGTTGGCACCAGCTTGCGGATCACCGTCTCTTCTTTGTCCTGTAGTTCTTTGAGCAGGTTAGGGGAGATGGTCAGGCGGTCGCAGCCTGCCAGGGCAAGGATCTGCTCGGTACGGCGGAAGCTGGCCCCCATCACGATGGTTTCGTAGCGATGCTGTTTGTAGTAGTCGTAAATATTGCGCACCGATTTCACCCCCGGGTCCTCATCCACCACGTACGGATCCATCGGCTGTTTCGCCTGGTACCAGTCGTAGATGCGGCCTACAAACGGTGATACCAGGAACACGCCCGCTTCGGCACAGGCGCGCGCCTGGGCAAAGGAGAACAGCAGCGTCAGGTTGCAGTGAATCCCCTCTTTTTCCAGCACCTCTGCGGCGCGGATGCCTTCCCAGGTCGACGCCAGCTTGATCAGAATGCGTGATTTATCGATCCCCTGCTCCTGGTAGAGTTCCACCAGACGACGCGCTTTATTAATGCTCTTTTCTTTATCGAACGAGAGGCGGGCGTCGACTTCGGTCGAGACGCGGCCCGGAATACTTTTAAGAATTTCCGCACCAAAATTAACCGCCAGCTTGTCGCTGGCTTCGGCGACCTGCTGCTCCTGCGTTTTCCCGCGCTGCTTACCGTAGGCAATGGCGTCATCAATCAGATGACTAAAATGGGCAAGCCCGGCTGCCTTGAGCAGTAGCGAAGGGTTAGTGGTCGCATCCTCCGGCTGGTAGTGACGAATCGACTCGATATCGCCGCTGTCGGCTACCACGGTGGTGAATTGTTTGATGCCGTCTAGCTGGTTCATAAATGATTACTCCTTGGAAATAAAAGAGTTAGATGAGTGCGTTAGTTCACACTTCTGGAAAAATCATGATGGACTTAACAAAAAAGCATAGCAGACGGGGGAGGCATTGCTTTTGAGACGGGTAACATGGCTGTTATAAATTGATAACAATTTTTAATGTGTGATGGTGAGAGTTTGGCAGCCTTCAAAGTTTAGGAGGCGGTCTGAGGCGATACTAGGCGGCACACCAGGGTGTGCAACCGGATCGCTTTCGTCACCCTTTTGACCGATACGTGAAAGGATAAATAAGATGGATGAGCAGTTGAAACAGAGTGCCCTCGATTTTCACGAGTTCCCTGTCCCGGGCAAAATTCAGGTCTCCCCAACCAAACCGCTGGCAACCCAGCGCGATCTGGCGCTGGCCTATTCGCCGGGCGTGGCGGCCCCGTGTCTGGAAATCGAAAAAGATCCGCTGGCGGCCTACAAATATACCGCGCGTGGCAACCTTGTTGCCGTGATCTCTAACGGCACGGCGGTACTGGGTCTCGGTAACATCGGCGCGCTGGCCGGTAAGCCGGTGATGGAAGGCAAGGGGGTGCTGTTCAAGAAATTCGCCGGTATCGACGTGTTCGATATCGAGGTGGACGAGCTCGATCCTGACAAATTCATCAACGTGGTGGCCGCGCTGGAGCCGACCTTCGGCGGGATTAACCTGGAAGACATTAAAGCGCCGGAATGTTTCTATATCGAGCAGAAGCTGCGCGAACGTATGAACATTCCCGTGTTCCATGACGACCAGCACGGCACGGCCATTATCAGCACCGCTGCGATTCTGAACGGCCTGCGCGTGGTAGAGAAAAATCTCTCCGACGTGCGCATGGTGGTTTCTGGCGCAGGCGCCGCGGCCATCGCCTGTATGAACCTGCTGGTGGCGCTGGGTATGCAGAAACACAACATCGTGGTCTGCGACTCCAAGGGCGTGATTTACAAAGACCGCGAGCCGAACATGGCGGAAACCAAAGCAGCCTATGCGGTAGAAGACGACGGTAAACGCACGCTTGAGGACGTGATCGACGGCGCGGATATCTTCCTCGGCTGCTCGGGTCCGAAGGTGCTGACCCAGGAGATGGTGAAGAAGATGGCGCGCGCGCCGATGATCTTGGCCCTGGCCAACCCGGAACCGGAAATTCTGCCGCCGCTGGCGAAAGCGGTGCGTGAAGACGCCATTATCTGTACAGGACGTTCCGACTACCCGAACCAGGTCAACAACGTGCTCTGCTTCCCGTTCATCTTCCGCGGCGCGCTGGACGTCGGCGCGACGGCAATCAACGAAGAGATGAAGCTGGCCGCCGTGCACGCCATCGCGGAGCTGGCCCACGCCGAGCAGAGCGAAGTGGTTGCCTCAGCCTATGGCGATCAGGATCTGAGCTTTGGCCCTGACTACATCATTCCAAAACCGTTCGACCCGCGTCTGATTGTCAAAATTGCCCCTGCGGTGGCCAAAGCGGCGATGGATTCCGGCGTGGCGACGCGTCCGATTGAGGATTTCGACGCTTACGTCGATAAACTCACCGAGTTTGTTTATAAAACGAACCTGTTCATGAAGCCGATCTTCTCCCAGGCGCGCGCCGACGCGAAGCGCGTGGTGCTGGCGGAAGGGGAAGAGGCGCGCGTGCTGCACGCCACCCAGGAGCTGATCACCTTAGGCCTGGCGAAGCCGATTCTGATTGGTCGTCCGAGCGTGATCGAAATGCGTATCCAGAAGCTGGGCCTGCAGATTAAGCCGGGCGTCGACTTCGAGATCGTCAACAACGAATCCGATCCGCGCTTCAAAGAGTACTGGAGCGAATACTACGCGATCATGAAACGTCGGGGGATCACCCAGGAGCAGGCGCAGAAAGCCGTCATCAGCAACACGACGGTGATCGGCGCGATCATGGTTCATCGCGGCGAGGCGGATGCGCTGATCTGCGGCACCATCGGCGATTACCACGAGCACTTTAGCGTGGTGCAGGAGATCTTCGGCTATCGCGACGGCGTGCACACCGCCGGGGCGATGAACGCCCTGCTGCTGCCAAGCGGCAACACCTTTATTGCCGATACCTACGTTAACGACGATCCCACCCCGGACGAGCTGGCGGAGATCACCGTGATGGCCGCTGAGACCGTGCGTCGCTTTGGTATCGAACCGAAGGTGGCGCTGCTGTCGCACTCTAACTTTGGTTCGTCTAAATCGGCGGCGGCGTGCAAAATGCGTGAGACGCTGGCGCTGGTGCGCGAGCGCGCGCCAGAGCTGATGATTGACGGGGAAATGCACGGCGATGCGGCGCTGGTGGAGAGCATCCGTAACGAACGTATGCCGGACAGCCCGCTGAAGGGATCGGCAAATATCCTGATTATGCCAAACGTGGAAGCGGCGCGTATCAGCTATAACCTGCTGCGCGTCTCCAGCTCTGAAGGGGTGACCGTAGGACCGGTGCTGATGGGCGTGGCAAAACCGGTGCACGTGTTAACGCCGATTGCCTCCGTGCGTCGTATCGTGAATATGGTGGCGCTGGCGGTGGTTGAGGCGCAGACGCAGCCGCTGTAATCACTGCGTGTCGGGTGGCGCGTTCGCTTACCCGACCTACGGGTTGAGTAGGCCGGATAAGCGCAGCGCCATCCGGCAGTTACACCCAATCCCGCACCTGAATAAACTCTTTTAAGGCAGCCTCCGGGCTGCCTTCTTTTGGCTCGTAGCAGTATTCCCAGCGCACCAACGGCGGCATCGACATCAGAATCGACTCCGTGCGCCCGCCGGTCTGCAGGCCGAACAGCGTCCCGCGATCCCACACCAGGTTGAACTCCACGTAGCGCCCGCGGCGGTAGAGCTGGAACTCACGCTCGCGCACGCCGTAGTCGGTGTTTTTACGGCGTTCGACGATGGGCAGATAGGCGTCGGTATAGCCTTCACCCACCGCGCGCATAAAGCTGAACGCGGTATCAAAATCAGGCGTGTTGAGGTCGTCAAAGAACAGCCCGCCGATGCCGCGCTGCTCGTCGCGGTGCTTCAGGTAAAAGTAGTCGTCGCACCACTTTTTATATTTCGGGTAAACGTCTTCGCCAAACGGCAGACAAAGGTCCCGCGCGGTGGTGTGCCAGTGCACGGCATCCTCTTCGAAGCCGTAGTAGGGCGTCATGTCGAAACCGCCGCCAAACCACCAGACCGGATCGGCTCCCGGCTTTTCGGCAATGAAAAAGCGCACGTTGGCGTGGCTGGTCGGCACAAACGGGTTGTGCGGATGCACCACCAGCGAGACGCCCATCGCTTCGAAGCTGCGGCCTGCAAGCTCAGGACGATGTGCCGTCGCAGACGCGGGCATGGCGTCGCCATGAACGTGGGAAAAATTCACCCCGGCCTGTTCAAAGATGCCGCCGTTACGCAGCACGCGGCTGCGTCCGCCACCACCGGCCTCGCGCTGCCAGGTATCTTCCTGAAATTCTCCGCCGTCTGCGGCGGCCAGTTTCTGGCAAATCTCATCCTGCAGCTGCAGCAGGAACGTTTTGACCAGTTGAGCATTGGGTTTCATCAACGTTTCCTGGAGTGCGCTTTTTGGTTATCGAACCAGTTGAAGTAACTGATAATGCCGGAAGCGATGGCGTTGGCAATCTTCTGACGAAATGCCGCGGTGCCGAGGAGTCGCTCCTCTTCCGGGTTGGTAATGAACGAGGTTTCCACCAGTACGGACGGGATGGACGGTGATTTCAGCACCACGAACGCCGCCTGCTCGGTGCCTTTACTGTGCAGTCGATGCACCGGCTTAATCTTTTTCAGAATATGCGAGCCGAGCGTCAGGCTGTTTTTGATCGTATCCGTTTGCACGAGGTCGAACAGCACCTGCTGTAGCAGGTGGTCCTTGTCCGTGGCTTTCTTCCCGGCGACTTCATCCGCCCGGTTTTCGCGATCGGAGAGGTATTTCGCCATGGCGCTACTGGCGCCGCGGTTGGAAAGCGCAAACACCGAGGCGCCGGCGGCTGACGGGTTGGTAAAGCCGTCGGCGTGAATCGACATAAACAGATCCGCCCCGTGCTGGTGGGCGATCTCTACGCGGTCATACAGCGGAATAAAGGTGTCGCCAGAGCGCGTCAGGCGGGCGTCAATGCCGTTGCTGCGTAAAATCGCCCGCACATTTTTTGCAATCGCCAGCACGACGTGTTTTTCTTTTGACCCGTTTTTGCCGATGGCGCCGGTATCAATACCGCCGTGGCCCGGGTCGAGCATCACCAGACGCTTCGCGCCCGGCTTTTTCGTTTTCGGTTTGCTGTGTCCGTTACTGGTTTTGAGCGTGCTCTCGTCTTTCGCCTGAGCCTGCTTTGCGATGCCCGTTAACGTTAAGGCCGCCAGCCCCGCTTTGAGAACCTGACGACGCGATGTGAGTGCTTTTAATGGTTTGAATGTGCTCATGCGGCCTGAATACTAAAAAATGGGGTCCTGGTGTTATATCGTATCGCGTTTAGCGTTACGACAGTCCATAGTGAGAATTGTTTTACTTTTCATTTCAATACGTGACAAAGTGACATTATGCCAAATTTTGGCGAGATTTTCCCCGGTTATTGGCTAAAGGCGTGGTTCGCGCCATAATCACTGTTTTTAAACCCGAAAAGGCGGTTAATACCATGGAGATACGCGTTTTTCGCCAGGAAGATTTCGAAGAGGTGATCACCCTTTGGGAGCGCTGCGATCTGCTGCGTCCGTGGAACGATCCGGAAATGGATATCGAACGTAAGGTGAATCACGACGTCAGTCTGTTTCTGGTCGCGGAAGTCAATGGCGAGGTCGTGGGGACGGTCATGGGCGGTTACGACGGCCATCGCGGCTCGGCCTATTATCTGGGCGTGCACCCGGAATACCGTGGTCGCGGCATCGCCAATGCGCTGCTCAACCGGCTCGAGAAGAAGCTGATCGCCCGCGGCTGTCCGAAAATCCAGATCATGGTGCGGGAAGATAACGACGTGGTGCTGGGCATGTATGAACGCCTGGGCTACGTACACGCTGACGTGCTGAATTTAGGAAAGCGTCTCATCGAAGATGAAGAGTACTGAGATCCATCCGGCAGACTATGATGCGCAGGGGCGCGTCAGGCTGCCCATTTTATTCTGGTGCGTTCTGCTGCTTCAGGCCCGGACCTGGGTGCTGTTCGTGATGGCCGCCGCGTCGCGCGGGCAGGGCGACACGCTGCTGACGCTCTTTTATCCCGATCACGATGCCTTCTGGCTCGGCTTGCTGCCGGGCGTACCGGCGGTGGTGGCTTTCTTATGCAGCGGCCGGCGGCATGCAATCCCGCGTTTGTGGCGCGCGCTTCGCGGGCTGCTGATCCTTGCCCAGATTGCGCTGCTCTTTTGGCAACCGGTACTCTGGTGGTACGGTGAACCGCTGACGGGCATCGGCGTTGCGCTGGTGGTTGCCGATATTGTGGCGCTGCTGTGGCTGCTGACCAACCCGCGCCTTCGCGCCTGTTTTGCGCCGCAGGATGATTAATCCGGCACTTTTTGCCGATGTCGCACTCCAACAAGCGTTGATTTAACACGTAAGGACGTTTCAATGAAATCGCTGCGTTTACTCTTATGCGCTCTCCCGCTGGCATTGACCGGCTGTTCGACGCTCTCCTCCATTAACTGGTCCGCTGCGTATCCGTGGAACTGGTTTGGCTCATCAACGGAAGTGACCGAGCAGGGCGTGGGGAAAATTACCGCCGCGACGGCGCTGGATCAGAATGCTATTCAGGATGCGCTCAGCAGCGATTACCGCCTGCGCAGCGGCATGAAAACAGAGAATGGCAATATAGTGCGCTATTACGAAGCGCTGAAGGGCGACAAGCTGGCACTGGTGATCAACGGTGACAAAGGCACGGTAAACCGGATTGCCGTCATGGATGAAGATATTCCGACCGCCAGCGGCGTGAAGGTCGGGACCCCGTTTAGCGATCTTTATAAGCAGGCCTTTGGCAACTGCTCCAGCGCGCCATCCGACGACAAGGTTGCAGTGGAGTGTAAGGCGGAAGGCAGCCAGCACATCAGCTATGTTTTTACCGGCACCTGGAGCGGCCCGGAAGGGTTGATGCCGTCTGACGACACGCTGAAGAGCTGGAAAGTGAGCAAAATACTCTGGAAGCAGTAATTTGCGTCTGAACAAACCGCCTCGCTGAAATCCGGGTATAATAGCCGCCATCAATGCCACGCTGACGTGGCATCTTTATTTCAGGAGGAGCGATGTCTCAGGTTCAGAGTGGCATTTTGCCAGAACATTGCCGCGCGGCGATTTGGATTGAAGCCAATGTCAAAGGGGACGTGGATGCCCTGCGTGCGGCCAGCAAAGCGTTTATTGATAAACTGGCGACCTTCCAGGCCAAATTCCCGGAAGCCCACCTCGGCGCCGTTGTTGCGTTTGGCAATAACGTCTGGCGTCAACTGAGCGGCGGGGAAGGGGCGGAAGAGCTGAAAGACTTCATCCCTTACGGCAAAGGCCTGGCTCCGGCGACCCAGTACGACGTGCTGATCCACATTCTTTCTCTGCGTCACGACGTGAACTTCTCCGTTGCCCAGGCGGCGGTGACGGCCTTTGGCGACAGCATTGAGGTGCAGGAAGAGGTTCACGGTTTCCGCTGGGTCGAAGAGCGCGATCTGAGCGGCTTCGTCGACGGAACGGAAAACCCGGCGGGTGAAGAGACGCGTCGTGAAGTCGCGGTAATCAAAGACGGCGTGGACGCGGGCGGCAGCTACGTGTTCGTGCAGCGCTGGGAGCATAACCTCAAGCAGCTTAACCGCATGAGCGTGCACGACCAGGAGATGATGATTGGCCGTACGAAAGAGGCCAACGAAGAGATCGACGGTGATGACCGTCCGGTCACCTCGCACCTGACCCGCGTTGACCTCAAGGAAGACGGTAAAGGACTGAAGATTGTCCGCCAGAGCCTGCCGTACGGCACGGCAAGCGGCACGCACGGCCTCTACTTCTGCGCCTACTGCGCGCGCCTGTATAATATTGAACAGCAGCTGCTGAGCATGTTCGGCGATACCGACGGCAAGCGCGACGCCATGCTGCGCTTCACCAAACCGGTGACCGGCGGCTACTACTTCGCGCCGTCCGTTGAGCGTCTGCTGGCGCTGTAAAACCGCTCTCCATACGTAGGCCGGGTAAGCGTTAGCGCCACCCGGCAAATTTCCCTGCCCCTTATTCCCTTTTCTGCTTCTAAATCACCAAACGGTATATAAAACCGTTACTCCTTTCATCCCCGTTATAAATATTATGACTATAAGATAGTCATCACATTTATAAGGGTGCGCAATGGCCGTTACTGTACTGAAAAAAGGAACTCTGGCGCTGGCAGGTTTACTGCTGGTGGCACAGGCGCAGGCGACTGAACTGTTGAACAGTTCGTATGACGTCTCCCGCGAGCTGTTTGCCGCCCTTAACCCCCCGTTCGAACAGCAGTGGGCGAAAGACAATAACGGCGATAAGCTGACCATCAAGCAGTCCCACGCCGGTTCGTCCAAGCAGGCGCTGGCCATTCTCCAGGGGCTGAAAGCGGATGTGGTGACCTACAACCAGGTCACTGACGTGCAGATCCTGCATGACAAAGGCAAGCTCATCCCGGCGGACTGGCAGAGCCGTCTGCCGAACAACAGCTCGCCGTTCTACTCCACCATGGGTTTCCTGGTACGCAAGGGCAATCCGAAGAATATCCACGACTGGAGCGACCTGGTGCGTTCCGACGTGAAACTGATTTTCCCGAACCCAAAAACCTCCGGTAACGCGCGTTACACCTATTTAGCGGCGTGGGGCGCGGCGGACAAGGCTGACGGTAACGATAAAGCCAAAACCGAGCAGTTCATGACCCAGTTCCTGAAAAACGTCGAAGTGTTTGATACCGGCGGCCGCGGGGCGACCACGACTTTCGCTGAGCGCGGCCTGGGTGATGTGCTGATCAGCTTTGAATCGGAAGTGAACAACATTCGCAAACAGTATGAAGCGCATGGCTTTGAGGTGGTTATCCCGAAAACCAACATTCTGGCCGAATTCCCGGTCGCATGGGTGGATAAAAACGTGCAGGCAAACGGTACCGAGAAAGCGGCAAAAGCCTATCTCAACTACCTGTACAGCCCTCAGGCGCAGACCATCATTACCGATTACTACTACCGCGTGAACAACCCGGACGTGATGGACAAGCTGAAAGATAAATTCCCGCAGACCGCGCTGTTCCGCGTGGAAGATCATTTTGGCTCCTGGCCAGACGTGATGAAAACGCATTTTGCCAGTGGCGGTGAGTTAGACAAACTGCTGGCGGCGGGGCATAAGTAATGTTTGCAGTATCGACTAAACGCGTGCTGCCGGGCTTTACCTTAAGCCTCGGGACCAGCCTGCTGTTCGTTTGCCTGATCCTGCTGTTGCCGCTCAGCGCGCTGGTGATGCAGCTTGCGCAGATGAGCTGGGCGCAGTACTGGGACGTGGTCACTAACCCCCAGGTGGTGGCGGCCTATAAGGTGACGCTGCTGTCGGCGTTTGTCGCCTCCATTTTTAACGGCGTGTTCGGCCTGCTGATGGCATGGATTTTAACCCGCTATCGCTTCCCGGGCCGCACGCTGCTTGACGCTCTGATGGATCTGCCGTTTGCGCTGCCGACGGCGGTCGCCGGCTTAACCCTCGCCTCGCTCTTCTCCGTGAACGGGCTGTACGGCGAGTGGCTGGCGAAATTTGACATCAAGGTGACCTATACCTGGCTCGGTATCGCGGTGGCGATGGCCTTTACCAGCATCCCGTTTGTGGTGCGTACCGTGCAGCCGGTGCTGGAAGAGTTAGGTCCGGAATACGAAGAAGCGGCGGAAACGCTGGGCGCCACGCGCTGGCAGAGCTTCCGCAAGGTGGTGCTGCCGGAGTTGTCTCCGGCGCTGATGGCGGGCGTCGCGCTGTCGTTTACCCGCAGCCTCGGGGAGTTCGGCGCGGTGATTTTTATCGCCGGGAACATCGCCTGGAAAACGGAAGTGACCTCGCTGATGATTTTCATTCGCCTGCAGGAGTTTGATTATCCGGCGGCGAGCGCGATTGCTTCGGTGATCCTCGCGGCCTCGCTGCTGCTGCTGTACTCGATTAACACTCTGCAAAGTCGCTTTGGTCGACGTGTGGTAGGTCACTGATGGCGGAAGTTACGCAATTGAAGCGATACGATGCGCCCCGCATCAACTGGGGTAAATGGTTTCTGATTGGGGCGGGCGTGCTGGTGTCCGCCCTCATTCTCGTCGTGCCGACGATTTATATCTTCGTTCAGGCGTTCAGCAAGGGCCTGATGCCCGCGCTGGAAAACCTGGCGAACCCGGATATGCTGCACGCCATCTGGCTGACCGTGCTGATTGCCCTGATTACCGTTCCGGTGAACCTGGTGTTCGGTACCCTGCTGGCGTGGCTGGTGACGCGCTTTAACTTCCCGGGACGTCAGCTGCTGCTGACCCTGCTGGATATTCCGTTTGCCGTGTCGCCTGTGGTGGCCGGTCTGGTGTACCTGCTCTTCTACGGCTCCAACGGCCCGCTGGGCGGCTGGCTGGATGCGCATAACCTGCAGATCATGTTCGCCTGGCCAGGCATGGTGCTGGTTACCATCTTCGTGACCTGTCCGTTCGTGGTGCGTGAGCTGGTGCCGGTGATGTTAAGCCAGGGGAGCAACGAAGACGAAGCGGCGGTGCTGCTGGGGGCTTCAGGCTGGCAAATGTTCCGTCGCGTGACGCTGCCGAACATTCGCTGGGCACTGCTTTACGGCGTGGTGCTGACCAACGCCCGCGCGATTGGCGAGTTCGGTGCTGTTTCCGTTGTTTCCGGATCCATTCGCGGTGAAACCCTGTCGCTGCCGCTCCAGATTGAACTGCTGCAGCAGGACTACAACACCATCGGCGCCTTTACTGCCGCAGCGTTGCTGACGCTGATGGCTATTTTGACCCTGTTTTTGAAGAGTGTGGTGCAGTGGCGTTTAGAAAATCAGGAAAAACGTCTGCATCAGGAGGGAAATCATGAGCATTGAGATTGCCAATATTAAGAAGTCTTTTGGTCGCACCCAGGTGCTGAATGATATCTCGCTGGATATCCCTTCCGGACAAATGGTGGCGCTGCTGGGACCGTCTGGCTCCGGCAAAACCACACTGCTGCGTATTATCGCCGGGCTTGAGCATCAGACCAGCGGGCACATCCGCTTCCACGGTACCGACGTGAGCCGCCTGCACGCCCGCGATCGTAAAGTGGGCTTTGTGTTCCAGCACTACGCGCTGTTCCGCCACATGACCGTGTTTGACAACATTGCGTTTGGCCTCACCGTGCTGCCGCGTCGCGAACGCCCGGATGCGGCAACCATTAAAGCGAAAGTGACCAAACTGCTGGAGATGGTGCAGCTGGCTCACCTGGCGGACCGTTTCCCGGCCCAGCTGTCCGGCGGGCAGAAACAGCGCGTGGCGCTGGCGCGCGCGCTGGCCGTTGAGCCGCAAATTCTGCTGCTGGATGAACCCTTTGGCGCGCTGGATGCACAGGTCCGTAAAGAGCTGCGCCGCTGGCTGCGTCAGCTGCATGAAGAGCTGAAATTCACCAGCGTCTTCGTGACTCACGACCAGGAAGAGGCGATGGAAGTCGCGGATCGCGTGGTGGTCATGAGTCAGGGCAACATTGAGCAGGTTGACGAGCCGGAACAGCTCTGGCGTGAACCGGCGACCCGCTTCGTGCTGGAGTTTATGGGCGAGGTGAACCGTCTGCAGGGCACCATTCGCGGCGGACAGTTCCACGTGGGCGCGCACCGCTGGCCGCTGGGCTATACCTCCGCCCACCAGGGACCGGTCGATCTGTTCCTGCGTCCGTGGGAAGTGGACGTGAGCCGTCGAACCAGCCTGGATTCACCGCTGCCAGTGCAGGTGCTGGAAGCGAGCCCTAAAGGGCACTATACCCAACTGGTGGTACAGCCGCTGGGCTGGTATACCGAGCCGCTGACGGTGGTCATGCGCGACGACGTCCCGCCGCATCGGGGAGAACGCCTGTTTGTCGGTCTGCAGCATGCCCGTATTTATCACGGCAAGGAACGCATCGAGACGCGCGAGGATATTGCTCTGGCGGAGTCAGCCTGATAGGTTAGGATTACGTAGTTTTGCCGGGTGGCGCTGCGCTTACCCGGCCTACAATATGACGTATGTAGGCCCGGAGCGATGCGCGCCACCGGGCTTTTTATTGGACAGCGATCATGAATACCTTAGAAAAGACCATCGGCAACACGCCTCTGGTCAAGCTTCAGCGCATGGGGCCAGACAACGGCAGCGAAATCTGGGTCAAACTCGAAGGCAATAACCCGGCGGGGTCGGTGAAAGACCGTGCCGCGCTATCGATGATCGTCCAGGCCGAAAAGCGCGGCGAGATTAAGCCGGGCGACGTGCTGATTGAAGCTACCAGCGGCAACACGGGTATCGCCCTGGCCATGATTGCGGCGCTGAAAGGCTACCGCATGAAGCTGCTGATGCCGGATAACATGAGCCAGGAGCGCCGCGCCGCGATGCGTGCCTACGGAGCCGATCTGATTCTGGTGACCAAAGAGCAGGGGATGGAAGGCGCGCGCGACCTGGCGTTAGAAATGGCCGAGCGCGGTGAAGGTAAACTGCTCGATCAGTTTAATAACCCGGACAACCCGTACGCCCACTACACCACCACCGGCCCGGAAATCTGGCAGCAAACCGACGGGCGAATCACCCATTTTGTCTCCAGCATGGGCACCACCGGCACCATTACCGGGGTATCGCGTTTTCTGCGCGAGCAGGATAAAGCCGTCACCATTGTCGGCCTGCAGCCGGAAGAGGGGAGCAGCATTCCGGGCATTCGCCGCTGGCCGGCGGAGTATATGCCCGGCATCTTTAATGCGCAGCTTGTGGACCAGGTGCTGGATCTTCACCAGCGCGAGGCGGAAAATACCATGCGTGAGCTGGCCGTGCGCGAAGGCATCTTCTGCGGCGTCAGCTCGGGCGGCGCGGTAGCGGGCGCGATTCGGGTGGCGCAGGCAAACCCGGGCGCGGTGGTGGTGGCGATTATTTGCGATCGCGGCGATCGCTATCTGTCTACCGGCGTCTTTGGTGAAGAGAGTTATTCGCAGGGGGCGGGGATTTAAGCGTCATGGAGATGATTCTATTCCGGGATAATACCCGGGCGCAGCAAACCGATATTGTCGCGGTGCAGTCGCAGGTGGTGTACGGCAGCGTGGGAAACAGCATCGCGGTGCCGAATATTCGAACCCACAGGCTGAACGTCACCGCCGTGCCAACGGTACTGTTCAGCAACACGCCACACTATGACACGTTCTACGGCGGCGTGATCCCCGATGAGTGGTTCAGCGGCTACCTGAAGGCGCTGGAAGAGCGCGAGATCCTGCGCGAGCTTAAGGCGGTCACTACCGGATATATGGGAAATGCCAGCCAGATCGCCCTGCTGGCGCAGTGGCTGAAGGCGGTCAAAGCGCAGCATCCTGACCTGCTGGTGCTGGTCGACCCGGTTATAGGCGATATCGACAGCGGGATGTACGTGAAGCCCGAGATCCCCGAGGCGTATCGGGAGCACCTGCTGCCGCTGGCGCAGGGGATTACGCCAAACGTCTATGAGCTGGAAGTGCTAAGCGGCAAACCGTGCCGCACGCCGGAAAGCGCCATCGCGGCGGCACAGGGACTGCTCTCTGACAGCCTGAAATGGGTGGCGATCACCAGTGCGCCTGTCGCTGACGACCCGCAAAACATCCACGTGGTGCTGGTGACGAATGAAGGCGTTACCGTCAGTGCGCATCCGCGGGTAGAAACCGATCTGAAAGGGACGGGCGATCTGTTCTGTTCAGAACTGGTGAGCGGCATTGTTGAGGGGAAAACCGTTGCCGATGCCATTCGCATGGCTGGCGATAGGGTGACGGACGTGATGCTCTATACCCAGTCGAAAGGCTACGACGAGCTTATCCTGCCGGCATAAACAAAAATGGCGCCCGAAGGCGCCATTTTACTGTGCGGCAAGAATTACTTCTTGATGCGGATAACCGGGGTTTCACCCACGGTGACGCTGCCAGACAGTTTGATCAGTTCTTTGATTTCGTCCATGTTGGAGATAACAACCGGAGTCAGGGTAGACTTGGCTTTTTCTTCCAGCAGTGGCAGATCGAATTCAATCACCGGGTCGCCAACTTTCACACGCTGGCCTTCTTCCGCGATACGTTTGAAGCCTTCGCCTTTCAGTTCAACGGTGTCGATACCGAAGTGAACGAACAGTTCGATACCGCTATCAGATTCGATAGAGAACGCATGGTTGGTTTCAAAAATTTTACCGATGGTGCCGTCAACTGGAGCAACCATTTTGTTGCCAGTTGGTTTGATAGCAATGCCATCACCAACGATTTTCTCAGCAAACACTACATCCGGCACGTCTTCGATGTTGACGATCTCGCCGGAGAGCGGAGCAACAATCTCAATAGTTCCGGAGTCTTTCTTATCATCAGAAACCAGAGATTTCAGTTTATCGAACAAACCCATGATCTTCTCCTAAGCAGTAATTTGGGCCGCATCTCGTGGATTAGCAGATTGTTTTTTCTTCAATGAACTTGTTAACCAGCGTCATTAACTCGTCCGTTGTCGGTTGAGCAAGAGCCTGCTCTGCTAACACCTTCGCATCTTCGAAGTTCGTGTTACGGATAATCTTCTTAATGCGCGGGATGGAAATGGCGCTCATAGAGAATTCGTCCAGACCCATACCCAGCAACAGAAGTGTAGCACGTTCGTCGCCTGCAAGCTCACCACACATGCCAGTCCATTTACCTTCTGCATGAGAAGCATCAATAACTTGCTTGATCAAGTTCAGTACGGACGGTGACATTGGCTGGTAGAGATGTGAAATCATATCATTACCACGGTCAACTGCCAGGGTGTACTGCGTTAAATCATTGGTACCGATACTAAAGAAATCAACTTCTTTGGCTAAATGACGCGCAATGGTCGCCGCCGCTGGTGTTTCCACCATCACGCCGATCTCGATTGACTCGTCAAACGCTTTACCTTCGTCGCGCAGTTCCTGTTTGTAGATTTCGATCTCTTTCTTCAGTGCACGCACTTCTTCAACAGAGATGATCATTGGGAACATGATGCGCAGCTTACCGAACGCAGAGGCACGCAGGATCGCGCGAACCTGGTCACGCAGGATCTCTTTACGATCCATTGCGATACGGATTGCACGCCAGCCCAGGAACGGGTTCTCTTCTTTCGGGAAGTTCATGTACGGCAGCTCTTTGTCGCCACCGATGTCCATGGTACGGACGATAACCGCCTGAGAGCCACACGCTTCAGCCACGGCTTTATACGCGGCAAACTGCTCTTCTTCTGTAGGCAGCGCGTCGCGGTCCATGAACAGGAATTCAGTACGATAGAGACCGACGCCTTCCGCACCGTTGCGCTCAGCGCCATCAACGTCGCGGACGGTACCGATGTTTGCGCACACTTCAACCTGATGGCCGTCCAGGGTGATGGCTGGCAGGTCTTTCAGCTTAGCGAGTTCCGCTTTTTCAGTCGCAACCTGCTCCTGAACCGCGCGCAGTTTATCGATCTCTTCATTGGTTGGGTTGACGTAAACCAGATTGTTTACGGCATCCAGAATCAGATAGTCGCCATTTTTAACCTGAGAGGTGACGCTACCGGTACCCACGATGGCAGGCAGTTCCAGAGAACGCGCCATGATAGAGGTGTGGGAGGTACGGCCGCCTGCGTCGGTGATGAAACCGAGGACCTTTTTCAGGTTCAGCTGTGCGGTTTCAGACGGGGTGAGGTCAGCAGCAACCAGGATCACTTCATCCTGAATTGCGCTCAGGTCGATGATGGCCAGACCCAGGATGTTGCGCAGCAGGCGCTTACCGATGTCACGTACGTCAGCCGCACGCTCTTTCAGGTATTCATCATCCAGTTCTTCCAGGGCAGTTGCCTGACCTTCGATAACTTCATGCGCAGCCGCGTCGGCCGTCATGCCTTTATCTTTAATCAGGGCTATGATTTCCTGCTCCAGCTCCTCATCTTCGAGCAGCATGATGTGCCCTTCGAAGATGGCTTCTTTTTCTTCACCGAAAGTTTCGCCAGCTTTAGTTTTGATTGCTTCCAGTTGCGCAGATGCCTTGGCACGACCGCTCAGAAAACGTTCAACTTCCTGATCAACCTTGTCGGCAGAAATTTTTTTCCGGTCGATGACGATCTCGTCTTCTTTCAGCAGCAGTGCTTTGCCGAAAGCGATACCCGGGGATGCTAAAATGCCTGAAATCATAACCCTACCTTACTTGTGACTGATATTTAAAAGAACCCGGAAACTTACTCGAGCTCAGCCATCAGTTTTACCAGATGCTCAACTGCTTTCTGCTCGTCTTCACCTTCCGCAGAGATGGTGACTACGGTGCCCTGAGTCAGGCCCAGAGTCTGCAGTTTGAACAGGCTTTTTGCGCTCGCGCTTTTGCCGTTGGAAGTCACAGTGATTTCAGAAGAAAAGCCTTTTGCTTCTTTAACAAACTGAGCAGCAGGGCGGGTGTGCAGACCGTTCGGAGCGGTAATGGTAACTTCTTGCTGGAACATTGTATTTCCCCAACTTATAGGTTTAGTGTTGTGGAACTAAAGTCTAGCCTGGCGACTGAACTTTAGCCTGTATTGTTAGCGCTGACGTTTCGATCGTCATTAAACATTATGCAGCGAAAGCAAGACTTGAACCAAATCATAAAATCGATTCAGCAAGGCTATTTCGTTCGCTGATTAATTTCACGCATCAAAATAATTGCTGGTTTAAATACCAGACCCTTCGGGGTGAAGCAATGCCAGGAGGGGTAAAAGTTTGAAGCAGGCCACAAAAAAGCACCTGAAAAGGTGCTTTTTTACGCGTTATTAACATGCTGGCACTACTGTTGCAGCTCTTTTTCAGTGAAGAGATCGGCAAACAGCGCGGTGCTCAAGTAACGCTCACCCGAGGAAGGAAGGATAACCACAATATTCTTATTGGTAAAGGCTTCATCTTCCTGAAGCTTGAGCGCTGCCGCAACGGCCGCACCGGAAGAGATACCCGCCAGAATACCTTCTTCATCCATCAGGCGACGCGCGGTAGAGATGGCTTCTTCGTTCGTAATGGTGATCACTTTATCGATCAGCTTCAGATCCAGGTTGCCCGGAATGAAGCCTGCGCCAATACCCTGAATTTTGTGCGGGCCAGGTTTGAGTTCTTCCCCGGCCAGCGCCTGGGTGATAACCGGTGAGTCAGTCGGCTCAACGGCAACGGTAATCAGATCTTTTTTACCCTTCGTGCCTTTAATATAGCGTGACACGCCGGTCAGCGTACCGCCGGTACCCACGCCGGAGATAAAGACGTCAACCTGGCCGTCAGTATCTTCCCAGATTTCCGGGCCGGTGGTCTTCTCGTGAATTTCCGGGTTTGCCGGGTTGCTGAACTGCTGCAGCAGCAGGTATTTCGCCGGATCGCTGGCCACAATCTCTTCGGCTTTCTGAATGGCACCTTTCATGCCCTTCGCGCCTTCGGTCAGCACCAGGTTCGCGCCCAGCGCTTTCAGCAGCTTACGACGCTCGATGCTCATGGTTTCAGGCATGGTCAGCGTCAGCTTGTAGCCGCGCGCGGCAGCAACATAGGCCAGAGCGATCCCGGTATTGCCGCTGGTCGGTTCCACCAGCTCAACGCCAGGCTTCAGTACGCCACGTTTTTCAGCATCCCAAATCATGTTTGCACCGATGCGGCATTTTACGCTGAAGCTCGGGTTACGTGATTCGACCTTCGCCAGGATGCGTCCATTACCGATACGGTTCAGTCGAACCAGGGGCGTATGACCGATAGTCAGCGAGTTGTCTTCATAAATCTTACTCATGGCCTGTCCTTAACTGTATGAAATTGGGATACCGACCCAGCATACCTGCTAAGCAGGTAGGGGGAAGTAAGGAATTCGCATATCTATATACTGCAAGGAAATAATGGGGATCAGTATGGAATAAGGGGCGGCATAAGCCACCCCTGCTTTACACATTTTTGCATTATTTCCATAACGCGTGCTTAGCACGATAGCAGTCCACCCACATTGCCGTCGCGCCGCAGACGGCAACCGGCATAATGAACAGATTCAGGAAGGGGATCATGGTAAACAGGCTGGTCAGCGCACCAAACTGCATATTGGCAACCTTCTGGCTGCGCAGGGCGGTGCGCATCTCTTTAAACGGCACCTTGTGGTTATCGAACGGATAGTCGCAGTACTGGATGGCCAGCATCCAGGCGCTGAACAGGAACCACAGCACCGGTGCCACCGTCTGGCCAATGCCGGGCACAAAATAGAGGATAAGCAGCACAATCGCGCGGGGCAGGTACCAGGCAAACTTCTGCCATTCACGCTTCATAATGCGAGGGAGGTCTTTCATGATCCCCCATATGCCCGTGTCCGGCGGTGTTGCGCCGGTAAGGCGCGCTTCCAGCTGTTCCGCCAGCAAACCGTTAAACGGTGCGGCTATCCAGTTGGCAATCGTCGAGAAGAAGTAGCCAAACACCAGCAGCACGGAGATCACCGCCACCGGCCAGAGCAGGTAGTTAAGCCACTGCAGCCAGTTTGGCACATGGCTCATCAGCGACGGGATCCAGCTCTCCAGCTTTGTGAACAGCCACCAGAACGCGCCGCCCATCAGAATTATGTTAATTAACAGCGGCAGGATGACGAAGCGTCGAATACCCGGCAGGGAGACCAGTTTCCAGCCCTGAGAAAAATACCAGACGCCGCTGCGCGGGGGGGAAGAAGATGTTGAAACCATAGCCAGGCTGTACTCCTTTTTACACAACCAGTGGAATTGCCCGCCTATATTATCCACTTACGGACCAATGACCAGTTCGGAAATGTTCGAAAAACCAGCAAAAAGCACGATTTCCTTCATCTTTATGCTGTGAATGCTCTGCACACACTTGCACTTGACGTAAACGGCAAATACTCTTAGTGAGTAAATGTTTGCCGTGGTGGCAAGGTGTTAGAACAACAGAGAATATAATGATGCAGGATTTGCGTCTGATATTAATCATTGTTGGCGCGATCGCCATAATCGCTTTACTGGTACATGGTTTCTGGACCAGCCGTAAAGAGCGTTCCTCGATGTTTCGCGATCGCCCACTGAAGCGCATGAAGTCCAGTCGTGACGACGATGACAGTGAAGATGACATCGATGGAAGCGACGACGACGGCGTGGGTGAAGTTCGTGTTCATCGGGTCAATACTGCGCCCGGCGTAGGCCATGGGGAGCATGAAGCGCCTCGTCCTTCGCAGCACCAGTATCAACCGCCGTATGCTTCTGCACAGCCGCGCCAGCCAGCGCCGCAGCCTGTGGAAGAACCGGTGCGCCAGCCGCCGCAACAGCCTGTCTATCAGCAGCCTGCTGCGCCACAGCCGGTTCAACAGCAACCGCTGCAGCAGCCCATGCAACAGCAGCCTGCACAGCCGGTACCACAACCGCAGCAGCCTGTTCATGTTCAACCTGCGCCGCAGCCCGCGCCAGCCCCGCACGTTGAGCCTGAGCCCGTAGCAGAGCCAGAACCGGTTGTTGAAAAACCGCAGCGTAAAGAAGCGGTGATCATCATGAACGTGGCCGCGCATCACGGTAGCCATCTCAACGGTGACGTTCTGCTCAACAGTATTCAACAGGCAGGCTTCAAGTTTGGCGATATGAACATTTTCCATCGTCACCTGAGTCCTGACGGTAGCGGCCCGGCGCTGTTCAGCCTGGCCAACATGGTTAACCCAGGTACCTTTGATCCGGACATGACCGGTGATTTCGTTACGCCTGGCGTCACTATCTTTATGCAGGTGCCGTCTTATGGCGACGAACTGCAAAACTTTAAGCTGATGCTGCAGTCCGCTCAGCATATCGCTGACGAAGTCGGTGGTGTGGTGCTCGACGATCAGCGTCGAATGATGACCCCGCAGAAACTGCGCGAGTATCAGGACCGCATCCGCGAAGTTAAGGAAGCTAACGCGTAATCGCCGCGTTGACTTCAACTCCTCCTCAACCCCCGCATGTCGGGGGTTTTTTCTCATTGATGGTGTGATATGGACTCAATCGAACAACAACTCACTGAACTGCGAACCACGCTTCGCCATCATGAATATCTCTATCATGTTATGGACGCACCGGAAGTCCCGGATGCGGAGTATGACCGCCTGATGCGCGAGCTGCGCGAATTAGAGGCGCAGCATCCAGAACTCATCACGCCGGATTCCCCCACCCAGCGCGTCGGCGCAGAGCCGCTGGGGGCCTTCAGCCAGGTGCGGCATGAAGTGCCAATGCTGTCGCTGGATAACGTCTTCGATGAAGAGAGCTTCCTCGCGTTTAACAAGCGCGTGCAGGATCGCCTGAAAAGCAGCGACGCGCTCACCTGGTGCTGCGAGCTGAAGCTGGATGGCCTGGCCGTCAGCCTTCTCTATGAAAACGGCGTGCTGGTGCGTGCCGCGACGCGTGGCGACGGCACGACGGGTGAAGACATCACCACTAACGTGCGTACCATCCGCGCGATCCCGCTGAAGCTTCAGGGTGACAACATTCCTGCGCGTCTGGAAGTGCGCGGCGAGGTGTTCCTGCCGCAGGCGGGCTTCGAGAAAATTAACGAAGAGGCGCGTCGCACCGGCGGGAAAGTGTTTGCTAACCCGCGTAACGCGGCGGCGGGCTCGCTGCGTCAGCTTGACCCTCGCATCACTGCGAAGCGACCGCTTACTTTCTTCTGCTACGGTGTCGGTATTCTGGAGGGCGGCGAGCTGCCGGATACCCATCTTGGGCGTCTGCTGCAGTTTAAGGCGTGGGGACTGCCGGTGAGCAACCGCGTTCAGCTCTGCGACTCGCCGGAAGCGGTACTGGCGTTCTACCACAAGGTGGAAGAGGATCGTCCGACGCTCGGCTTTGATATTGATGGCGTGGTCATCAAGGTGAATTCACTGGCGCTGCAGGAGCAGCTGGGCTTCGTGGCGCGCGCGCCGCGCTGGGCGGTGGCGTTTAAGTTCCCGGCTCAGGAGCAGATGACCTTCGTCCGCGACGTGGAGTTCCAGGTGGGACGTACGGGGGCCATTACCCCGGTCGCCCGTCTGGAGCCGGTGCAGGTGGCGGGCGTGCTGGTGAGTAACGCCACGCTGCATAACGCCGATGAAATCGACCGCCTGGGCCTGCGTATTGGTGACAAAGTGGTGATTCGCCGCGCGGGGGACGTGATCCCGCAGGTGGTTAACGTTGTGGAGTCAGAACGTCCTGACGATACGCGCGAGGTTGTCTTCCCAACCCATTGCCCGGTGTGTGGCTCGGACGTTGAGCGTGTGGAAGGTGAAGCCGTGGCGCGCTGTACGGGGGGCTTAATCTGTGGCGCACAGCGTAAAGAGTCACTGAAGCACTTCGTTTCCCGTCGCGCAATGGACGTGGACGGCATGGGTGACAAGATTATCGATCAGCTGGTTGAGAAAGAGTATGTCCATACGCCAGCGGATCTGTTCAGGCTCACGGCGGGCAAATTGACCGGTCTGGATCGCATGGGGCCGAAGTCAGCCCAGAACGTGGTTAACGCGCTGGAAGCCGCCAAAGAGACCACCTTCGCCCGCTTCCTGTACGCGCTGGGCATTCGCGAAGTCGGCGAAGCGACGGCGGCAGGTTTAGCCGCATACTTTGGTACGCTGGAGGCGCTGGAAAAGGCAAGCATCGACGAGCTGCAGAAAGTGCCGGACGTCGGCATCGTCGTCGCCACGCACGTCTTTAACTTCTTTGCCGAAGAGAGCAACCGCGAGGTCATCGGCAAGCTGCTGGAAGAGGGCATTAAATGGCCTGCGCCGGTGGTGGTCAACGCCGAAGAAATTGATAGCCCATTTGCCGGTAAAACCGTGGTGCTAACCGGTAGCCTGAGCCAGCTTTCACGCGACGACGCCAAAGCCCGTCTGGTGGCGCTGGGTGCAAAAGTGGCGGGCAGCGTGTCGAAGAAAACCGACCTGGTTATTGCCGGAGAAGCGGCGGGTTCGAAGCTGGCGAAAGCTCAGGAGCTCGGCATTGAGGTTATCGACGAAGCGGAAATGATGCGTCTGTTAGGAGAGTAACGTGGAGAAAGAGCAGCTCGTTGAGATCGCCAATACCGAGATGCCGTTCGGTAAATACAAGGGCCGCAGGCTGATTGATTTGCCGGAGGAGTATCTGCTGTGGTTTGCCCGTAAGGATGAATTTCCGGCAGGGCGACTGGGCGAGCTGATGGCGATAACGTTACTGATCAAAACCGAGGGGCTGACCCAACTGGTGCAGCCCCTGAAACGTCCTTAAGCCTTCGCGGCGCGGGTCGCTTCCTGCGCCAGTTTTTCGGTCTGGCGTTTGTAGCGACGCGCCAGCACCGCGCAGACCATCAGCTGGATCTGATGGAAAATCATCAGCGGCAGCACCATCATCCCAATCACCGAGGTCGGGAACAGAATGTTGGCCATCGGGATGCCGTTCGCCAGGCTCTTCTTCGAACCGCAGAACACAATCGTAATTTCATCCGCTTTGTTGAAGCCGCATTTGCGTGCCACAAAGACGTTTACCGCTATTACAATCGCCAGCAGGACAATGCTGACCACCACGATAAACAGCAGCGAGCCTGCCCCCACCTTGTGCCAGATCCCGTTCACGACCGCTTCGCTGAAGGCGGAGTAAACCACCAGCAGAATCGAGGTCTGGTCGGTTTTTGAGATCCACTTTTTGTGCTTCGCCACAAATGCGCCGGTCCACGGACGGGAGAGATGACCCAGGACAAAGGGCAGCAGCAGCTGCAGACAGATTTTGCCCACCTGCTCAAGGTTACCTTCCGCACCGTGCATGTTCATCAGCAGGCCCACCAGCAGCGGCGAGACGAAAATCCCCAGCAGGCTGGAGGCTGATGCCGAGCAGACCGCGGCCGCCACGTTCCCTCCCGCGAGAGAGGTAAAGGCAATGGCGGACTGCACCGTGGCCGGAAGAATACAGAGATACAGGAAGCCGGTGTAGAGCGCCGGGTCGACGTTAACCGGCGCCCACCAGGCAAACAGCACCCCGAGGATCGGGAACAGAATAAACGTGCTGCACATCACCCAGAGGTGCAGTCGCCAGTGGCTACCGCCCGCGATGATGGCTTCACGGGAGAGTTTTGCGCCGTGCATAAAGAACAGCAACGCGATGGCGGCCGTCGTCAGTCCTTCAAAGAACGGGACGAACCCGCCGCGAGCGGGAAAGAACGAGGCCAGTAAAACGGTAACCACCAGGGTGAGCGTAAACGGATCAACAATACGAAATAGTTTCATAATGACTCCTGAAAACAGATGTCGCTATTGTGCTTTTTTCCATTTGAGAAATAAAATTGATTTATTGCATCCATTCATGAATTAAACAGATGAATTATTCCTTACGCCAGCTTCGTATTTTCGTCACCGTCGCCCATGCCCGCAGCTTTAGCCGGGCAGGGGAGATGATTGGCCTGAGCCAGTCGGCGGTCAGCCACAGCGTGAAAGAGCTGGAGAATCAGACGGGGGTAAGATTACTCGATCGTACCACGCGCGAAGTGGTGTTGACCGAAGCCGGACAGCAGCTGGCTCTGCGCCTTGAACGGCTGCTGGATGAGCTGAACAGCACGCTCAGAGACGTAGGGAGACTGGGCCAGCAGCTTTCGGGTACCGTGCGGGTTGCGGCCAGCCAGACGATCTCTGCGCACCTTATCCCGCAGTGTATTGCCGAGGGAAGCCATCGCTACCCGGACATTGATTTTGTGCTGCATGACAGACCGCAACAGTGGGTGCTGGAGAGCATCCGCCAGGGAGATGTCGATTTTGGTATTGTTATCGATCCCGGCCAGGTGAGCGATCTGGAGTGCGAAAGCGTACTTTCAGAGCCCTTTTTGCTGCTCTGCCGTGACGACGATCCGCTGGCCGCGTTACTGGAGGTCAGGTGGCAGTCACTGCAGGGCGCGAACCTGGTTTTACAGGATTATGCCTCGGGCAGCCGTCCTTTGATTGATTCCGCGCTGGTGGATCAGGGGGTCAAGGCAGCAATCGTGCAGGAGATTGGTCACCCGGCAACGCTGTTTCCTATGGTGGAAGCCGGCATTGGCATCAGCGTATTGCCCGCCCTGGCGCTTCCCCTGCCGCAGGGAAGTCGACTGGCCGTGAAGCGGTTGACGCCCGTTGTCGAGCGAAAGCTAATGCTGGTGCGGCGAAAAAATCGTTCACTCTCGGGGGCGGCGCAGGCTATCTGGGAAGTGGTGCGTATCCAGGCACAGCGATTAACCGAGGCCCGCATACGCGATCCACTGTTTAACGCATCAGAAGATTAAATGTAGATATCAATCTGATTAGTGTCTGACGGGCTATTCACGCCTTCCACTTTGCCCAGTTTTTGTTCCTGCTTCTTCTGGGCCTCTTCGGCCTGCTGGCGCTGCAACGCGGCGAGCTGCGCCTGCAGCACTTTGATCTGGGTCTGAATCAGTTCCTGCTGCTTTTTCTTTTCATCGGTGCTGATGGGGCTGTTCGACAGCTCTTTTAACTGCTGGGTCAGCTTTTTGATCTTGTCGAGAATGCGGGTGATTTGCGCAGAGATATCGTTACTGCTCGAAGTGCCACTCGCGCCGCTGGTTTGTATCTGTTGGGTTGAAGCCTGAATGGTCGTCATACTTTTTCCTCGCGTTATAAAACAGAGGTATCGGCACCGACGGGATTAGCTTGAGCAAAACTGCCATATCTGGCAGGGAGTTGCATCGATACACAATCAGTATTGATGGTGCGGTGAAAGTGTATTGGATGTCACCGGCAGGCTGCGGATATAAGACGTAAGTCATGCGATCCCCGCATCGCGATCTTCATCCTTAAGGAGCCTCTATGACCCTCTCGAATAATCCGTGGTACTGCGCCGACATCATTCGCGCCGCTAAGCCGAACTTCACGCCTCGCGTGGCGTTTATTCTCGGCTCTGGCCTGGGTGCCCTTGCCGACCAGATTGATGACGCCGTTTCCCTGAGCTACGAAACGCTGCCTGGCTTCCCGGTGAGCACCGTGCATGGCCATGCCGGGGAGCTGGTGCTCGGGCATCTTGCCGGGGTGCCGGTTGCCTGCATGAAGGGGCGCGGCCATTTCTATGAGGGGCGAGGGATGGCCATCATGACCGATGCGATCCGTACCTTTAAGCTGCTGGGGTGCGAACTGCTGTTTAGCACCAATGCGGCGGGCTCGTTGCGCCCGGACGTTCAGCCAGGCAGCCTGGTTGCTCTGAGCGACCATATTAACACCATGCCGGGCACGCCGATGGTAGGGCTGAACGATGAGCGCTTTGGCGAGCGTTTCTTCTCGCTGGCCAATGCTTACGACGCGGATTACCGCGCCATTCTGCAAACCGTGGCGACGAAAGCCGGCTTCCCGCTCCATGAAGGGGTGTTTGTTTCTTATCCCGGTCCGAACTTCGAGACGGCGGCCGAGATCCGCATGATGCAAATTATCGGCGGCGATGTGGTGGGCATGTCCGTAGTACCGGAAGTGATTTCCGCGCGTCACTGCGGCCTGAAGGTCGTGGCCGTTTCTGCGATTACCAATCTCGCGGAAGGGCTGGGCGATATCAAACTCTCGCATGAACAAACCCTCGCTGCCGCTGAGCTTTCCCGCCAGAACTTTATCAATCTTATCTGCGGTTTTCTTCGCCATATTGCCTGAGTAAAACAATAAAGTGGCCCGTGAGGGCCACACTGCTATAAGGAATGGGTTATGAGCATCACGACTCGCTTAAAGATGATGTCCTTTATGCAATATTTTATCTGGGGGAGCTGGCTGGTTACCCTCGGCGCTTACATGATTAACACCCTACATTTTACCGGCTCCGACGTGGGCATGGTGTACAGCTCCAAAGGACTTGCCGCGATTGTTATGCCCTCGCTGGTGGGAATTATTGCCGACAAATGGCTGCGAGCAGACCGCGCCTACGTGATTTGTCATCTCGTTTGCGCCGTCGCGCTCTGCTATGCCGCACAGGTCAATGAGCCGGGCCTGATGTTCTGGGTCATGCTGGTGAATGCGATGGCCTTTATGCCCACGATTGCGCTGTCGAATACGATTTCTTACTCCTGTCTTGAACGGGCAGGGCTGGATACGGTGAGCCATTTTCCGCGAGTGCGGGTGTATGGCACCGTGGGCTTTATTGCCGCGATGTGGACCATAAGCCTGATGGGGGCAGAGCTGAGCAACCTGCAGCTCTATATGGCGGCTGCCGCGTCCGTGCTGCTGGCGCTCTATTCTCTGACATTGCCAGCCATTCCGGTGGCGAAAACAAAAACGTCTCCGTCGCTGGCCAGCAAGCTGGGCCTCAATGCGTTTGTCCTGTTTAAACAGCCCCGCATGGCGGTGTTCTTTTTATTCGCGATGCTGCTGGGGGCCGTGCTGCAGATAACTAACACGTTTGGCAGCCCCTTCCTGCATGATTTTGCGCGTAATCCGGCGTATGCCGATAGCTTTATCGTCAAATATCCGTCCATCTTGCTCTCCGTTTCGCAAATCTCTGAAGTGTTCTTCATTCTGACCATTCCGTACTTCCTCGGACGCTTTGGTATTAAAACGGTCATGCTGATGAGCATGGTGGCCTGGATGCTGCGGTTTGGGCTGTTTGCCTTTGGCGATCCGTCTGCAACAGGCTTTGTGCTGCTCATGCTCTCAATGATTGTCTACGGCTGCGCGTTCGACTTTTTCAATATTTCCGGCTCGGTGTTTGTCGAACAGGAGGTGAGCGCCGATATCCGCGCCAGCGCACAGGGGCTGTTTATGACAACCGTTAACGGTATCGGGGCCTGGTTCGGATCGGTATTGAGCGGTATGGCCGTCGATTATTTCTCGGTGGACGGAGTGAAGGACTGGCAGACGATCTGGCTGGTATTCGCGGCCTATGCCCTGGCGCTCGCGGTGGTGTTTTATTTCAGCTTTAACTATCGCCATACCTGCAAAAACAGCGAGATGCGCACAGTTGCGCACTAAATTTCCCCTCTGCACGATGAAAGGCTTTAAGGTAGGCACATAAGTGTTATCGCCAGGATATGTTTTGATGGAACGCGCCTATCGGACCGATCTCAAGCTGCTGCGCTATTTTCTGGCCGTGGCGGAGGAGCTGCATTTTGGACGGGCTGCGGCCCGTCTCAATATGTCTCAGCCGCCGTTGAGCCTGCATATTAAAGAGCTGGAAAGCCAGCTGGGGACGTTACTGTTTATTCGCCACTCGCGAAGCGTCGCGTTGACGCATGCCGGTAAGGTGCTGATGGAAGAGTCCCGTCGTTTGCTTGCCGGTGCAAACCAGGCGCTGGCTCGCGTCGAGCAGATTGGCCGGGGGGAGGCAGGGCGCATTGAGCTGGGTATTGTCGGTACCGCCATGTGGAGTGAGGTGCGCACGGTGATGCGCGCTTTTTTGAAATCGCACCCGAATGTCGATGTCGTATTCCGCGAGAAATCCCCGGTCATGCAGATGGCGCTGCTTGAGCGCCGGGAGCTGGATGTGGGCATCTGGCGAATGGCAACCGAGCCTACCGCGGGGTTTACCAGCGAGCGGTTACGCGAGGCCGCTTTTCTGGTGGCGATGCCGGAAGATCACCGGCTGGTGAGCGAATCATCGATTGCGCTCGCAGAGTTGCAGGACGAGTATTTTGTCACGATGCCTTCAGCGCATTCTGACTGGGCATTTTTACATCGCGTCTGCCAGCAGGCCGGGTTTTCGCCGATGATCGTGCGTGAAGCCGTTGAGCCGCAAACGGTACTGGCGATGATCAGCATGGGCATGGGGATTACGCTTGCAGCAGACAGTTACGCGCAAATGCAGTGGCCGGGCGTGGTGTTCCGCCCGCTGAAAGAGCGTATACCGGCAGATTTGTATGTGGTGTATGACGAGAAGCAGGCGACGCCAGCGGTGAAGACGCTAATTGAAACGTTAACAGGAGTGTGATGGTTTCGTAGGCCTGATAAGCGTAGCGCCATCAGGCTATGTTTTTTATGCTCAGTACCGCAGATAGCAAAAAAGCGCCTTTAGGGCGCTTTTTTACATTGGTGGGTCGTGCAGGATTCGAACCTGCGACCAATTGATTAAAAGTCAACTGCTCTACCAACTGAGCTAACGACCCGAAATGGTGGGCGATGACGGGCTCGAACCGCCGACCCCCTCCGTGTAAAGGAGATGCTCTACCAACTGAGCTAATCGCCCATTTCGGAACTGCTGCGATAAGGTGAGAATGGTGGGCGATGACGGGCTCGAACCGCCGACCCCCTCCGTGTAAAGGAGATGCTCTACCAACTGAGCTAATCGCCCAATCTCAATTCTTATCTACACTGCGAGCCTACCGAAGTAGATGGTGGGTGATGACGGGCTCGAACCGCCGACCCCCTCCGTGTAAAGGAGATGCTCTACCAACTGAGCTAATCACCCCCGCTGTGTGGAGTCGCATTATAGGGAGAGTTGAAAATGAGTCAACGCATTTTCTAAAGTTTTTATTCGTTCGTCGTAAAATTAAGCAAAACGATCGCGAAACGGGCAGTGGCGCATGATTTCTAAACAAAAATCGCAAACTCGGGCCCGATTCAGGGAACAACATTGAGGAATCGCCGCACAGTGATAGAATATTGCCCATCGTTTTTTCCCCAGGATTTGCCGATTGCCGGCATCTTTATAACGTAAGGCCATTTCATGAAAATCAAAACTCGCTTCGCGCCGAGCCCGACAGGCTATCTGCACGTCGGTGGTGCACGTACCGCTCTCTATTCCTGGCTTTTCGCACGCCACAACAAAGGTGAGTTCGTGCTGCGTATTGAAGACACCGATCTTGAGCGCTCCACGCCAGAAGCAATTGAAGCCATTATGGATGGGATGAACTGGCTGAACCTGGAATGGGACGAAGGTCCCTATTTCCAGACCAAACGCTTTGACCGCTATAACGCCGTCATTGATGAGATGCTGGTCGCGGGCACGGCGTATAAGTGCTACTGCTCCAAAGAGCGTCTGGATGCGCTGCGCGAAGAGCAGATGGCGAACGGTGAAAAGCCGCGTTATGACGGCCGCTGCCGGCATGACCACAGCGAGCATGCTGCTGATGAGCCTTGCGTCGTGCGTTTTGCTAACCCGCAAGAGGGGTCTGTGATCTTTGACGACCAGATCCGTGGCCCGATCGAATTCAGCAACCAGGAGCTTGACGACCTGATCATCCGTCGTACCGATGGCTCCCCAACCTACAACTTCTGCGTGGTGGTTGACGACTGGGATATGGAAATTACCCACGTTGTGCGCGGTGAAGACCACATCAACAACACGCCACGTCAGATCAACATTCTGAAGGCGCTGAACGCGCCGGTGCCTGTCTATGCGCACGTCTCCATGATCAACGGTGATGACGGCAAAAAACTGTCTAAACGCCACGGTGCGGTGAGCGTCATGCAGTATCGCGACGACGGCTATCTGCCAGAAGCGCTCCTGAACTATCTGGTGCGTCTGGGCTGGGCCCATGGTGACCAGGAGATCTTCAGCCGCGAAGAGATGATCGAACTCTTCTCTTTGAGCTCTGTCAGCAAATCCGCCAGCGCGTTTAACACTGACAAGCTGCTGTGGCTGAACCATCACTACATCAATACCATGCCGCCAGAATATGTGGCGACGTATCTGCAGTGGCACATTGAGCAGGCAAATATTGATACCCGCACGGGCCCTGAGCTGGCGGATCTGGTGAAACTGCTCGGCGAGCGCTGCAAAACGCTGAAAGAGATTGCTGAAAGCTGCCGCTACTTCTATGAAGAGTTTGATGCGTTCGATGCGGACGCCGCGAAGAAACACCTCCGCCCGGTTGCGCGTCAGCCGCTGGAAGTGGTGCGTGACAAGCTGGCTGCCCTCAACGAGTGGACCGCTGAGAATGTGCATCACGCCATTCAGGCGACGGCGGACGAGCTGGAAGTCGGTATGGGTAAAGTCGGTATGCCACTGCGCGTTGCGGTGACCGGTGCAGGTCAGTCTCCGGCGCTGGACGTAACGGTTCATGCCATCGGCAAATCACGCAGCGTGGCGCGCATTAACAAGGCGCTGGACTACATCGCTGAACGTGAAAATCAGCAGTAATCACGTCTAAGAAAAAACAAACGGCAGGGTAACCTGCCGTTTTTTTTATGCCTCTTTTTCCGCGATACCCAGACGTGTAAGAAAACCGTGAATGCCTTCGCGTTTCAAAAAGGCGTCCAGACGCTTCTGTTCTGACGGCGTCATACTCTCCAGCGTCTCTATAATGCCCGGAGACAGGTTTGAAGAGGGGCCATTATAGGCAGACGTGGCCTCCGCGAGATGGTAAACCGCCTGACGGTTGCGGATCGCCGGGAGACTCATTATATGTTCCTTCACGCGTGCATCGACATGAATGAGCCGCGCGCGACCGCCTTTCACGCCGTTGAGCCCTTCGGTTTTCCATCCCTGCTGACGTATCCAGCGATTGACCGTTTGTCTGGCGACGCCCAAACTTTCCGCCAGCTCTTCCGTGGTCATTTTGCTCCGTAATCTTTTCATATCAGTCCCGATCGCGTATCCCTAAACGTTGCAACAATCCGGTGATCCCTTCCCGTAATAACAGCGATGTCATCTGCTTCTGCTCTTCCGGCGTCATTTCATTAGCCAGCGTCAGGAGGAGGGTATGAAGCGAACGATCATGGCTGGTGCCTTCTGGCAGTTCGGACGTTTCGCTTGCCCGACGTGCGCTGCGGATAAAGTCACGGACTTTTTCGTTCACATGTACCAGGCGCGCTTTTCCGCCCTGGACGCCTGGTTTTGGTGACGTAATCCAACCCTCTTTGCGTACCCATTTATTGATGGTCTGGCGGCTATAGCCAGTGAGCAGGGCTAACTCTTCTGGCGTCATTCGTTCCTTGATCATACAATTTCCTGAATATCTGTGGGGTTAATTAACGGCTCATTTTATAGCACCGTTTTACGTGAAAACGTGACAGGCTTAACTCCTGATTACGAGCACGCTCGCAAAGTGATTCATTTGCATGATTTTTCGGCGATCGAACGGCGGTCATTGATTTTGCCGTTGACACTCCGCAGCGGAATTCATATTATGCCGCCCGTCAACATGACAGCTTTACGATGGGGCTATAGCTCAGCTGGGAGAGCGCTTGCATGGCATGCAAGAGGTCAGCGGTTCGATCCCGCTTAGCTCCACCAAACTCTGAACCCAACAGAGTGCGGTCAGTAAAGTCACATGTGGGGCTATAGCTCAGCTGGGAGAGCGCTTGCATGGCATGCAAGAGGTCAGCGGTTCGATCCCGCTTAGCTCCACCAAAATTGTAAACCCTCGTCATATGACGAGGGTTTTTTTTATCTGTTTGTAACGTCCATTACTGCATTTTGTTATCAAAAAGAAGGTATTCCTGTACCTCTCCTCAATCGGCATCAATAAACCAGTCTATAAATAGACTTGAACTTGATTCGTGCAATTAATAAACCTATTATCCATCCGGTCAATGATTCGGACGGATAATATATTCCCCAACTTAATGAATAGAAAAACGTATAATAATGTAAAGATATTTATGATTGCCCTGGCACTTTGCCTGATTGCGGTACCTGTCTCCCGTTATCTCTCTCCGCGTGCAATTGTTAATGGTCATGACGTTTATTTAGCATGGTTGCCACTCAGCGTGATGCTGGCGGTAATTTTGATATTTGGGCGCCGGGCAATTCTTCCCATTGTGTTAGGTTTTACTGTCACTAATTTATTTTATGTTGATTTAGCACCGCTACAATATTCAGTTTTGCTTTTCTGTCAGACCTTTGCGCTGTTCGCGGCGTGCGGCCTGCTACGCCTTATGCTGGGCAAGCGCTGGCGCCACAGCATTCCTAACAAGCACATTGGGCTACGTATATTCTGGCTCGGTTTTATGGTGCCGTTAGGTATTAAGCTGTCGATGTATATGGCAGGCTATTTGTTTGATTTTCCGGTGACTATTTCAACTTATTTTGGCGAAGGAACGGTAATTTATAGCGTTGTGGATATTCAAAGCCTGATATGCGCGGGGCTGATTTTTACCATGATGTTCTATTACCCATTAAGAATGATAATTAATCCTCGTTATGCCATCGCCTTCTGGCGGCGAAGCGTGAAGCCCGTGTTTTATCACAAGAATCCATTATATATTTTTGTCTGGCTGATGCTCTTAGGCTTCATTCTCGTCATTTTATGTGGTCCTTTTGAATCACCGGTCATTGCGGGCTATTTGATGCCGCTGATTTTTATTCTTTTTACCTTAGCGATAAGCCGCCTGACCTATGCGTTGATTTCTCTGCTGTGGGCCACCTCAGCGCTCCTGCTGCTGACCTACAACTATAACTTCCTTAACGGGGTGGAATCGGGCCATTCGCTCTCCTTTATCCTCTCCGTGCTGATCTCTTTCGCCATCTGCTTGCTTTACATGTCGCGAATTTACCAGCGCAGCGAGTGGCTGAAGCGGGGCTGGCAGGACAGGGCGCTGACCGATCCTCTTACCGGTTTGCCCAATATTCGTGCGCTGGAGGATTACCTTGAAATCCATCCGGATGCCAAAGTGTGCATTCTGCGCATGGACAATCTGGAGTTTTTGAGCCGCCACTACGGCATTATCATGCGGGTCCACTGCAAACGAACGATCGCCACGTCGCTTCAGCCGCTCCTGCAAAAAGATGAGCTGCTCTTCCAACTGCCCGGAAGCGAGTTGGTGCTGGTCTTGCTCGGGCCGGAAATTGCTGAACGTCTCCAGCATATGGTCGATCGGCTAAACAGCAATAAGATTTTCTGGAACAACACCGGGCTGGATATTGAGTTTGGCGCGTCCTGGGGAATGGTCGAAAACGGCGAAAATCTGCATCACACGCTGGGGCAACTGAGCTGGCTGGCAGAACAGGCCTGCGGAGAGCAAAACGTACTCGCGCTCACGAATAGCCTTGAGGCGGCCTCAGGACAGACGACAGAGCGTGTCCTGATGCTGGCCCGGATTAAGCATGCCCTGGAGGCGGGGCAGTTCCATTTGTATGCGCAGCCGATCCAGAAGGCGGACGGGAGTGGGTACTATGAAATCCTGACGCGAATGGAGAGCGAGGGGGAGATTATTACCCCTGACCGCTTTATTCCGCTGATTGCGCAGTTCAACCTCAGCCACCGGTTTGATATGTGCGTCATGGAAAAATTACTGGTGTGGCTGCGCGATAACCCTGCAACGCACGCTGGCGCCCGTTTTTCCGTCAACCTGATGCCGCTGACGCTGATGCAAAAAGAGGTGGCGACCGAGATTTGCGCGCTGTTTGAACGGTACGGCGTGGCACCGCAGGCCGTCGTGATTGAGATTACCGAAGAGCAGGCATTCTCCAATTCAGGCTCGAGTATCAACAATATTCAGCAACTGCGGGATTACGGTTTCCGGATCGCCATCGATGATTTTGGTACTGGTTACGCTAACTATGAGCGTCTCAGACGCCTGCAGGCGGACATCATTAAAATCGACGGCTGCTTTGTGAAAGATATTTGTACAGACGACATGGATGCAATGATCGTGCAGTCGATGTGTAATCTGGCAAAGACGAAATCGCTCTGCGTCGTCGCGGAATATGTGGAAACACCGGCACAGCGGGAGATGCTGCTCCGCTTCGGTGTGGATTACCTGCAGGGCTACCTGATAGGTAAACCCAAACCGCTGGAAGAATTGCGGGCATAAAAAAACCGGGAGCCAGGCTCCCGGTTTTTGTTTAACGGTAAACGTTACAGAACCAGTGCCGCAATGGACGCGGACAGGACGCTCACCAGCGTAGAGCCATAAACCAGCTTCAGGCCAAAGCGAGAAACCACGTTACCCTGCTCTTCGTTCAGGCCTTTAATCGCACCCGCGATAATCCCGATGGACGAGAAGTTCGCGAAAGAGACCAGGAACACGGAGAGAATGCCTTCCGCGCGCGGAGAAAGCGTGCTGGCAATTTTCTGCAGATCCATCATCGCAACGAATTCGTTAGAAACCAGCTTGGTTGCCATGATACTGCCCACCTGCAGCGCTTCGTGAGCCGGAACACCCATCACCCATGCAACCGGGTAGAAGATGTAGCCCAGAATGCCCTGGAAGGAGATACCCAGTACCGCGGCGAACAGGGCGTTCAGGCCAGAAATCAGCGCAATGAAGCCGATCAGCATGGCGGCAACGATGATCGCGACTTTGAAACCGGCCAGGATGTATTCACCCAGCATTTCGAAGAAGCTCTGGCCTTCGTGCAGGTTTGACATCTGGATATTCTCTTCACTGGCGTCAACGCGGTATGGGTTGATCAGCGACAGAACGATAAAGGTGCTGAACATGTTCAGTACCAGCGCAGCCACCACGTATTTTGGTTCCAGCATGGTCATATACGCGCCCACGATAGACATGGAAACGGTAGACATTGCGGTTGCCGCCATGGTGTACATGCGGTTGCGGGACATTTTGCCGAGAATATCTTTATACGCGATGAAGTTCTCAGACTGACCGAGGATCAGGGAACTGACGGCGTTGAAAGATTCCAGCTTACCCATGCCGTTCACTTTGGATAACAGGAAGCCAATTCCACGGATCACGAACGGCAGAACGCGGATGTGCTGCAGAATACCGATCAGCGCGGAGATGAAGACGATAGGGCAGAGAACCTTCAGGAAGAAGAACGCCAGACCTTCGTCGTTCATTTTACCGAAGACAAAGTTGGTCCCTTCGTTGGCGAATCCGAGCAGTTTTTCGAACATTTCGGAGAAGCCTTTCACGAAGCCGAGGCCTACGTTGGAGTTCAGGAAGAACCACGCAAGTAAAACTTCAATGACCAGCAGTTGGACAACATAACGAATACGAATTTTTTTGCGGTCTGTGCTGACCAGCAATGCGAGTGCAGTAACGACAACAAGTGCCAGGACAAAATGAAGGACGCGGTCCATATTTGCTCCAAATATGAGGCAGGTTTAATTTTCGTGCACATTCTATGTAACAACCGAAAAGAAAACGAGATCGAGGACACACTATAGTTACATCCTGTGACGAGTCTCAAAAATAGTGATCCACAATACATTTTTGTTATGTTAGGTAAATGAGTGAAAAGTTAAGTTTGTGTGCTAGTCTTCACAAAAGAGTCCGCGATTTGAGTTTCTGTTAGATCGCCCAGCTTACCCGCCCGTCTATCGTTCAAAGCTATCAGAGAAATCACTGCAAACTTTATAAATGATCTTGATAATCATTCTCATTTTGATAGCATTAAACATAGCAAAGGCTATATTTCAGAGGCAGAAATGACAAACAGTCGCGTAGAGGGTAGCAGTGGCAGGGCAGCGCGCAAGTTGCGGTTCGCATTAATGGGACCTGCGTTCATCGCTGCCATTGGTTATATCGATCCAGGTAACTTTGCGACCAATATTCAGGCCGGGGCCAGCTTCGGCTATAAGCTGCTGTGGGTGGTCGTCTGGGCTAACCTCATGGCGATGCTGATTCAGATGCTCTCCGCAAAGCTGGGGATTGCGACGGGTAAAAACCTGGCGGAGCAAATCCGCGACCATTATCCGCGTCCCGCCGTCTGGCTCTACTGGGTTCAGGCTGAAATCATCGCCATGGCCACTGACCTCGCTGAATTTATCGGCGCAGCAATCGGCTTTAAGCTGATTCTGGGCGTGTCGCTGTTGCAGGGGGCGGTACTGACCGGGATTGCCACGTTCCTGATCCTGATGCTACAGCGTCGGGGTCAAAAGCCGCTGGAGAAGGTCATTGGCGGACTGCTGCTGTTTGTGGCGGCGGCCTATATTGTCGAACTGATTTTCTCACAGCCGAATCTGGCACAGCTCGCTAAAGGGATGGCGATCCCAAGCCTGCCAACCTCGGAAGCGGTGTTCCTGGCCGCCGGCGTGCTGGGAGCGACCATCATGCCGCACGTGATTTATCTGCACTCCTCGCTGACCCAGCATCTCCACGGTGGGACGCGTAAAGAGCGCTACTCCGCCACCAAGTGGGACGTGGCGATCGCCATGACCATCGCGGGGTTTGTCAATCTGGCGATGATGGCAACAGCAGCCGCCGCTTTCCACTTTAACGGTCATACCGGTATTGCCGATCTCGACCAGGCGTATCTCACGCTGGAGCCGCTGCTGAGCCATGCTGCCGCCACGATATTTGGCCTTAGCCTGGTGGCTGCTGGTCTCTCTTCTACAGTGGTGGGTACGCTGGCAGGCCAGGTGGTGATGCAGGGGTTTGTCCGGTTCCATATTCCGCTGTGGGTGCGCCGCTCCGTCACCATGCTGCCGTCATTTGTGGTGATTTTGATGGGGCTCGACCCCACGCGAATTCTGGTCATGAGCCAGGTGCTGCTCAGTTTTGGTATTGCGCTGGCGCTGGTGCCGCTGCTGATCTTTACCAGCGATAAAACCCTGATGGGTGAGCTGGTCAACTCGACGCTGGTGAAACGGACCGGGTGGGCCATCGTGGTGGTGGTCGTGGCGCTGAACCTGTGGTTGCTGATTGGCACAGCGTTGGGGTTGTAAAAGAAAAAGGAGCCATGAGGCTCCTTTTTGCTGTTAGTCGTGGCCGTGGTGACCATGTCCGTGACCTTTGCCGCGACCCCAGCCGCCGCGACGGTCGTCACGATCCCGCCAGCCTTCACGGTAACCGCGCTCATAGGCGCTGTCTTTATACCAGCCGCGGTGTCTGCCGTTATCATGTTTCCACCAGCGGTCACCGCGCCACTCATAGTGACGATGCCAGTAATCACGGTCGCGCCAGTAGCCGCCGTCCCAGTATCTGCCGTAGTCGTCACGATCGCCAATTTGTAATTTTACTGATGGCAACAGGGTGATTTCGCCCGCAGTGGCGATCAGCGGCGCCGAAGCCAGTAATACCGCTGCAAGAATCAGTGACCTGAACATACTCTTTCTCCTTCACGATCGGGGCCTTTGTTGGGCCTGTTAACGCAATTTTACGAGTTGGTAAACCTTCGTATCATCGCCTCAACTCCGAATTCCTGGGTGAGAGCACTTTTTGCTAAAAACGGTGTTATTTTGAGCTGCTGAGGATCGCGTCTATGTGGGCCAATTCTTCCTCTGAGAAATGGCGGTTTGCCAGCATCCCCACGGCGTCATCAATTTGAGCCGCTTTACTTGCCCCAATCAGCACCGACGTCACTGCCTCATGGCGTAATACCCAGGCCAGCGCCATCTGGGACAGCTTCTGGCCGCGACTTTCTGCCAGGGCATTCAGCTTCCTGACTTTTTCCAGCTTCTCTTCGGTGAGCTGATCGGGTTTAAGGAACTGACTGCCGCTTGCCGCGCGTGAGTCTGCAGGAATGCCGTGCAGATAGCGATTGGTCAGTTGCCCGCCAGCCAGCGGCGAGAAGGGAATACAGCCGACCCCTTTTTCCTGCAACACGTCCAGCAGTCCCGCTTCCGGCGCACGTTCAAAGAGGGAGTATTTCGGCTGGTGGATCAGGCAGGGTGTCCCGAGGTCATTAAGGATATCAATCGCCTGGCGAGCCAGAACAGCCGGGTAGTTGGATAATCCGACATACAGAGCCTTCCCCTGACGCACCACATGGTCAAGCGCTTTCATGGTTTCCTGCAGCGGCGTTTCCGGATCTGGCCGGTGATGATAGAAGATATCCACATACTCCAGCCCCATGCGCTTCAGGCTTTGATCGAGGCTTGCCAGCAGATATTTGCGCGATCCCCAGTCGCCGTACGGACCCTCCCACATGGTATAACCCGCTTTGGTGGAGACGATCAGCTCGTCGCGCCAGGGCAGGAAATCCTCCTGCAAAATACGGCCGAAATTACGTTCCGCGGATCCGGGAGGCGGGCCATAGTTGTTGGCAAGGTCGAAATGCGTAATGCCCAGATCGAACGCACGCTGTAAAAGTTGACGGCTGTTTTCGATAAGGGTGGCGTCACCAAAGTTATGCCACAGCCCAAGCGAGATGGCGGGCAACCTGAGCCCGCTTCGTCCGCAGCGGCGATACTCCATTGTCCCGTAACGATTTTTGTCCGGCTGATAACCCATTTTCGTAACCTCTGGCGCTGAAGTGAAAAATCAGTGTATGCGTTTACATTTACGTGAAAAAAAGCAGCATAGCGCAGCCTTTTTTGTAAAGCATTCTTTCCATGTCCTTCTTATCGCCAATTCTGGACACCCATCACGCTTATTTAATACTCAAGGTGAGGTCAAAACATTAGAAGGATACCTGTTTATGCGTACCCCATACTGCGTCGCCGATTACCTGCTGGACCGTCTTACAGATTGTGGAGCCGATCATCTGTTTGGCGTGCCGGGCGACTATAACCTGCAGTTTCTCGACCATGTAATAGACAGCCCGGATATCTGTTGGGTGGGCTGTGCCAACGAATTAAACGCCTCTTACGCCGCTGACGGATATGCCCGTTGTAAGGGCTTCGCCGCGCTACTGACGACATTTGGCGTAGGAGAGTTAAGCGCCATGAACGGCATTGCGGGCAGCTACGCCGAGCACGTTCCGGTCTTGCATATTGTGGGTGCGCCGGGAATGGCATCACAGCAAAGAGGTGAGCTGCTGCACCATACGCTGGGCGACGGTGAGTTTCGTCATTTTTATCATATGAGCGAGCCGATCACCGCTGCGCAGGCGATCCTGACCGAACAAAACGCCTGTTATGAAATCGACCGGGTGTTAACGACCATGCTCCGGGAGCGTCGCCCCGGCTATCTGATGCTGCCTGCCGACGTGGCAAAAAAAGCCGCCACCCCTCCTGTAAACGCTCTCACGCTCCGGCATACGCATGCCGATAGCGCCTGCCTGAAAGCATTCCGGGATGCTGCAGAAAACAGGCTTGCCAGGAGCAAGCGTACTGCACTGCTGGCCGATTTCCTTGTCCTGCGCCATGGCCTGAAGCAGGCGCTACAGAAATGGGTCAAAGACGTGCCGATGGCACACGCCACCATGCTGATGGGCAAAGGGATATTCGACGAGCGTCACGCTGGTTTTTACGGCACCTACAGCGGTTCGGCGAGCGCTGGCGCGGTAAAAGAGGCAATTGAAGGGGCGGATACCGTACTGTGCATCGGCACGCGATTTACCGATACCCTGACCGCCGGCTTCACGCATCAGCTCACCCCGGCGCAGACGATAGAAGTTCAGCCTCATGCCTCACGCGTTGGTGATATCTGGTTTACCGGCATCCCCATGCTTCAGGCAATCGAAACGCTGGTGGAGCTGTGCAAACAGCACGTGCACGAGACGCCCGTGCCGTCCTCTCAAAGCGCGATGGCCTACCCGCAGCCGGATGGCTCGCTGACGCAGGCGAATTTCTGGCAAACGCTGCAGACGTTTATTCGTCCGGGAGACATCATTCTTGCGGATCAGGGCACCTCGGCCTTCGGCGCGATCGACCTTCGTCTGCCGGCTGATGTGAATTTTATCGTCCAGCCGCTGTGGGGATCGATTGGCTATACGCTGGCGGCGGCATTTGGCGCACAAACGGCCTGCCCGAACCGGCGCGTGATTGTTCTGACGGGGGATGGCGCGGCGCAGCTCACCATCCAGGAGCTCGGCTCGATGCTGCGGGATAAACAACACCCCATCATTCTGGTCCTTAACAACGAAGGGTATACGGTTGAAAGAGCGATCCATGGGCCTGAGCAGCGGTATAACGACATTGCGCTATGGAACTGGACGCAAATCCCGCAGGCACTGAGCCTTGATCCTCAGGCCCAGTGCTGGCGGGTCAGTGAAGCGGAGCAGCTGGCGGACGTCCTTGAAAAAGTGGCGCATCACGAGCGGCTCTCGCTGATTGAGGTGATGCTGCCGAAAGCCGATATCCCACCGCTGCTGGGGGCGATCACCAAAGCGCTGGAAGCGCGCAATAGCGCCTGATTATTTGTCGTTTCGCCAGGCCATCATCATCGGTTTGCCCGCCAGCAGGAGCCAGGCGGGCAACATCACGATACAAAGCAGAGGGAAAAGCGTCGAATCCGGCACGACGACCGCCGCCATAAACAGGCTTAGCCACGCGTCGCGCGTGACCACCAGAACCAACCCCAGAATAGAACAAGAGACGGTAATCGCCGCCGGGACCGCATCGACATGTTCGTGCAGCATCAGCCCCAGCGCAACGCCGACAAAGACCGCCGGGAAGATGCGTCCACCACGGAAACCGCAGGCGGCCGCCACCACCAGCGCTGCCAGCTTGATCACGGCAAACAGCAGATAGTCGGAGACGCTAAATATCTGGCTGAAAGCCAGCTGCTGCATCTCGTCCAGCCCTTTAAACAGCGTCACCGGCCCGCCGATTGCGCCTAAAATACCGAGGATCAAACCGCCAGCTCCCAGAATTAACACCGGGTGTTTGAGTCGATGCATCAGCCGGTGCAGACGTGGAAGACACCATACTGCCACCATGCCCAGCGCAATGGCGATGGCGACGACGATGGCGCCGCTGAAGATATCGGCGATTTGCATCTGGCCGTAGTGGGGCAGGGAGAGTGAAAAATGGGGATGGAAAAACAGGCTGGTGGTCAACGCCCCGGCGGCGGCGGCCATCAGCGGAGCAAACAGTTTATCCCAGAGCGGGACATCGTTATTACTGCTGAGCGTCTGCGAAAAGATCAGTGCTGCCGCCACGGGCGTGCCGAAAAGCGCCCCGATGGTGCCTGCTGAGGCGAGAATGGTCCAGTCCAGCGCGCCGACGCGGGGCAAAATGCGTGAACCGAGAAAAACCGCCAGGCCAATATTCACGGCCATAATCGGATGCTCTGGCCCCAGGCTGACGCCGCCGGCCAGACCGAGAATCAACGCGATAATCAGCCCCGGCAGTGCCGAAGGGGAAACCGGGGCACCAATCAGCGGTTCCTGCGCCGGGTCTGGTCCAGCATGGCCGGGACTGAAACGGATCACCAGGCCCACCGCAATACCGGTTAACGTCAGCATCCCAACGATCCAGGCAGGAGAGTCAGCGGTGACGCCCAGTCCTGCAGGAAGCGCGTTCCATAATAGTGTTTGCAGCACCGACGCGACTTTCATCACGACGATGAGCACCAGACTTGAAACCACGCCAATGATGAGCGCCGGAATGGCCAGCAACAGCATGGTTCTGGCTCGCGGGTGGAGCATGATGATTTCCTTGTACAAAACGGTATGACGTTACTTTGCACATTAAGCCTTATGGCAATAGTGCAAAAGGTGCTGAAACGGTAAAGTTATTCTGTGACGAAGATCGATAATCCATGGGCATTCACCTTCCGGTCGTTGTTGTTATCACGCCTTGAATTTACAGTGTCCCAAAGATTTATTCTGACTTTAGCGGAGCAGTAGAAGAATGACAAAGTATGCTTTGGTAGGTGATGTGGGCGGCACGAACGCGCGCCTCGCATTATGCGATGTAAGTAGCGGTGAAATTTCCCGGGCGAAAACCTATTCCGGGCTGGATTATCCAAGTCTTGAGGCCGTTGTCCGCGTCTATCTGGACGAGCATCAGGTAAGCGTCGAAGATGGCTGCATCGCCATTGCCTGTCCGATAACCGGTGACTGGGTCGCCATGACCAACCATACCTGGGCATTCTCCATCGCCGAGATGAAAAAAAACCTCGGCTTTGCGCATCTTGAAATCATCAATGACTTCACCGCGGTGTCCATGGCGATCCCGATGCTGACGCCTGAGCATCTGATCCAGTTCGGTGGCGCTGAACCGGTCGAAGGTAAGCCGATTGCGGTTTACGGGGCCGGTACCGGTCTGGGTGTTTCACATCTGGTGCACGTTGCTCAGCGTTGGGTGAGCCTGCCGGGTGAAGGCGGTCACGTTGACTTTGCGCCAAACAGCGAAGAAGAGGGCATTATCCTCGAAGAATTACGCGCGGAGATCGGCCACGTCTCCGCCGAACGCGTGCTGTCAGGACCGGGGCTGGTGAACCTGTACCGGGCGATTGTGAAGTCGGACGGTCGTCTGCCGGAAAACCTGCAGCCGAAAGACGTCACCGAACGCGCGCTGGCGGACAGCTGCATTGACTGCCGTCGTGCCCTGTCGCTGTTCTGCGTGATTATGGGACGCTTCGGCGGCAACCTGGCGCTGACGCTGGGCACCTTCGGGGGCGTTTATATCGCGGGCGGCATTGTGCCGCGCTTCCTCGACTTCTTTAAAGCCTCCGGCTTCCGCGGCGGGTTTGAGGATAAAGGGCGCTTCAGAAGCTACGTGCAGGACATCCCGGTTTATCTGATCGTGCATGATAACCCAGGCCTGCTGGGGTCGGGTGCCCACCTGCGTCAGGTTCTCGGTCAGATTCTCTGATGCCTGGCCCTCTCCCACGGGAGAGGGCTTTTTCGTTACAGGTGCATAAGCTGGCGGAACTCTTTCACCTTGCTGCGGCTCACCGGCACCTGAAAATCCAGATCCTTCAGGCGCAAGATATAGGTGTTGTTAAACCACGGTTCGATCTCGCGGATCTTGTTTAAATTCACGCAGAACGAGCGGTGGCAGCGGAAAAAGTGTGACGCAGGCAGCTTGCTGCAAAACTCGGTGATGTTCATCGCCATCACGTAAGATTCCCGCCGCGTATAAACAAACGTCATCTTTTCATGGGCTTCGGCATAGTAGATATCATTGACCGGCGTCACGATGATGCGCTCATCTTTGACCAGATTAATGGTGTCGTTTTCCCGTACCGTTGGGCTGGCGCTAGCGGGGGCGGTCTGCTGCTGCCATGCGGCCTCCAGCTTTTGCAGCATGCTGACAATCCGCGACTCCTGGTAAGGCTTAAGGATATAGTCAAACGCTTCCAGCTCGAAGGCCTCTACGGCGTGCTCTTTCCATGCGGTCACGAACACAATAAACGGCTTATGGGCAAACTGATTGATGTTTTGCGCCAGCAATACGCCATCCAGCGACGGAATGTTGATATCCAGGAAGATGGCGTCGACCCGGTTATGCTGCAGAAACTTCAGCACGTCCAGACCGTCATCAAAGGTGCCCACAATCTCCATCTGGCTGTGGGTGTTGATAAGCCAGGTTAGCTCCTGTTGAGCCAGGATTTCATCTTCTACAATGATGACTTTCATGGGTTACTCCACCTGGGGCAACAGTGATGTTGTTGAATGAACGGGAGTGCGCTCGTTCGGGACGTAAAAAGCAATTTCGGTGCCCGGTTCAAGACGTTGAATGTGCAGCCCATCGCCGTAAAGCAGCTTGACCCGGTGATGCACGTTCAACAGGCCGATTTTATTTCCGGGCATCTCGTTAGACTCCACGCGCTCAATGACTTTTGGATCAATGCCGTGGCCGGTATCGCGCACCGCAATACGCACGCGGTTGCCGCTTTCGGTGACGCTGATGGTGACGACGCCTTTGCCTTTACAGGGCTGAATGCCGTGAACAATCGCGTTTTCGACCAGCGGCTGGATAAGCAGGCTCGGGATCACGCAGTTGACCTCTTCATCAATATCGTAAATGACCGTGAGTTTGTCGCCAAAGCGCGCCTGCTCAATCGCGATGTAGTCTTTGATCTGATACAGCTCTTTTTTGATGTCGATCTGCTCGTCATCTTTTAGCTCGATGTTGTAGCGCAGATAGCGCGACAGGTTAAAAATCAGCTGTCGCGCGGTGTCCGGATTAAGACGTATGGACGAGGAGATCGCGTTCAGCGCGTTAAACAGGAAATGGGGATTGATTTTGCTCTGCAGCGCGCGCAGCTCTGCCTTATTTGCCATCTCACGCAGCTGTTCTGCACGGGAGACTTCCAGCTGGGTGGAGATAATCTGCGACAGGCCAATCGCCATCTCCTGGAGCGAGGAGGTGATCTGATGCGCGTGACAGTAATAAATCTTCAGGGTGCCCGTCACGACGCCTTTCTCCCACAGCGGGATAACCAGCATCGAGTGGATTTCCGGCGTTCGGTGGGCTTCGTCATTATTTTTAATGATGATTTTACCGTAATTGATCGCCTGTCTGGTGGTTGGGCTGATGGTGTCATCGTTGTCGCGATAGTTGTGTTCCCCGACGCCAACGTAGGCCAGCACGTGGTCAATGTTGGTGATGGCGACGGCGTCTGCGTGGATGTCGTGGCGGATTATCTCGCAGACCTGACGCAACGACTCCGCGTTAACGTGGCGAAAAAGCGGCAGCGTTTTGTTGGCGATATCCAGTGCCAGCTTGGCCTGACGGGCGGCGCTGGCCTCTTTTTCCCCTTCAACGCTTTGCACCAGCAGCACGATAAAACCGATGCACACGCTGCCCAGGATCATCGGAATCCCGATTTTCGAGACGATATCCAGCCCCAGCGCGGTGGTCGGGGCCCAGACGACGACCAGGATCATGGTCAGCGTTTCGCATACCATGCCTGCGACGATCCCTGCGCGCCAGCGCTGTTTTTTCGGGATTTTGCGGCTGATCCAGCCGGAGAGCACCCCGGCGATAATGCTGGTAATAAAGCAGGGCACCGCCGTGACGCCGCCGATATCAATCAGGTAGCGATGGGTTCCGGCAATCACTCCGGTGATAACGCCCACCCACGGGCCAAACAAAATTCCGCCGGACATCACGGCGATAATGCGCACGTTAACCAGCGAGCCCTCTACCGGCACGCCTGACCAGGTGCTGAACAGGGCGAACAGCGAAAAGATGGCGGTAACGGCCAGCAGCTCTTTTGGCGAGTGGGCGGATTTGTGCAACAGCTCGCGAAACAGGCGAATGCGGATGAGGAAGAACAGGCAAATCAGCATTAATGCCGCACGGTCAAAAACCGCCAGCAGCATAGTGAATATTTCGTGCACGAGTAGACCTGGGAAAACGGGAAAGAACCATGATAAAAAACCTGACGCGTATTGACCAGCTATCCGTCAGGTTTATCAAATGAGGAAAAACCATAATTATTAAAGGGGATTGTCCGGCGGTCACGGACATGGCCTGATTTTTTATAGCCAGCGTATCGTCAGGTAACTGTTTTGATATCATCCTGTTAAATAACGGCTATCAGAAAGCCAACCCTGAAACAGGGGCTTCCGCTTTTTGGCACTGCCGGGTTCCGGTTTTCATGCTATCGCTTTTTTTTCATTTCCCTCTCGACAGCATGATTTTTTTCAGGTTATTTTCTAAGCATGCCACATCGGTGGCAGCGTCGCTCGGACGGTCCGGGCGCTAACGTTAATCTGAGGAATCTATGGCTGAATTCAGTCCTGAACGCCGTTTTACGCGTATCGATCGTCTCCCCCCTTATGTTTTCAATATCACTGCTGAACTGAAAATGGCTGCGCGTCGGCGCGGCGAAGATATTATTGATTTCAGCATGGGTAACCCTGACGGCCCAACGCCACCGCATATCGTTGAAAAGCTCTGCACGGTTGCCCAGCGTCCGGATACGCACGGCTACTCGACCTCTCGCGGTATTCCCAGATTACGTCGCGCGATCTCGCGTTGGTATCAGGATCGCTATCAGGTTGATATCGATCCGGAAAGTGAAGCGATTGTCACCATCGGCTCGAAAGAGGGGCTGGCACACCTGATGTTGGCCACGCTGGATCATGGCGATACGGTGCTGGTGCCTAATCCAAGCTACCCGATCCACATCTACGGCGCGGTGATTGCCGGGGCGCAGGTCCGTTCCGTTCCGCTGGTGGAAGGTGTCGATTTCTTCAACGAACTTGAGCGTGCGATTCGCGAAAGTTATCCGAAACCGAAGATGATGATCCTCGGTTTCCCGTCAAACCCAACCGCCCAGTGCGTGGAGCTCGATTTCTTCGAGAAAGTCGTCGCCCTGGCTAAACGTTATGACGTGCTGGTGGTTCATGATTTAGCCTACGCTGACATCGTCTATGACGGCTGGAAAGCGCCTTCCATCATGCAGGTTCCGGGCGCGCGTGACGTGGCGGTCGAGTTCTTTACGCTGTCAAAAAGCTACAACATGGCGGGCTGGCGTATTGGCTTTATGGTGGGTAACAAAACGCTGGTGAGCGCACTGGCGCGCATTAAGAGTTACCACGACTATGGTACCTTCACGCCGCTACAGGTCGCGGCTATCGCTGCCCTGGAAGGCGACCAGCAGTGCGTTCACGAGATTGCCGCCCAGTATAAGCGCCGCCGTGACGTGCTGGTAAAGGGCTTGCATGAAGCGGGCTGGATGGTGGAAATGCCGAAGGCGTCTATGTACGTCTGGGCAAAAATTCCGGAGCCGTACGCGGCGATGGGATCGCTGGAGTTTGCCAAAAAGCTGCTGCAGGATGCGAAGGTATGCGTATCACCGGGCATTGGCTTTGGTGATTATGGCGACACCCATGTGCGATTTGCCCTGATTGAAAACAGCGACCGCATTCGTCAGGCGGTGAGGGGCATCAAGAGTATGTTCCGGGCCGACGGCCTTCTTTCGTCGAAGAGCGTGTCTGAACATCCCGCGTCGACATGACATAAAAAAACAGGAGCCGATGGCTCCTGTTTTTTTGACTGCATGTTCTTCACTAGATCATCAGGGCAAAGGTTCCGGCCCAGACTAAAACAATCACCGAAATGCCCATAAAGAAATATTTCACGTTTCATCGCTCCGCGTATCTTGTGGTACGCATTTAAAAACAGAGTCCACCTGATTATAGAGAACTGAAATCCGGTCAAAACGGAAATGAGAATTTTCCCGTTACGCCGCTCACTCCAGCTCAGAATTCTGTGCTTTCCTGTTGCCAGACGGCGCTAATGTACGCCTAAAAATGAGGGGTGACAAGAGGGATTTTTTTAAATAATTTCCGTTACTTACGAGTGTCGTGGAACGGCGACAGTTTGATTTCGCATCGCAATAAATTCACTTTGGGCGACGCAATGAAAGACGATTTCTCAACGGGATGACAGGTGATTGAAAAGGTTAGTTTCTTAGCGAAACTAACCTTAATGAAAGGCTTAAATATAGAGCGAGGCTTCGCCAAGAGGGCGGGTTTTGAAACGACGATGCATCCACAGATACTGCTCTGGCGCACGCATGATTTCAGTTTCGATGACTTTATTGATAAACGCCGCGGCTTCGCACTCGTTTTCCGGATAGTTAGCCATTTCAGGAGAGATGTGCAGACGATAGCCTGATTTATCTGCTTTTCTCACCATCGTTACGGTCAGCATTGAGGCGCCTGACAAACGAGATATGACAAAGGTGCCGTTAGTCGTCGCAACATCTTTAACCGCAAAGAAAGGCGCAAAGCTGCTGCCTTTACGTCCATAATCCTGATCGGGTGCAAACCAGACGGCTTCACCTTTCTTCAGGGCACCGACCATACCGCGCAGATTGTTACGGCTGATCATCGCCTTATTGGAACGCATGCGGCCACGCGTCTGGACCCACTCCATCAGCGCACTGTTGTGTGGTCGATAGGTCGCCATCATTGGCTGGCACAGGCCCATCACGCGGCCACCCAGTTCCAGCGACATAAAGTGAACGCCGACGACCATCACACCGCGTTTTTGCATCTGCGCGCGTTGCAGGTTATCCAGTCCTTCTACATCAAACCACTTACGGACACGCTCATCCGGCCAGAACCAGGCCATGCCGGTTTCAAGCAGCGCCATGCCGATAGACTTGAAGTTTTCAGCGATGAGCTTCTCGCGCTCTTCGGCATTGTACTGCGGAAAGCAAAGCTCAATATTTTTCCGTGCGATAGATTCGCGACGTTTCAGGAAGACGCGGGAAGCGCTGCCCAGTTTCGACCCCAGCAAACGCAGTACAGGGTACGGAAGTTGAACCAGCAGCCAGAGAACGCCAAGACCAAACCATGTAAACCAGTAACGCGGGTGTAAAAACGCGCGTTGAAATTTGGATTGAGACAAAATAGTGAAACCTATGTGAAGCCTGTAAAGGTAGCGCAGAGTTTGCGATACGACGTGCCGATAAGACCGTTCTTCAAGGTGATGGTTGCAGGCTTTACCGAACTTTACGGCGTTGCCTGGCCACTGCTGATTTGGGCGGGCGGCGTAATGTAGCACCGTTATACGATATGTGCTATTACTCGTTTTTGATTAAAAAAGCGGCAGTTCGGAAGGTGATTGATTTTACAGATTTTATAGGCAGTCGCATGAAAGCGCCTTTCCTGCCTGAGCGGAAGGCAAAAGCGTTAGCGCTCAGAGGGAAGGCGTAAAGAAAAAAAACGGTATTGTTGATTTGCGCCAAATTAAACATTTACGCCTTTATTTATTCCTCCGCATAATAAATAAGAAATTTCTTCGTGAAAATTCTTAAGCGTTATTCATACCATCAATGGAATAGCCATCTGCTTTCATCAATTCCTGTCTTCTTTTAATCGTGCCGCAATAAGATATTGTCGTTCTTTCGCGCTTTTTGACGTTATGCTGTGATGCAAATCAAAACATGATGTTTTTATAAACATCTCTCTGGCTACAACCCCTTCTGCGATACAAATATTCGATTTGTGCGAAAAGAGCAGTTTCTTTTCCTGATTTGGTTGTCCTATTTACGATAATGTCTTAGAAGAAAATTCTTAAGAAAATTCTTGTGTCGGATTAATGATCTGTGTATTTGATTTTGTTCCGATCATTATTCTATTATTGCGCATCAAGAACGATACCGTGAAGTTGGCATAGCAAAACAAAGAGGGATGATTAGATGGCTGACAGTTTTCAGAATGAGGTGCCTAAGGCACGTATTAACCTGAAGCTTGACCTGCATACTGGCGGAGCAAGCAAGAAAATGGAATTACCCTTGAAATTGCTTGTTGCGGGTGATTTCAGTAATGGGCAGGAATCTGCGACAATATCTGAGCGCGAAAAGATTAACATCACCAAAAATAATTTTGACAGCGTTCTTTCCGAATATTCCCCAAAAGTTAACCTGGCCGTTAAAAATACGCTGTCTGACGATGGTGGTGAGGACAACATTCAGCTGACTTTCCAGAGCATGAAAGATTTCACGCCAGAGCAGGTGGCTGCCCAAATTCCACAGCTGAAGGCGATGCTGGCAATGCGCAACTTGCTCCGCGATCTGAAAGCCAACCTGCTGGATAACCAGACTTTCCGAAAAGAGCTGGAAAAAATCGTTCTTGACCAGTCACTTAGTGCTGAGTTGCGAAATGAACTATCCGCACTGGCTTCAAAAAAACCTTAACCATCATGCTGTTTTAACGGATTAATCAAGGAATGCTCATGTCTGTACAAAATAATACTGCTGGCGGGGAAAGCGTGGTGCTGGAACGCCCTGCTGTGGGTGGGGTATACGCTTCACTGTTTGAGAAAATTAATCTGAACCCGGTCTCCGAGCTGAGCGCGCTGGATATCTGGCAAGATGCGCAGGCGATGTCGGATGCGACCGCTGACGAGCGTCTCACCGCAGGTATGCAGGTCTTTCTGGAATGCCTGACCAAGGCAGGCTCGAAGGTCGAAAAACTGGATAAAAGCCTGATCGATCACCACATCGCTGAGCTCGATTACCAGATAAGCCGCCAGCTCGACGCCGTTATGCACCATGAAGAGTTTCAGGCGGTTGAGAGCCTGTGGCGCGGCGTGAAGTCGCTGGTTGATAAAACAGATTTTCGCCAGAACGTGAAAATTGAGCTTCTGAGCATGTCTAAAGAAGACCTTCGCCAGGACTTTGAAGACAGCCCGGAAATTATCCAGAGTGGTCTCTATAAACACGCCTACATTGATGAATACGATACCCCGGGCGGCGAGCCGATTGCGGCGCTGATTTCCGCTTATGAGTTCGATGCTTCAGCGCAGGATGTCGCTCTGCTGCGCAACATCTCTAAAGTATCTGCGGCTGCACATATGCCATTTATCGGCTCGGCAGGCCCGAAATTCTTCCTCAAGGAGTCCATGGAAGACGTCGCGGCGATTAAAGATATTGGTAACTATTTTGACCGCGCGGAGTACATCAAGTGGAAATCGTTCCGCGATACGGACGACGCTCGCTACATCGGTCTGGTGATGCCCCGCGTACTGGGACGTTTACCGTATGGCCCGGATACCGTTCCGGTTCGCAGCTTCAACTATGTTGAAGAAGTCAAAGGTCCGGATCACGACAAATACCTGTGGACGAATGCGTCGTTTGCCTTCGCGTCCAATATGGTGCGTAGCTTCATCAATAATGGCTGGTGTGTACAAATCCGTGGCCCGCAGGCTGGCGGGGCGGTTCAGGATCTGCCTATCCATCTGTATGACCTGGGTACCGGCAATCAGGTAAAAATCCCGTCTGAGGTCATGATCCCTGAAACGCGTGAATTCGAGTTCGCGAATCTGGGCTTTATTCCTTTGTCCTACTATAAAAACCGCGACTATGCCTGCTTCTTCTCAGCCAACTCCGCCCAGAAACCGGCGCTGTATGACACCGCAGATGCAACGGCCAACAGCCGTATCAACGCCCGCCTGCCGTACATCTTCCTGCTGTCGCGTATCGCCCACTACCTGAAGCTGATTCAGCGCGAGAACATCGGTACCACCAAGGATCGCCGATTGCTGGAGCTGGAGCTGAACACCTGGGTCCGCGGTCTGGTGACCGAAATGACCGATCCGGGCGACGAACTTCAGGCATCTCATCCACTGCGTGATGCAAAAGTGGTGGTGGAAGATATTGAGGATAACCCGGGCTTCTTCCGCGTGAAATTGTATGCGATTCCGCACTTCCAGGTGGAAGGGATGGACGTCAACCTGTCGCTGGTTTCCCAGATGCCGAAAGCGAAATCGTAATAACAGGCAGGAAGCCGATGAAAACGGAACAACCGTTATGGGGTAGGGGCATTATGGTCGCTCCCCAGCATTTTCAGCAACAGGTCGCGTATGCGGCCTGGTCTGCCGAGTGTATAGCCCGGCTGGGCCTCTCCTGCCCGTGGGGGGTGATAAATGCTACCTTCGAGTCGGAAGCTCTCAGGCTTGGGCGTCTTCAGGCCCGTCATCTGCATGTCCGTTTTCAGGACGGTACGCTGATTGATACAGACAATGCTGATTCGCTGCCACCGGTACTGTCGCTTGAAAGCGAATCGCAGGAGGTGACGGTGGTGCTGGCACTCCCGCTACTGCGGGCGAACGGCGGCAACTGCCTGAAACCCGATGAGGTGGCCGAGCGTCCGGTGCGATATCGTCAGCGCTGGCGGGATGTACGCAATACCTTTGGGGAAGACACTCGTCAGATTGCCGTGATGCAGCCTGAACTGACGCTGCGTTTTGCCCATCAGAACAACAGCGATTATCTGACTTGTCCGGTCGCCCGCCTGCAGCAAGACTCGCAGGGTACATGGCTATTGGATGAAACATTTCTTCCTCCGCTGTTGACCCTCCAGGGCAGCCGTTGGCTGGTTACCCAACTGGAACAACTACTGACACAACTGCGGGCGCGACTGTGCCGTCTGATGGCAATGCGGCGTGAAAGCAATGAGCGCATGGCTGATTTCGCCGTGGCAGATGTATCACTGTTCTGGCTGCTCAACGCGCTGAACAGTGCCGAGCCCGTGCTGGGTCAGTTCCAGCGTAATCTTCAAAGCCCACCGGAACGTCTGTATCCGGAACTTTCTCGCCTTGCGGGGAGCCTGCTGACCTTTTCCCTGGAACATCAGGTGAGCGCCATACCTGCCTGGCATCACGAGCAACTCAATGCGGTATTTCCACCGCTGTTTGATTTGCTTGGCGATCTGCTTGAAGCCAGCCTGCCGTCACGCGTGGTGGCCCTGGCACTCGACTATGACCCACGGCTGCACTTCTGGCAGGCTCGCCTGCATGACCCGCGTCTGCGCGAAGGGGCTGATTACTATCTTTCTGTGCGCTCACCGATTCCGGTGGCGCAACTGCAGGAGCAGTTTCCGCGCCAGTGTAAGGTGGGCAGCCCTGACCATGTGCGCGGGATCGTCAACTCTTCCCGCGTGGGCGTGCCGCTGACGCCGCTGCGCCATGTGCCAGCCGCCATTCCACTGCGCCTGGAAAATCAGTATTTCAGTCTCGATCTCTCCCATCCTCTGGCGACTGAAATGCTCCAGAGTGGGACATGTATGTTTTACGTCCCGGGCATGCTCGGCGAGCCTGAACTTGAACTCTTTGCGGTATTGAGAACATGAGTGAACGTAAACACGGCGCTGTCGTGTCTGTTGATATTGACGCACTGCTGCAGGATACCTGGCTTCAGGTCATCAGCCTTCGCTATGGCCCGCAGTTTCAGGAAGGCGAAGGTCGGGTCTTGTGGGAACGCTGTATCGCTGATGTGGAACGCGTTCAGCGTGAACTGAAAGCGAGTGAACTTGATGAAGCCAGCTGTAAGCATATCCTCACTGCACAATGTGCATTGCTTGATGAGGCAGTCAAAGGGCGCGGTGTAGAGGATGATGCCTGTGTGCAGTGGTATGACATTCCTCTGCAGGGACACTTCCTCGGCACAATGGACGCGGGTGACACTTTGTGTGACAGGATGCGCGATGTGCTGCGTGAACCTGCACCAGATAATGCCGTACTGACCTGCTTCCAGCGGGTAATGATGCTCGGATTCCTCGGAGATTTTCGTGCGCTAAACGATCCGGAACGCCAGAAGCTGGTCAGCGCCCTCAATGAGCGCGTTACACCGTTCAGCTACCCGCAGACCCATCCAGTTCTGGCAGAGAGCCGCAGCGGACGGGGAGCGGGAGGCTGGCTGGCGTCATGGCCCGCGCGTATCGGCCTGAGCGTGATTGTTCTTGCCGCACTCTGGTGGGGACTGGATCGCTGGCTCGATCAGATGCTGCTGACCCTGTTGCCGGGAGTCGTAAAATGAGTCCTGTACAACAGCGCGGGCTTGCGCTGTGGGCTGCCCTGCTGAGTTCTGTGGTCTGCCTGGCTTTTCTGCCGTTATCCCGGCTGGCTTCAGTGCTCGTTCTGCTGGCGATGATCGGGGTTATCGTTGCGTTCTGGTATATCGCCAGACCTCGTGCGGAGCATGACGTCAACCTGCGTCTGGATGACCTTCCTGAAACTACTTACCGTCAACCTGTGGTGTTGGTTTGTGGCGATATGCCTCTGACCTGGCCGCAGCAGTCACCAGTACTGATCGTCACGCAGGGATGCTGGATCCGCGTTGAGGACCATCAGGATCTGGAGCAGGTTGCCCGTCAGATTCTGTGGCAGCGTCCGGACTGGGGGCGTCAGCTGTCGGTGATGGTCAGTATCTGCCCGCAGAAACATGTCGACAGCGAAGCCCTGACAAGTCGTCTGCTGGCTCTGCGCTGGCAAATCAGCCAGTTGCGTAAAGAAACGGGACAGTCTGTGCCACTCATTCTGAATGGTCAGATTGGCAGCGCGATGACGGATGACATGCTCTGGCAGGCCGCTATTCCGGGTGAAGGGTGGACTGTCTGGCGTGAGTCGAATGCGCCTTGTTCGATCGCCGCGTGGGTCACCACTGGCGGTGCGCCTGTGATGCAGCAGCAGGTGCTGATGAACAGCCTGATGAGCTGGTTCCATCAGCATGTCCAGGCGGTATTCATCGATGAGAATCCTGATGTTCCGGTCATTGCACCTGCAGCGCTGCTGTGGGGAATGGGACCGATTCTTGCCGGAAGCCTTGCGTCCTCTGCCTGGACGGCATGGTTATCGCGTCATACTGCCATGCAGCAGGTAGCCGGCTGGCAACCGATAGGGACGGACAGCACGGTGATCTCACCCTTACCGGATTTCATCCTGCCGCTGCTACCGGAAGGAAGTGGACTTACTCCCCGCGCCCGCACCTGGCGCTGTGCCCTTGGTCTTTTCACCCTGGCGGTCATCGCCGCGCTGCTCAGCAGTGGCTGGAACAATCGCCAGTTGCTGCATCGCGTGAGCTTCGATATAGCCCGTTACGACAGTCTTTCCACGGATGACTACGGCCCGAAAGCTAGCGCCGTTGCGGCCCTTCGTGAGAATTCTGCGTTGCTGGATGACTATGCACGTAACGGCGTACCGGTCCGGCTGGGCCTGGGGCTTTATCAAGGGGAACGTCTACGGATACCCCTACTGGAAGCGATCCGCTCGTATATGCCGCCGCCTCCTAAACCGCAGCCAACCCCAAAACCAGTACCGAAAATAGTGAGGCTCGACAGCATGTCGCTGTTCGATTCCGGCAAGTCCGTGCTGAAAGCAGGTTCCACCAGGATGCTGGTGAATTCACTGGTTGGCATCAAAGCGAAACCGGGCTGGCTGATTGTCGTGTCTGGGCATACCGATAACACCGGCAATCCGCAGCTGAACCAGACGCTGTCTCTGAAACGCGCCGAAGCGGTGCGCAACTGGATGCGGGACACGGGCGACGTGCCCGAAAGCTGTTTTGCTGTGCAGGGCTATGGCGAAAGCCGTCCTGTCGCAACCAACGACACCCTGGAAGGGCGTGCGCTCAACCGCCGTGTCGAAATCAGTCTGGTACCGCAGGCGAATGCCTGTCAGATACCCGGCAAACACCAGGCGCCATCGCAGGATGATGGCGCTTCACTACACAATGGAGAGTAATTCCATGGCAATTCCTGTTTATCTTTGGCTGAAGGACGACGGCGGCGCGGACATCAAAGGGTCTGTTGACGTTCAGGATCGTGAAGGCAGCATCGAAGTGGTTGCACAGGAGCATAACCTGTACATCCCAACCGACAACAACACCGGCAAGCTGACCGGCACCCGTATCCACACGCCGTTCCTGTTCACGAAGGAAATCGATTCCTCCAGCCCGTATCTGTACAAGGCGGTGACAACCGGTCAGACCCTGAAATCCGCTGAATTCAAGTGGTACAAAATCAACGACGCGGGCCAGGAAGTGGAGTACTTCAACACCAAACTGGAAAACGTGAAGGTAGTGAAAGTGAATCCTGAAATGTATGACATCAAGGATCCTTCTAAAGAGAAGCACAACCACCTTGAGCGCGTTGAACTGCGTTACGAAAAAATCACCTGGACCTACAAAGACGGCAACATCATTCATTCCGATTCCTGGAACGAACGCGCCACGGCGTAATCCTGATGCGGGCAGGTTTTCCTGTCCGCAGTTTTTGCTGAGTGTCTGAGATGCGGGCACTCAGCAAAGAAAAAACAATCTGCCTGCCTGACCTTATGCGCTTTGGTGAACAGCGAGGGGCGGTAGCGTGTCCAGGAACCGACAAAGAGAGAATCTCATGGAAAATCCAGCCATCCTGTTACGTCGTCTGAACCCTTACTGTGCCCGAGCGATGGAAGGCGCAGCTTCGCTCTGTCAGACCCGTGCCCATGCCGAAATTCTGCCGGAGCACTGGCTGCTGAAGCTGCTGGAGCAGGGGGAAGGTGACCTGACGGTGTTGGCGCGTCGCTATGAATGGGATATGGATGGCATCTGGCAGGATTTACTTGGCTGGCTCGACAGACAACCTCGATCCGTGCGCCATCGGCCCCAGCTCTCTGATGACATCCAGACTCTGATGCAGCAAGCCTGGCTACTTGCCTCACTCAATGGCGAAGAGCACATTCGCAGCATCCATCTGCTGATGGCCCTGGTGGAAAAACCAAAACTGGCACGTTGTGACGGCCTTTGGCCGTTGTTAACGCTTGCTCAGAGCCAGCTGGAGCGTCTGCGACCGTTGCTGGATGCGCAATCGGATGAGCGTCCGGAAATGCAGCGCGAAGCCGAGCTGGCACAGAACCACGGTGGTGAGGTGGAGTTTGTCGGGCGTCCGGCTGGTGCGGAAATGAAAGAGGGGGAACTGAGCCCTGCGCTGCAGAACACGCTGGATAAATTCACCCTCGATGTCACCGCCAAAGCGAAGGAAGGGAAGATCGATCCGGTGTTTGGCCGTGACACAGAAATCCGTCAGATGTTGGATATCCTCTCTCGTCGCCGCAAAAACAACCCGATTCTGGTCGGCGAGCCGGGCGTGGGGAAAACCGCACTGGTTGAAGGTCTGGCATTGCGTATTGCCGAGGGGAATGTGCCTGAATCACTGAAAACGGTCACTCTGCGTACCCTTGACTTGGGCCTGCTGCAGGCCGGTGCAGGCGTGAAAGGCGAGTTCGAACAGCGGCTGAAAAACGTCATCGATGCGGTGCAGCAATCCCCGTCCCCGGTCCTGCTATTTATTGATGAAGCGCATACCATCATCGGCGCGGGCAACCAGGCGGGTGGCGCCGATGCAGCGAACCTGCTGAAACCGGCGCTGGCGCGTGGTGAACTGCGTACCATTGCGGCCACTACCTGGAGCGAGTACAAGCAGTACTTCGAACGCGACGCGGCCCTGGAGCGTCGTTTCCAGATGGTAAAAGTCGATGAGCCTGACGATGACACCGCCTGCCTGATGCTCCGTGGTTTGAAATCCCGTTACGCCGAGCACCATCACGTGCACATTACCGACGATGCGGTACGCGCTGCTGTTACGCTTTCCCGCCGCTATCTGACGGGCCGTCAGCTGCCGGACAAGGCGGTTGATCTGCTCGACACCGCTGCAGCGCGCGTCCGGATGAGCCTCGACACGGTGCCGGAACAGCTGACCTGCATTCGCTCGCAGATTAGCTCTCTTGAAATGGAGAAGCAGGCGCTGCTGGAAGATATTGCTGTCGGCAATCAGAGTCATGGTGAACGCCTGACCGTCATTGAGCAGGAAGAGAACGCTCTTATCGTTGCTCTCGACGAGCTTGAAACGCAGTACGGGCAGGAACTGAAACTCACCGAACAACTGCTGGAAAGCCGCCAGGACCTCTCCCGTCAAAGCGAGACGCGCGCGCTGCAGCAGGAACTGAACGGCATGCAGCACAGCAACCCGCTGCTCTCCGTGGATGTTGACGTACGCACCGTTGCCAACGTGATTGCTGACTGGACAGGCGTTCCGCTGTCATCGCTGATGAAAGATGAGCAGACCGAACTGCTGAACCTGGAAAATGAAATGGGTAAACGTGTGGTCGGGCAGGATGTGGCGCTCGAGGCCATCGGCCAGCGTCTGCGTGCGGCAAAAACGGGTCTCACCTCCGAGAGTGGTCCGCAGGGCGTGTTTCTGCTGGTGGGACCGAGCGGGGTGGGGAAAACCGAAACCGCGCTTGCGCTGGCCGATGTCATGTACGGCGGTGAGAAGTCACTCATTACGATTAACCTCTCCGAATACCAGGAGCCGCATACGGTTTCCCAGCTGAAGGGCTCACCTCCGGGTTACGTCGGTTATGGCCAGGGAGGGATCCTGACCGAAGCCGTGCGCAAGCGCCCGTATAGTGTGGTTTTGCTCGATGAAGTCGAAAAAGCCCACCGCGACGTGATGAACCTGTTCTATCAGGTGTTTGACCGCGGCTTTATGCGCGACGGCGAAGGGCGTGAAATCGACTTCCGTAACACCGTCATTCTGATGACCTCAAATCTCGGCAGCGACCACCTGATGCAGCTGCTTGACGAACAGCCGGAGGCCAGCGAAGGCGATCTTCACGAGCTGCTGCGTCCGATACTGCGCGATCACTTCCAGCCGGCGCTGCTGGCCCGCTTCCAGACCGTGATTTACCGCCCCCTCTCGGAAGCAGCCATGCGTACCATCGTGGAAATGAAACTCTCACAGGTCAGCAAGCGCCTGCATCGACACTACGGCCTGAGCACGCACATTGATGAAAGTCTTTATGATGCGCTGACTTCAGCCTGCCTGCTGCCAGATACCGGTGCGCGTAACGTCGATAGCCTGCTCAATCAGCAAATTCTGCCGGTGCTCAGTCAGCAACTGTTGACCCATATGGCCGCAAAACTGAAACCACAGTCATTACGCTTTAGCTGGAGTGAGGAAGAGGGGATCGGGCTGGAATTTGATGTGAAACAGGGAGTGGACGCATGAGTAATAATCCTCCATTAAGATACAGTCATAGCCACCACCTGCTGGCGGTGAAAGGCTGTGAGTCCGCGCTCGACGTGCTGTCTTTCGAAGGTGATGAGGCTCTTAGCACGCCGTTCCGCTATCGTATTGAATTCACCAGCAGTGACCACGCTGTCGCCAGAGAGGCGATGCTGATGAAGCCCGGTTCGCTGACGCTGCAGGCCCCGGTAGACCAGGGTTACGGCATTAAAGTGCAGCAGGCCGTGCGCACCCTTCAGGGCGTGGTGACCGGTTTTGAACGCCTCAGCACGTCAAAAGATGAAACCCGCTACGCCCTGACGCTCCGGCCACGTCTGGCGCTGCTCGACCGCTCGCACCAGAACGCCATTTACCAGGACATGTCGGTTCAGCAAATCGTGGAAAAAATCCTGCGCGAGCGCCACGGTATGCGCGGTCAGGATTTTCTGTTCTCGCTGTCAAAAGAATATCCACGCCGTGAACAGGTGATGCAGTACGATGAGGACGACCTGCACTTTATCACCCGCCTGCTGGGTGAGGTGGGTATCTGGTTTCGCTTCACCACCGACACGCGCCTCAACATTGACGTGGTGGAGTTTTACGACACCCAGCAGGGGTATGAAAAAGGGCTGACGCTGCCGTCGGTACCGCCATCGGGCCAGCATTCAAAAGGCGTGGATTCAGTCTGGGGAATGGAATGCCATCACAACGTGGTGCAGAAGCAGGTCAGCACCCGGGACTACAACTACCGTCAGGCCACGCAGGACATGAACACCCTGGTGGAAGCGACCCGCGGGGATGTCACCACGTACGGTGATGCCTATCACTGGGCGGATAACTACCTGACGCCGGGCAGCACCTATGACCGCAACCCGGCCCCGGAGTCCGGAGCCTTTTTTGCCCGCATTCGTCACGAACGCTACCTGAATGGTCAGACCCGGGCACAGGGCATCACCAGCTGTCCGACCCTCTCGCCGGGTCAGGTACTTAAAGTCACCGGCGGGTATGAAGTGGCCGACGTGTTTGCGCAGGGCGTGGTCATCACGGCGATGCACACGTATGCTCGCCGTGATAAGGACTTTGCGGTTGATTTTGACGGCATTCCGGACAGCACCGATTTTGGTTTCCGCCCGGAACCAGGGGCACGCCCGGTGATGGCTGGCACCTTACCGGCCCGCGTCACCAGCACCACCGAGAACGACACCTACGGGCATATCGATAAAGACGGTCGTTACCGCGTCAACATGCTGTTTGACCGTGATAACTGGGAAACCGGGTTCGAGAGCCTGTGGGTGCGTCAGTCCCGCCCTTATGCAGGGGACACCTATGGCCTGCACCTGCCGCTGCTGGCGGGCACCGAAGTGGCGATTGGCTTTGAGGACGGTAACCCGGACCGGCCGTACATTGCCGGCGTGCTGCACGACTCGGCGCACGGCGACCACGTCACCATCCGCAACTACAAACGTAACGTCCTGCGTACCCCGGCGAACAACAAAATCCGCCTCGATGACGAGCGTGGAAAAGAGCACATCAAGGTCAGCACGGAGTACGGCGGCAAGAGTCAGCTGAACCTCGGTCACCTGGTTGACAGTGAGAAACAGCAGCGCGGCGAGGGGTTTGAGCTCAGGACGGACAGCTGGGGCGCGATACGGGCGCAGAAAGGGATTTTTATCAGTGCTGACGGGCAGGCCAGGGCGCAGGGTGAGGTGCTGGAGATGCAGGCAGCGATGAGCCAGCTGGAGCAGGCGCGGTCACTGGCTGAAGCGTTACGCAGCGCGGCAGAAGCGGCGAGGGCTGAACTGGCAGATGTGCAGACGCAGAAGGCGCTACTGTCAGAGGCGCTGACGGATTTAAAGAAAGCGGCGCTGCTGGTCTCGGCGCCGGAAGGAATAGCGCAGGTGACAGGGAAAAGCCTGCAGCAGTCGGCGGGAGACAACATCATCAGCACCAGCGGCGGGCACACGGATTTCAGCGCGCTGAAAAGATTCACCGTGGCGGCCGGGGAGCGGGTAGGTCTGTATGCGCAAAAGCTGGGCATCAAAATGTTTGCCGGCAAAGGGAAAGTGGAGATCCAGGCGCAGGGGGATGAGATGACGCTGGATGCGCTGAAGGATATCCGCATCAGCAGCAGTGAGGGAAAACTCATCATCAGCGCGAAGCAGGAGATAGTGCTGACGAGCGGCGGGGGATATATCCGGATAGCGGACGGAACGGTGGAGTGTGCAGCGCCGGACAAAATCATCGAGCGCGGGGCGGTGTGGCAGAAGTTTGGTGGACAGAGTTTTAGTCAGGCGGCCCAGAAGTGGGAGAGCAGCGAATTTGAAATGGGGCCTGAAGTGCTGTGGCCCTATTCTGAGACACCCGTAGCGGGTCAGAAAATCAGCCTGACGCACAGCGATGGTACCGTGCAGGAGTTAATGACCTCGGCATCCGGCCGTGGGGAAAAGCAAAACCTGATGGATCCTGCATTGATGGAAATAAACCTGAAGGATGAGGACTAACCGATGATTGAAGCCACTGACAGCAATAGTGTCCTGCTGGGGTACGACAAGTTTGGTCATCCACTCTATAAGGTCATTGCCACGCCGAAAGAAAAGGAGCAATGGCTCAAACTTTATAAGATGCCGGACAGAGTCATCCCGGTTGTATTTTTACCGGGGGTGATGGGGAGTAATTTGATGAGTCCTGACGGCAAGTCTATCTGGAAAGTAGATGGAACATGGAGCATGAAATCCTGGTTAGTGCGGGGCGCCGAGGAAAGAAAAAAATTACTGGATCCTACCAAAACCGTTGTCGATCCCAGCGGGAAAATCGAGACGGAAAGTCCGGAAGAGCTGCTGTTATTTTCATCGCGCAAAGAGAGAGGCTGGGGAGAAGTGGGGGCGATGAGCTATGGCACTTTCCTCCCCTGGCTCCAGGAAGCGCTGAACGATAACCAGACAATGTTAACAAATAAGACCAGCAAAAATGGTTGCCTGACCTTGCGTGAGAGGCTGCTGGATAAAGCATTAGGAGCCGAAACGGGTGAGAGTCCCCTGACCACTGAGGAAGTGGCTTTAAGCTATCAGTACCTCTTTCCGGTTCATGCAGTGGGCTATAACTGGCTACAGTCGAATGTGGATTCAGCTAAAATGCTGGCCAAGCGTATTGAAAAGATTATTGGCGATTACAAAGCCAGCGGACGCAAATGCGAAAAGGTGATCCTGGTAACCCACTCAATGGGAGGGCTGGTTGCCCGTTACTATTCGGAATTGTTGGACGGAGATTTCGGACAGAAAAATATTCTGGGTATTGTACACGGGGTGATGCCGGATCGTGGTGCCCCGATGGCCTATAAGCGCATGAAAGCGGGTGAGGCAGGAATAACTGGTTTAGTCATTGGTGGTAATGGCGCTGAAATGACCGCCGTGCTGTCGCAAGCGCCGGGGCCTTTGCAGCTACTGCCTGGTAAGGGATACGGTATGGGTTGGTTTCATGTTGAAGGCCTTAAGCAGCCTTTACCTCAGACAAATCCGTATACGGAAATCTACACCCAGCGATCGGTGTGGTGGGGATTATGTGAGGAACGCTTTATTAACCCTGAAAAGAATAACGAGGGTAAGATATTGCTGGAACAAGATTGGAAACGTTTCAAAAATATTATTAACAATCATGTTAGTGCGTTTATAGAGAAACTTAATGGGCATTACCATGAACATACCTATGCCTTTTATGGAAATGATGGGAAGAATTACCCCTCTTATGCAGAGTTGCACTGGAAGGACGTAAGTGGAAAACATACCTCGGAAGCCTACCGTTCGCTGGTCAGCGAACAGGGGGAAATATTCTACCCGGCGGACAAGTTTAACCAGACCATACGCTATGCAACGCTGGAGACACCGGACCAGGGGTATGTTAGCCGCAAATATGAATTATTACCTCCTGTGGAAGACGGTGACGGCACTGTACCGGTCAGAGCGGCAGTGATTAATTCTCCGAAGTTAAAGGCCCAACTCGGTGTGGGCGTTGACCACGAGGGGGCGTACAAACCTGACAACACCATGGATGCGCGCTGGTTTACTCTTCGCTCAATTATAAGAATTGCACAGCAGGTGAAAAATACAGGGCTTGCTTATCATGAATAAGATAAAACAAAAAGCAATGATCCTGGTCGCCTTCATCGTAGCGGGATATGGGTTGTATCAGTATTTTCGCCCTTACAATCCATCACCGCAGACACTGACGTCATCACAGCAGGTAACCATGAACAAAATAAACGCTGAAATGAAACCTTATTGCGTCGGGCGCTATATGCTCGACCTGCCATCATCCTTTACGGCTTATAATGACGCTGCACCGCTGGATGACAATATCTGGGCGGCGGTGATTTCCCGGCCTGAGGATATGTATAAAACCTATCTGGCGACAAAGAAAATGTACCACCCAGGTTTTGTGCAGTTAATAGCATTACGTGAAAAGGCGCTACAAAACAGTAAAACCATAGACGCACAGGATATGCCGTTTTTAAAAAAAGTCTGGCCGTTACCCACTGGTATGGATGGTGTTATTTTTGAACGGAATGAAAACGGGGGTGCCGCGGACGCAATGCGGATTCTGGAAGGATATATTTATACCAATGGTGTGGTTATCAAGTTTCAGAAGCAAACGGTCAATGATTCAGCTTCACGTTATGAAAGACAACGAAATGGCGATCCAATTCAAGATTATGTCGCAAGTGACGTCAGCCAGATGCAGTCGCTGATGGCGAGAATTAGCGGCAGGGATAATGACGTCATTCCGACGAAACCAGGTTCCTGTATCGCCCATGCGTTTATTGCCACCGACCCGGCGGCAAGGGAACGGGAAGATATCTCCGTTGGGCTTGAAAGTAAAACACTGGAACATATCAGAGTTATTCTTTCTACCGATAACTTCACCCGAGAAAAAGACACGGTGCTGGAGAGAGCTGGTGAGATAGAGAGTAACTTGTACCGTGGCCATGTGGAAAGAAAAGGGGCCTTTAGTATTAACGGACTGCAGGCCCAGGAGTTTCTGGCAACGGGTTTACAGGCATCTCAGGACGAGCCACGTTACGGCTTTGATATGTTCATCAATGAAATGACAGCCAGCTACAAGACTCCCAATTTTATTCTGACCCTGGAGAATGATTCCATGCCGCCAACCTCCTACAGCAAGGAGGAAATTATCGCCTTCTGGGACACGATCAGCCGTAGCGTACGCGTGCGCCCCGGCGCGTTTTGATTATGTATTTTCATACAGCGAAAATTAAAATTTTATCGATAATAATTAAGTGGGGCGCTGTCTTTGTCGCAAACCATTATATTGTCGTAAATTAATTTTTAAAAAAGAGGAAGATATGCCTGGAATTGTTTGCCTGGGTGATGATACCACCCATGGTGGAAAGGTTATTACCGCGTCGTCGACAATGTTTATCAATGGTATTCAGGTTGCCTTGGTCGGTGATTTGGTTTCATGTCCAGAACACGGAATTAATCCGATAAAAGAAGGTGATCCCGGAGCGTCAGAAAATGGGATGAACGTTGTTGTTAATAACTGCGCCTGTTCCTGTGGATGCAGAGTCATTAGTTCTCATATCGAAAATACTATTGAGTCTTGATATTATGTGGCCTATCCCCAAAGTACCCAAAAAAAGTACAATTGCCAGCTTGTCATACAAGCGATGGGGGATTGTTCTTATTTCTATTTTAATGGTTTGTTCTGTTTTTGGTTTTTCTTTGTGGGGAACGGAGGCATATACTAAAATAGTATTTTTCCTGCTACTTCCGGCATTTTTCATATGGTTATGTATTTTTGGCACAGCGCTAAACCGTTATGAGCAGTCACGGAGCGCTCTTTCTGCCTGGAAAGAAGAAACTGATAGAACTAAGGCTTTATGGCAGCACTGGAGCCGACAGCAGTTGTCAGTGGTTGGTAATGTTATCTTTACTCCTGAGGAAAACGGGGCCGCGAGTTTTCTTGGACCTCTGTCTGATATTCCAGCATATCCAGATAAAGTCAGGTCGTTGTCACATTCCTGGGGCTCCCTTCGTGTTTTGTCTGATATGATCGACAAACAGCTTGAGCAACAGTATCCTGGTTATCGGAAATTTTTGCATACTATTTATGTATTGCAACCCTCTGGTTGGGACAAAAAGAACGTATGCCAGATTATTCTGTCTCAATGGGATCTGCTTCCTGAAGTAAATTGTTCCGTTGAGTGTATTGGAAAATTCCACGATAACGTTAATTTTGATGGTTTGATATTAGTTCTTAGTTTCCAATGCTGGTTGGCAGGTGTATCGAAACAATCCAGCGAAATGGTCTCTGCCCAGCTTTTATCATCCTCAACTTTTTCCAGACAACATGCTGTACCGGTACTTGCCGGATTAGGCCGTGTTATGCCTGTGGATAATGAGAATATTGAAAAAGATTTAGATATGCTTTTTGAATACAATCGAATTGACAAGCGTGATTTACGCCATGTCTGGCTTTCTGGTATTCCTGCTGATATTAATTCAAAACTGATTCAGTATGCCGATCGATGTCAGTGGAAACTTCCAGAGAAACATCCTTTTAATTTGATTGATTTTTCTTTTGGTCCCCCTGGTGAAATGGTATTCCCTGTTTCACTCGCATTGTTGGTTGACGCGGCTCAAAAGACTGAAGCTAACCAATTATTAATTATTCAGGCATCACCTCAGTCCAGACTGCTTTGTTTGATTACTCGGAAACTTTACTTATGACCCAAGAAAAGGAATTACAGTCAGCACGTTATGGATTTTGGGGCTATCTTGTTTTAATTGTTGGCCTTGCGGGTATAACTGCGTTTTTACTATTTATTAATCAAGATGCCTTGCTTAAATATGGACTGACATATCGCCAAATTTGGTCGGTGTGGGGTGGTGTATTTGGTTTTTTATTCTTAGGCACTATTTGCTCTCCTTTTTATTGGCGCTGGAAGCAAAGAAAAAAACAACTCATTTATTTACCACCGGAACCCTCAAGTGCTGAAACTAAAACAACTCCAGATGTGAGCACAACCATCAGAGATTATACCGATTTAAAACAGCATCTTAATCTTCGTTATGGCGTCCTTTGGCGACGCAAAGTCCACCTGCTGCTCGTCACTGGCAATGAAGCCGCTATAGAGCAATTGGTACCAGGCCTGCAGGAAAGCCAGTGGCTTGAAGGCAACCGCACCGTGCTGATTTACGGCGGGAGCCTGGCATTAGAGCCTGGCCGGGAGAAATATACCGCGTTGCGTAAACTGCGTCGCGGTCGTCCTCTGGACGGAATAATTCGCGTCGTACCGCAGTCGCTTAATCTCACCCCTCAGATTAGCGACAACGATTTACGCGGGCTGGAAAAAATCAGCCAATTGCTCCGTTATTCCGCGCCGGTCTGGCTGTGGCAACTGTGTGACAGCAAATGGTCGCAGGCAAAACGTACTGAACAGGCGGTAGGAGCCCGTTTCCCGCTGCGTGCCAAAGCTGACGATATTAGCCGTCAGCTTGAGCTGATGCTGCCTGCATTGCGGATACAGGGGATGAGTCAGGTCGCTGAGAACAACGGCCACGATTTCCTGCTGCGTCTGGGCCAGTACCTCAAAGACGGCGGTATCGCCCGCTGGACTCAACAACTGGTGCCATGGTTGGCTGCCTCTCAGCAGCGTGTTCCGTTGCGTGGTCTGATGTTCAGCCTGCCGGACAGTTACCCTGTTCATACTACTGAGGGGACAGCCGAACCTGAGAAATATATCCCCGAATCACAACGCCATGCGTTGACCCTGCCCGTAACCTGGCAGGGCATTGTGGATGACTGCATCCGAGTTCGTGGCCGCCGTGTCGGTATGGCCTGGGAGCAGACGCTGGCCTGGACGCTTATGACCATCATCGGTATCTGGGGAGCGGGTACACTGCTATCATTCGCGGTCAACCGCATGCAGATAGTCTCTGTTGCCGAGCAGGCGCATGCGCTGGTGGAGCATCCTTCCGTATCGGATTACCAGCTCACGGCTCTGCATACCCTGCGTAATGACGCTGGCCGCCTGCAGCACCGTATTCAGGAAGGAGCGCCCTGGTACCAGCGCTTCGGTCTGGACCATAACCAGCAGCTGCTCGATGCGTTGCTGCCCTGGTACGGCGTGGCAAACAACCGCCTGATACGCGACCCGGCGAATCAGGCGCTGACACAAAAACTCAGCGCATTGGCAAACTCTGCCCCCAACAGCGACCAGCGTGCACAGCTGGCGAAGCCGGGTTATGACCAGCTTAAAGCGTGGCTGATGATGTCTCGTCCGGATAAAGTCGACGGCGCGTTTTATGCGCAGACCCTGAAAACCGTGCAGCCGACACGAATGGGTATTTCTACCGGTCTGTGGCAAAGCCTGGCGCCGGATTTGTGGGCCTTCTACATCACCGAACTGCCTAAGCAGCCACAGTGGAAAATCACACCGGATGTGCAGTTGGTCAGCCAGAGTCGCCAGCTGTTGCTGCAGCAAATTGGGCGTCGTAACGCTGAAAGCACACTGTATGAAAATATGCTCAAGTCAGTGCGTCGTAACTTCGCCGATGTCTCCCTGGAGGACATGACCAGCGGTACCGATGCGCGTCGACTTTTTACTACCGAGGAGGTCGTGCCGGGCATGTTCACCCGCCAGGCCTGGGAAGGTGGCATTCAGCAGGCTATCGAAAAGGCTGCAAATTCCCGCCGGGATGAAATTGACTGGGTGCTGAGTGATTCCCGTAAAGCCGTATCGGCGGATCTGTCGCCGGAAGCGCTCAAAGCACGCCTGACAGAGCGTTATTTCATTGACTTTGCCGGCAGCTGGTTGAATTTCCTTAACAGCCTGCACTGGAACCCGGCAAACAATATTGCGGACGTTACCGACCAGCTTACGCTGATGAGCGATGTTCGCCAGTCGCCACTGATTGCCCTGATGAATACCCTTGCCTGGCAGGGACAGACAGGCCAGCAAAGCGAAGGTCTTTCGGACTCCATCATCAAATCAGCTAAAGATCTCGTCGGTGGAAAAGATAAACCTGCCATTGATCAGTCTGCGTCAGGGCCGCAGGGGCCGCTGGACGATACCTTTGGTCCGCTGCTGCAGCTTCTGGGTAAAAACAAAGGTGGTAATGTCATGTCGGCGGACAACTCCCTGAGTCTGCAGACGTATCTGACCCGTATCACCCGCGTGCGTCTGCGACTGCAGCAGGTGGCCAGCGCTTCTGACCCGCAGGCAATGATGCAGACTCTGGCGCAGACCGTATTCCAGGGCAAAAGCGTGGACCTCACCGACACTCAGCAATACGGCAGCCTGATTTCGGCAAGTCTTGGCGAGGAGTGGAGCGGATTTGGCAGCACAATGTTTGTGCAGCCGCTGACTCAGGCCTGGGAGACCGTACTTCAGCCGTCGGCAGCCAGTCTGAATGACAAATGGAGCCGTTCGGTTGTCGCGAACTGGCAAACTGCCTTTGACGGTCGTTTCCCGTTTGCTGCCAGCAAAAGTGATGCCTCTTTGCCGATGCTGGCTGAATTTGTGCGTAAGGACAGTGGACGGATAGAGCGCTTCTTGTCGACAGAGCTCAACGGTGTGTTGCACAAAGAGGGTAGCCAGTGGGTACCGGATAAGGTCAACAGCCAGGGGCTGAACTTTAACCCGGCCTTCCTGCGGGCCATTAACCAGCTGAGCCAGCTGTCAGACATCCTGTTCACCGATGGCAGTCAGGGCATCAGCTTTGAGCTGCAGGCGCGTCCTGTGCCACAGGTGGTGGAGACGCAGCTAACCATTGATGGACAAAAGCTGCACTACTTCAACCAGATGGCCGACTGGCAAAGCTTCCGCTGGCCGGGAGAGACTTACAAGCCGGGAACGATGCTGACATGGACCACGGTCAACGCCGGTGCGCGCCTGTTCGGGGATTACAGCGGGACCTGGGGCTTTATCCGCTGGCTGGACTTGAGCAAGCGTCAGCAGCTTGACCGCAGCCAGTGGATGATGAGCTTTACCGCACCGGATGGTCGCACCCTGCAGTGGGTGCTCCGCTCCCAGCTCGGAAAAGGCCCGCTGGCGCTGTTGGATCTGCGTGGTTTCACGCTGCCGGATCACATATTCAGTGTCGACAGCGCGGCCACCGCTCAGGCGCTGATGACTAATACGGAAAACAATGACATGGAGGGCGTCGAATAATGAGCACATTGCAGAATTTGGTTACCGCCTGTCAGGCTGACGATGCTCAGCTGCGTGAACAGGCGCAGACGCGCACGGATAACTGGCAGCCCTGGCTTGCTCCGGTAAGCGTAGCCTGTCCGACAGGAGAAGACCCGGGATATGACGATGATTTTCAGCGTATCCGCGAAGAGGTTAATAAGCTCTCCGGGATCGATACCGAACTGATATGCACGCTTGCTGAAAAGTTACTGACCACCACGGCCAAAGACATCCGGATTGCGACCTACTACTGCTGGGCGCGACTGCACCAGGATGGTGAAGCCGGCTTTGCCGAAGGGCTTGAACTGCTTGCCGGATTATTGCAGCGCTACGGCATGCAGCTTCACCCGCAGCGGGACCGAAGCCGCAAGGCTGCACTGGAATGGCTTGCCGGTAGCCGTGTCCTGGACAGTCTGTCACTGTTCCCGGAGGTCATACGCGAGGATGCACAGCGTACAGCCGGGGCCTTGCTGCTCATCAGTACCCGTCTGGAGACAGAGCCGGAAGCATCGCGGCCAGAGCTGAATGCCCTGTACAGCGGGCTGGAGTCTCGCCTGATGAAGGCCGGGGGTGTGGATGCCGTGGTACCGCAGAACGCAGGGAATAAGGCGCAGTCACTGCCCTTTACGCATGCGACCGAGTCAGATGCGCCGGTTCTGAACCGCATCACCTCCGGTCAGGATTTGCTGGCCCAGGCCCGTACCCTGACGGGATATCTGCGCGAGCAGCCCGATGGCTGGCTTGCCGCACACCGGCTGATGAAAAGCCTGCGCCATGACACGCTGAGAGCGATCCCTGCACCGGATGCCGAAGGGAAAACACGTATCGAACCACCGCGGGCTGACCAGCGGGCCATGCTTAAACGGTTGTACCTGCAACAGAGCTGGCTGGAGATACTGGAGCAGGCGGACAGCACCTTCTCGCGTGGTGCTAATCACCTCTGGCTGGATTTGCAGTGGTATATCCACCAGGCTCTGGTGAAATTGGGGCACGATGTGCTGGCCGATATCATCATCGCCGATCTGAAAGGGCTGCTGAGCCGTCTCACAGGACTTGAAACGCTGGCCTTTAATGACGGAACGCCGTTTGCCGATGAGGTCACGCTCAACTGGATAAATCAGAGCGTGCTGGGCGATTTGTCCAACTGGCGGGATGAGCCGGTCAGTGCTGCTGGTGAGACAGATAACGATATCCTGCTCCTCGAGCCGGAAGCGCTGGATAAAGCGGACACTGACGGTCTGGATGCCACACTTCACTGGCTCCAGACCCGTCCAGGTTGCGACTCTACAAAAGACAAATGGCTGCTGCGCCTGCTGATGGCCCGCATAGCCGAGCAAAAGGGTAAAAATGAGCTGGCCCTGCATCTGCTGGGTGAACTCGATAGAGCCGCACGGTCAATCACCCTCACGCAGTGGACACCGGCGCTGTTATTTGAAGTGAAATCGCGCCGCCTCAGACTGCTGCGTATGAAAGCCGCTCGTAGTGAAACCGATAAATCACGCCTTCAGCCGGAGATGGACCAGCTTCTGGCAGGTTTGATTGCACTCGATCCGGCCAGCAGTGCAGTGCTTTGCGGTTGAATGGTAAATGAACTCAGGATGTGAAAGATGGCGAAAGGTTATTATCTGGTAAAGGGTGATATGACTACTTGCGGTGGAAAAATTCTTGAAGGTGACCCGACCGACACGGTCATGGGGATCCCTCTAGCCCGGGAGCAGGAGAATGTGACCTGCGGAAAGCATGCTGGCACGTACAAGATAGTGGGACATATTCCTAACAATAATGCCAATGGGCGGAAATATGCGGGTTCGCTGCATAGCACCAGCAGTTGTCCCTGTGGCGCAAAATTTATCCCTTCCCGGCATGAACGTACTTATGGTGGCTAATAACAACATCTGCCATCGTTATGTTTTTTCAACTTATGCTGAAGGTACACCAGGGTGCAGCTGTGCTCTGAATCCAAAGAAAACTAAGTAAAAATAAATATGGACGACTTAACCCTGCGTTATTACGACGCTGAAATGCGCTACCTGCTGGAAGCTGGCGAAGAGTTTGCCCGTGCTCACCCCGAGCAGGCAGCAATGCTCAACCTTGATAAAGCCGGAGCGCGCGACCCGTATGTTGAACGCCTGTTCGAGGGCTTTGCCTTCCTGATGGGGCGCTTGCGTGAAAAGCTCGATGACGACCTGCCTGAACTGACCGAAGGGCTGGTCAGCCTGCTGTGGCCGCATTATCTGCGCACCATACCGTCGATGTCGGTGGTGGAGTTCACCCCTGACTGGCGCGAGATGAAAGAACAGATGCGCATCGCCAAAGGTTTCGAAGTTAACTCGCGGCCGATCGGCGAGAAGGCCACGCGTTGTCGGTACACCACAACCAAAGAGATCACGCTCCTGCCGTTGTCGCTGGAGCAAGCCCGCCTGTCGACTGACCCTGACGGGCGTTCGGTTATCAGCCTGCGCTTTAACGGCAGCCATCTTGCCGACTGGAGTCGTATCGATCTCAGCCAGATCCCGCTCTACTTCAACGCTGATGCACCGCTGGCCTGCGCAATGCATGAAGCCTTTACCATGAATACAGCTCGCTTCTGGCTGCGTATGCCGGGCGACATGGACAGAAGACCGCTCGACGGGTATTTCACCGCGCTGGGCTTTGGCGATGATGACGTCCTGTGGCCGAAGGGAAGCAGCAGCTTTAGCGGCTATCAACTGCTGCTGGAGTACTTCACCTTCCGTGAGAAATTCATGTTCACGGGGCTGCGTGGGCTCGAGACCGTGGTCTTTCCGGCTGAGCTCCCATGGTTTGAAATCGACGTGGTGCTGGCAGAACGCTGGGAGCATGATTTCAGCTTTACCGAAAAGCATCTGCGCCTGAACTGTGTGCCGGTGATTAACCTGTTCCCGCTGGAATCCGATCCGCTGACGCTCAATTCCCTGCAGACCGAATATATGCTGCGCCCGATGCGCGTGCAGGATGGCCATACCGAGATATACGCGGTGGATTCGGTGATGTCATCAAGCCAGCATACCTACGTGCCATTTTCAAGCTTCCGCCACAAGGGCGGAATGATGCGCCATGAAGCCCCTGAATATTACTACCACACCCGCGTGCGCCGTGGCCCGTCGGGGTTGCATAACACCTGGCTTATCCTCGGCGGGGAAGCGTTTGATAACCACACGGTGCCGGAGGATGAAAGCCTGTCGCTGACGCTAACCGGCACCAATGGCCAACTACCTCGCAGAGCGTTGCAAAGTACCGTGCTCGATACAGTGATGAAAACCACTTCAGCCAGTATCGCCGTGCGCAACCTGTGTGCGCCGACGCTGCCTTGTTATCCCCCGGCACAGGATCGCTTTCACTGGCGTGTGCTGAGCCATCTCGGCAGCGGCTTCCTGTCGATGATGGACAATGCCGACGTGCTGCGCGGCACGCTGGCGTTGTACGAGTGGACTGACAGCGAGATGAACCGCCGTCGTCTGGAGGCGATTATCGATGTGAAGCACAGTGAAACGGAACGCTTTGAGCAGGGATATCTGGTGCGCGGGGTGCAGATTGAGGTGACGCTTGAGAGCAACGGCTTTGCCGGGCGCGGCGATATCTGTCTGTTCGGCGAGATGCTGAGCCGCTTCTTTGCACTGTACACCGATATCTATCTGTTTAACCGCCTGATTATTATTCTGCAACCGACCGGAGAGCGCCTGGAATGGGAAGAGAAGCACAACCGCCGTATTCCCGGCTGACCCCGCGGCTGGAGGCCGATCTTCACCGCATCAACTTTTATCGTTTATGCCAGCTACTGGAGAAGCGCCATCCGGACAGGCCGCTGATGGGCTCTACCAGCCATCCGGCGGATGACCCGGTACGCTTTGCGCCGCACCCTGGAATGGGGTTCCCGGCCAGTGAACTGAAGGCTGTCGAGTATGACGAGGGTGATGACAGCAGGCCACCGCTTATCCGCACGACCTTTATGGGGATGTACGGTGTTGATTCGCCTCTACCGACCGCCTATCTCGATGACATTTCCCAGCGCCGGGAAGGACATGAGGCGCTGCAGGGGTTTCTGGATATTTTCAGTCATCGCATCCTGACGCAGTTTTACCGCGTCTGGCGTAAATACTCGTATCCGGCCACGTTTGAGCCCGGAGGTACCGACAGCATTTCGCAGTCGTTATTGGGTCTGGTTGGTCTGGGAATACCGGGCACTGCGAATCATATAGCCACGCCAGTGTCCCGCTTTCTGGCGCTACTGGGTGTGCTGCAGCAGCCGGGCAAAACTCAGGAAGGGATGCAGGCACTGGTGCGCCTGCTGGCGCCCGATACGACGGTGCAGGTGAGTCCGTATTGTCTCCGGCCTGTAAAGATTGACAGGCCGCTGGGTTTTTACGGTGACGAAGAGTTTCTGCTTGATGGCAATACGCCTGTGGGTGACGAAGCGATGGATGCCGGCAGCCAACTGCTGGTTGCTCTCGCAACGGACAACGAACAGGAAGCTCAGGGCTGGAAACCGGATGGCCAGTTGTACATGGATTTCCTGGTAATGCTACGGGTATATCTGGGCTGGCGGTTTAAAGCCAGAATTACCCTGACCACTTCCGTACGTCTGCTAGCCGTTCCACCGCTTGGAGAAAATCCTTTCTGGCTGGGGCTGAACGGTGTACTGGGCGCTGATGATGATAGCCTTCCGGATGATATTCCTGAGACCTTTACGACAGAGCTGGGTTATTACAGTGGCCTGGAGCCTGCAAAAACACAACAAGGAAACAGACGTGTTACGTACAAGTTTAATTAAGACTACGCGCTGGCTGATGCCGCTGATAGCACTCACTCTGACGGGCTGTGGGGTAACGCAGAGCGTCACCGACGGTACCAGATCGGCGTTCAATTCTGTGTTCTATAAAAAAATTAAAATCCTGCATCTGGATTTCACTGCACGTGAGGCGCTGAACACCGACTCCCGTGAAAGTAACTCGCTGTCTCAGCCGGTGGTGATAAGGGTTTACCAGCTCAAAGACCGCAAAACCTTTGATAAGACGGTGTATCAGCAGTTGCTTCAGGATGATAGCACCATTCTGAAAGACGACATGCTGGCCATTCGTGATGTCGTGGTGAAACCGGGTGGCGATGCAAACCTTGATATGCCAATGGAAGAAAAGGCGCAGTTTGTCGCGGTGGTAGGGCTGTTCCGCCATCCGGATATGGACAACAACGCCTGGAAGCAGGTTATCAAACGCAGTGACCTGGATCCGGATAAACCACGTATCCTGGAAGCAGGTGATAACTCTCTGACGCTGCAACCGCTTAAGGACGACTGATGCCCTACGGACATAACACGCCTTCGCTGTATGAAATGTTAACGGGAAATTTTACAGGTGGCCTCAATCTCAACCAGGTCAGTGAGGAAAATCAGGTCATCCTCTCGGTACTGGATAACATGCAGCGTATCCTCAACTGTCGTGCCGGCACGCTGGCGCATCTGCCTGACTACGGCCTGCCGGATATGACCAAAATCCTGCAGGGCATGCCGGGAACGGCCCATGAACTGATGGGTACTTTGTCTGCCGTCCTGCTCAAGTATGAACCGCGCCTGAAAAAAATAACCGTTGTCCTGCTGGAACAGAACGTCCCCGGCGAACTGCGCTATGCCATTGACGCTGAACTTAAAGGGATTGGCCTGGTGCGCTACGGGACTGAATTTATGCCCGAAGGACGGGTCCTGTTAAGGCATCTCAGGCAACAGCAGTATCTCGACACCACTCTTCGTATATAAGGTCCGATAACATCATGTCTGTAAAATTACAGTTCCTGAAGAAGTTGCAGGCACGCCAACCTGCACCTGTTCCTGCCATCAGCAAGAGTCAGGCTGATATTGCTGAGTTTCGCCAGCGAATGGCCCAGCTTCAGGAGCAAATGGACGCGTGGCTGACGGATACGGGACTGAATGTGGAGCCACTGACCGTATCCGTTCCGGATCTGCTGGTGGAGGGCGGGGCATTTGAGATTTCCGGTATCGTTTTGCGCTATGACAGCCGGGCGGTCAACTTTATGCCGATCTTTCTGTATGGACAGGGCGTCGCCGGTTGTGTCGAGGTGACTTTCTGTTCCGGGGACAAGGTGATTTCTCAAGGACGCCTGTTCATGCGGGTAGGGAACGCAAATGGCTGGATCTTTACTCCCCCTGATACCTCATCCCGGTCCGGACAACGATGGGATGAAGGTGTGTTTTTCGGTCTGATTTTAGCGCTGCTGCCATAGCGATATTTCTGAGTCATTGCACTTTTAAACGCAAAATAGCCCCTCACATCAACTGACGAAATTATCCACACGGATATGTAGGCCCTCCAGGATGACCACACATATAACGTTAAAAACCGGCGGCGACCCGCGCACGCTGCCAGATTACGCTGCTCTCCGCGATGAACTCAGCAAGCTGACGCATCCTGCTCGCCCGGATGTAAACTGGCAATATGTCGAAAAACGCTGTCTCTCTCTGTTTGAACAAAACGGTGTGGAGTTGCAGACTGCGGCCTGGTACACCCTTGCCCGGACTCACCTGTCTGGATTGGCTGGCCTGAACGAAGGGCTGGCGATTCTGGAGGCCCTGATTAGCCATCAATGGGACGTTTACTGGCCGAAGACGCTACATACTCGTCTGGAAATCCTTACCGGCCTGAGCCAGCGCCTGCAGCAGCGCATGCGTATGCTTCCACTCAACAACAGCCATCTAAGTGAGCTTTACAGTGCTGAAGCGTTGCTTACCCGGCTGAGTTCGGTGCTCCAGCGCCTTGAACTGAAACACCTAAGCCAGTTCGATACGTTACGAACAATGATACGTTCGAATGCTGAACGGCTGGAAAGCAGTAATGACGCATCAGGTCTGAATGCACGCATGATGCCCGGTTGCGAATTACCTCAGGAAAGGGCAGAGCCGGTTGACGACGTGAAATGGGTCTATGTTGTGCAGCCGGAGAATCAGCCTGATGCAGAGGGTCTTACGACAGTGCACGGGTCGGTCAGAACATGGAAGCCCTTTGTCGCCGGGATGTGTTCTATGCTGGTGGTCTGCGTCGCCGCGGCGTGGGGAGGGGGCTTTCTGTCCAGACCCGATCCCTTAACGACTCAGGCGGTTGCCTCGCTGGCGCGGTTACCTGAAGCGCTTACACCTGCTCAGCAAGAGGCGTTAGCACAGCGAGGCACTTTACCGTCCACGTTTATTAGAGAAACGCAGCAGCAGCTTGCCCGACTGGATAAGCTGCCCCCTGACTGGAATATTTCCTACAGCCTTGAGCTGTTAGCGCAACTCCAGACGGTGCGGCCGGAGGAGGCAAAGCCGCTTGCCGTGCAGTGGCAGCAAAAATTTAACGCGGCAGTGTTGCCTGATGAGGCCATGAACAGCTGGTATCAGGGAATGATGAAGCTACAGCAACTGAGCCATCGGCTGAGTAGTCTGGATGAGCAGAAGGGAAAATATATCACGGTGAGTGAGCTTAAATCGGTGGTTTTTTCAACTATACAGTCATTTAACCAAACAATACCGGCTGAAGAACAACTCAGACGCCTGTCACAGCATCCCGCAGGAGGTGTGCTTCCTGAAGCTGAAAAGACCCAGCTGGAGTTGCGTCTTAAACAGCTGGCAACGCGTTACGCTCAAATAAAACGGGATTCTTCTTCGCAGTGAATTCTGCGGTGGACAGGCGAATGTGTTCAACAACGCGTGGAGGTCAAAGTGTCCCCTGCAGGAATCGAACCTGCAACTAGCCCTTAGGAGGGGCTCGTTATATCCATTTAACTAAGGGGACGAGGCGGCACGAGTATAGCCTTATTTACACTATGCGTTAAGCGCATCGCCGCCTGACTGCTCAAAGAGTCACCATTCAGGACGATTTTTTTGTCGATTTATCATCATTTTCCCGCGCCTTAAGCTCAGCTTTGCGTTTGTTCGACATGTCGTTACGGATTTGGGCATGGCTTAACAGTGCGAAGATAAACGTTCCGCCGCAGATGTTACCCGCCAGCGTCGGTAGGGCGAACGGCCAGAAAAAATCGCTCCAGTGAAGCGTACCGTTAAAGACCAGATACAGGATTTCAACGGTACCGACCACGATATGCGTGGTATCAGCCAGCGCAATCAGCCAGGTCATCAATATAATCACCACAATTTTGGCGCTCCCTGCTGAAGGAAACATCCAGACCATTGTGGCGATGATCCAGCCGGAGATGATGGCATTCGAGAACATCTCCACCGGCGTGTTTTTCATCACATCCATGCCGATTTTTACAAACGCGTCCCGGGTGGGTTCATCAAAGATCGGCATGTATTCAAACGCCCAAGCCGCGATGCCTGTGCCGATGATATTACCCAGCAGGACGACGCTCCACAGACGCATCAATAAACCGAAATTGCCGAGGGTGGGGTTTTGCATTACAGGCAGAACGGCGGTCACCGTGTTTTCGGTAAACAGCTGCTGGCGAGCCATGATGACAATAATAAAGCCGAAGGTATAGCCGAGGTTCTCCAGTAAAAATCCGCCGGGCACACCTTCCAGCTGAACATGAAATATCCCTTTGGCGAGCAGAGATGCGCCCATTGAGAGCCCTGCGGCGATAGCTGACCAGAAGAGGGCCATGGCATCGCGCTCCATCTCTTTTTCACCGTCCTGGCGGATATGCTCGTGGATGGCCATCGCGCGGGAAGGCAGGCGATCTTCATCAATTTCTATTTTCTCGCCGCGCGCTTTCTCCTCGCTTTCAATTTCAATTTCCTCATTGCTCTCGCCAATTTTTTCTTCGCCCACTTCTTTCATATCTGCTCCCGGAGGTTGATCTTTCTGTTAAGCGTAGCGGCTTTTATCGGGATGCCTGTGGGGATGCTCTTAAATTGGCGGCAATGACAACAAAGGTGATACATCTCTTTCAAAGACATTATAAAATTGCCAGCGAAACGAATTCCAAAAGCCAGGCTATGCTGAGATCAGAGTCACGGTGGTTACTGCCCGTAATTGTGCTCATAGACATCGGTAAACGTGCTGTTACAATCGCTTGCACGTTTACAGACGGAGCGTCAACGGCTCCGTTACGGATGGCAATCAACGATAGCCATACTGAACAGGGAGATATTTATGAAACTTCGGCTGTCGGCGCTTGCGCTGGGCGCGACGATGCTTGTGGGCTGCGCCAGCTCCGGGGAGCAAACGGGACGCTCCGATCCTCTCGAAGGATTTAACCGCTCCATGTATAGCTTCAACTACAACGTGCTGGACCCGTATGTGGTTCGCCCGGTGGCAGTGGCATGGCGCGATTATGTCCCACAACCCGCGCGTAACGGGTTAAGTAACTTTACCAGCAACCTCGAAGAGCCTGCGGTAATGGTGAACTACTTCCTGCAGGGCGACCCGTATCAGGGGATGGTGCACTTTACCCGCTTCTTCCTGAACTCCATTCTGGGGATGGGCGGCTTTATTGACGTCGCTGGCATGGCGAACCCGAAACTGCAGCGTGAACAGCCGCACCGTTTTGGTAGTACGCTGGGGCATTATGGTGTCGGCTACGGCCCTTACGTTCATCTGCCGTTCTATGGCAGCTTCACCGTGCGTGATGATGGCGGTGATATGGTCGATACGCTGTATCCGGTTCTGTCGTGGCTGACCTGGCCGCTGTCGGTAGGTAAATGGACGGTGGAAGGGATTGAAACCCGTGCACAACTGCTCGACTCTGACGGTCTGCTGCGCCAGTCTTCTGACCCGTACATTATGGTGCGTGAAGCGTACTTCCAGAATCATGACTTTATTGCCAACGGCGGTAAGCTGAAGCCGGAAGAAAATCCAAACGCGAAGGCTATCGAAAACGAACTAAAAGATATCGATTCCGAGTAAATAAAAAAGGTGAGCAATGCTCACCTTTTTTGATTCCAGTACGATTAGAACGCGTAGTTGAAGTTCGTACCGAACAGCCAGGCTTTACCTTCAGAGGTAAACTCGTAAGGGCCTTCCTGGAACGTAACTTTCTGACCGTGCATATAAGAAACGCCCGCATCGATGGATGCATTCTCGTTGAACGCATATGTCGCGCCAGCACTTAACCAGAAGCGGTCCTGATCCGGAATGGAAATAGAACGCTTGTCTGCCGGAACCGGGCTGTCGTCAAATGCGATACCGGAGCGGAAAGTCCAGTTTTTATCGTAGTAGTAGGTGGTACCCAACGCAATACGATAGGCGTCGTGGAAGCTTTCGTCCTTATAGAACAGCGTTTGACCATTGGTTCCGGTCGCTTTCAGCTCCTGGAACTGGCTCCAGCTGGTATAGGCCAGGCTATAGTGGATCGCCCATTGAGGTGCAACGCGGTTGTAACCGGACACTTCCCACATTTCTGGCAAATGCAGTGACAGTGAACCTGGAACGGTCTGGTTTGACGTTCCCCAAGGAATAGTGGTACCTGCCCCAGGAACCAGGTTGTTCACCGGCTTCAGGATGCCGCTCTTGTAATCGCCGTCGAAGTCAATTTTCACTTCGGAACGATAGGTCAGGCCCCAACGGTTGTTTTTGTCCAGCTCGTACAGGATACCGGCGTTCCAGCCATAGCCCCACTCATCACCTTCAAGACTGGCAATTTTATTGCTATTTTTTGGCAGGCGAGCAGTTTGCTCTCCGGAGTAACGTTCAATTTTGGCATCGGCGTAGACGGCATCAAAGCCCAGACCAAAGCTCCAGTTATCGTTCAGGCGATAAGCACCGCTCAGGTTCAGGTTCAGCGTAGTAAGGTCTGTTTTACCGCCGTATTCACCAGCCGGATAGTTGCTATTGAACTCGGTAGCAAGGCCGTAGTTAGAGGTTACGGATGCTCCCCAGCCAAACTGTTCATTGATAGGTGCAACGAAGTGCAGGTTAGGGACCCATGCTGTTGGGGCAATATTGTCCGCTTTAAGGCTCGCACCAGTGAAAGGCGACTTGCCTGAAATGTTGACATCAGGATCGATATAAACCGCACCAGCAGAGAAGGTCGGACGATCAAACATCATGATCAATGCAGGGTTACGACTCGCGTTACCCGCATCATCCGCAATCGCACCTTCCCCCGAATACGCGCGGCCAAGGCCAGAGGAAGAAAATTCGTTTAACTGAAAGCCCGCTGACCATGCGGAAGTGGAGACGAGTGCCACTGCGACTGCCAGCGCAGTCTTGTTGAACAGGGTTTTCTGGCTCATGACCATAACCTCATTGAGTTATTTTTATTCAATAATTGTTACATACCGTAACAGGAGCGCGAAGTGTAGGGTCTGAGGTATGACAGACAAATCAGACCAGTGGCCAGAGTATAGGTCCGACCAGCCTGAATGTTGCAAGTTTGTTTATTAATATTTTCAAACATGTTTCGTGAAACGAGATCTGGTTGGCAAAATTGTGACCATCGCGACTCACCCAAAAGGGTGGTTTTTGTTTTAGATCATTTTTTAGTGTGATATTGGTCACTTATCCGATTTTGCGCCATTAACGGCTGGAGAGAGCCCGAGCCGGGGCGTAAAATAGCAGCATCGTGTTTATCTCGCGCGCTGCGCGAATACAGAGGAAATTGAGCTATGAGTAAATGCAGTGCTGATGAAACCCCGGTTTGCTGCTGTATGGATGTTGGGACCATCATGGACAACACCGATTGCACCGCGTCTTACAGCCGTGTGTTCACCAACCGCGCCGAAGCGGAAGAGACCCTGGCCGCGCTGAGCAAGCGTGCGCGTGATGTTGAATCCGATCCGTGTGAAATCAAGTCGACCTTTACCGAAGTGGAAGGCGGCGTGAAGCTGGACATCGACTTTGTTTTCGCCTGCGAAGCAGAAACGCTGATTTTCCAGCTGGGCCTGCGTTAATTTCTGCGGCCTGATGCCCTCACCCCGACCCTCTCCCACGGGAGAGGGCGCAAACATTAAAAACGGTAACCTACGGGTTACCGTTTTGCTTTTACCTTGCGCACCCGACAACATACCGCACAAATGCCCCTGCCATGCAGGGGCATTTTCTTTTTCTTCTCTGTGTTTTAGCTCGCATTTTTTCGTTTACCCGATTGGCTGAATGTAAAAAAATGGTTAAGACTATTATCAGGTCAGACCACTTTGCGTTTGCGAAAATTTTTTTACAGGGGAGTGTTATGAGTCAGGCATTACCGCTTATTACCCGTCAGGGCGATCGCATTGCCATCGTCAGTGGATTGCGCACGCCATTTGCGCGTCAGGCAACGGCGTTTCATGGCATACCGGCCGTCGACCTGGGGAAAATGGTAGTGGGGGAGATGCTGGCTCGCAGCGAAATTCCGCCGGAGGTCATCGAACAGCTGGTTTTTGGCCAGGTCGTGCAGATGCCTGAAGCCCCTAACATCGCGCGGGAAATCGTCCTCGGTACCGGGATGAATGTTCATACCGACGCCTACAGCGTCAGCCGCGCCTGCGCAACCAGTTTCCAGGCCGTGGCGAATGTCGCCGAAAGTCTGATGGCGGGTACCATTCGCGCCGGGATAGCGGGTGGAGCGGACTCCTCTTCGGTACTGCCGATTGGGGTCAGTAAAAAGCTGGCGCGTATCCTGGTTGATGCCAACAAAGCCCGCACGACGGGTCAGAAGCTCAAACTCTTCTCGCGTTTACGTCTGCGCGATCTGATGCCTGTTCCCCCTGCCGTAGCGGAATATTCCACCGGCCTGCGCATGGGCGATACCGCCGAGCAGATGGCGAAAACCTACGGCATTACCCGTGAACAGCAGGACGCGCTGGCGCATCGCTCGCATCAGCTTGCGGCAAAAGCCTGGTCGGAAGGCAAGCTGACCGACGAGGTCATGACCGCCTACATTCCGCCCTATCGCGAACCGCTTGCGGAAGATAACAATATTCGCGGCACCTCAACACTGGCGGATTACGCCAAACTGCGCCCGGCGTTTGACCGCAAGCACGGCACCGTGACGGCGGCGAACAGTACGCCGCTGACGGACGGGGCTGCCGCCGTGATCCTGATGACCGAATCTCGTGCGAAGGAGCTGGGCATTACTCCCCTGGGCTATTTACGCAGCTACGCCTTCACCGCCATTGACGTCTGGCAGGACATGCTGTTAGGTCCGGCGTGGTCAACGCCGCTGGCGCTGGATCGCGCGGGGCTGACGCTGGCTGATTTAACCCTGATTGATATGCACGAAGCGTTTGCCGCGCAAACCCTGGCAAACGTCCAGCTGCTGGCAAGCGAGCGTTTCGCACGCGATGTGCTGGGCCGCGCCCATGCCACAGGCGAAGTGGATCAGAGTAAATTCAACGTGCTGGGCGGCTCTATCGCCTACGGTCATCCGTTTGCCGCCACCGGCGCGCGAATGATCACGCAAACATTACATGAACTCCGTCGCCGTGGCGGCGGGTTTGGCCTTGTAACCGCCTGTGCGGCGGGCGGCCTTGGCGCAGCAATGGTTCTGGAGGCTGAATAATGGATATGCCATCTGCATTCACTCTGGCGGTTCGCCTCGATAACGTGGCCGTTATCACTATTGATGTGCCTGATGAAAAGATGAATACCCTGAAGGCCGAATTTGGTGTTCAGGTGCGCGCGATGCTAAAGCAGATCCGCGACAACAAAGCCATTCGCGGCCTGGTGTTTATCTCTGCCAAGCCGGATAACTTTATCGCCGGGGCGGATATCAACATGATCGCCCGGGCGCAAAGCGCGCTGGAGGCCGAAGAGCTGGCGCGTCAGGGCCAGCAGGTGATGGCGGAGATCAACAGCCTGCCGATCCCGGTTATCGCCGCGATCCACGGGGCGTGTCTGGGCGGTGGGCTGGAGCTGGCGCTGGCCTGCCATAGCCGTATATGTACCGACGATCCGAAAACCATTCTGGGCCTGCCGGAAGTGCAGCTGGGGCTGCTGCCTGGCTCCGGCGGAACGCAACGTCTGCCGCGCCTGGTGGGCGTCAGCACGGCGCTGGAGATGATCTTAACCGGTAAACAGCTGCGTGCCCGTCAGGCGCTGAAAGCCGGTCTGGTCGATGACGTCGTGCCACAGTCCATTTTGCTGGAGGCCGCCGTTGAGCTTGCGCTGAAAGGTCGTCAGGCAAGACGTCCTCTGCCGGTTCGCGAGCGCGTGCTGGCCGGCCCGCTGGGCAGAACGCTCCTGTTCAACATGGTGGGCAAAAAGACCGAACAAAAGACCAAAGGCAATTACCCGGCGGCAAAGCGGATCCTGGATGTGATCGAAACCGGGCTGTCGCAGGGCAGCAGCAGCGGCTATGCCGCTGAGGCCAAAGCCTTTGGCGAACTGGCGATGACGCCGCAGTCACAGGCGCTGCGCAGCATCTTCTTCGCCAGCACAGAGGTGAAAAAAGACCCGGGCAGCGAGGCATCGCCTGCGCCGCTGCGTGCCATTGGCGTGCTGGGTGGGGGGCTTATGGGCGGCGGTATCGCTTTTGTTACCGCAAGCAAAGGCAAATTGCCTGTACGCATCAAAGACATTAATCCTAAGGGAATCAACCACGCGCTACAATACAGCTGGCAGAACCTTGATCAAAAGGTCAAGCGCCGCCATATCAAGGCAAGCGAGCGTGATAAAACCCTGGCGATGATCTCCGGCACAACGGATTACAGCGGTTTTGCGCACCGCGATCTGGTGATTGAAGCCGTGTTTGAGGATCTGGCGCTTAAGCAGCAGATGGTGGCAGACGTTGAGCAGCATTGCTCCCCGCACACCATTTTTGCCTCTAACACGTCGTCATTACCGATTGGCGATATCGCGGCAAAAGCTGCGCGTCCGGAGCAGGTGATCGGACTGCACTTCTTTAGCCCGGTAGAAAAAATGCCGCTGGTTGAAGTTATTCCACATGCCACCACCAGTCCGCAAACCATCGCCACGGTAGTCAAACTTGCGAAGAAGCAGGGTAAAACGCCGATTGTGGTCGCAGACAAAGCCGGCTTCTACGTCAACCGCATTCTGGCGCCCTACATTAATGAAGCCATGCGGCTGCTGACGGAAGGCGAGAAGATCGAGCACGTCGACGAGGCGCTGGTAAAGTTTGGTTTCCCCGTGGGCCCAATCCAACTTTTGGATGAGGTGGGAATAGACACCGGCACTAAAATTATACCTGTACTGGAGGCGGCTTATGGCGATCGTTTTAGCCCGCCTGCAAACATTGTTTCTGCAATTTTGAAGGACGATCGCAAAGGCAGAAAAAATGAACGCGGTTTCTATCTTTACGGCGCGAAAGGGCGTAAAAGCAAGAAACAGGTCGACCCTTCGGTTTATGGGCTTATTTCGACCACCGGTCAGGGAAAACTGTCCGCCGTTCAGTGCGCTGAACGCTGCGTGATGATGATGCTCAATGAAGCGGCGCGCTGCTTTGGTGAGCAGGTAATCAAAAGCGCGCGCGATGGCGACATCGGCGCGGTATTTGGCATTGGTTTCCCGCCGTTCCTTGGCGGCCCGTTCCGTTACATGGATATGCTCGGCGCGGGTGAAGTGGTTGCTATCCTGCAACGTCTGGCTTCGCAATATGGTCCACGCTTTACACCGTGTGACGAATTATTGCAGATGGCGGAACGGGGCCAGACATTTTGGCCTGCAAGGGAAACTGTCCTCGTAAGCTGAGGTCAAAGAAGGGTAAATCCTGAGGTGAATGAACCTGTTCTGGCGATTTTGTAAACAGAGATTGACTATACTTACGCCATTGAGGTAAAAAACAGCGTTTCATTCACCGAATGGATCAGGCACAATGCCCGGCCATCGGGTTTTCTACCTCTCAGCATTTATCGCGGGTAGTTAACGCCGGTGATTCTGGTTAACAAAAGCGGTGCAATATGCAAGTTTTTATCATGCGTCACGGCGACGCGGCACTCGATGCCGCCAGTGACTCAGTACGTCCTTTGACCGTGTGTGGCTGCGACGAATCTCGTCAGATGGCGACCTGGCTTAAAGGTCAAAAAGTGGACATCGAACGTGTTCTGGTGAGTCCGTTCCTGCGTGCTGAACAGACGCTGGAGGTGGTAGGGGAGTGCATGAACCTGCCGGCCAGCGTGGATGTTCTTCCTGAACTCACCCCCTGTGGCGATGTAGGCCTTGTCAGTGCCTATCTTCAGGCGCTGTGCAATGAAGGTGTTGCGTCCGCGCTGGTCATTTCCCACCTGCCACTGGTTGGCTATCTGGTATCTGAGCTGTGCCCGGGCGAAACGCCGCCGATGTTCACGACATCCGCCATTGCCAATGTGTCTCTGGACGAAACGGGTAAAGGTGTCTTTAACTGGCAAATGAGTCCGTGCAACCTGAGGATGGCAAAAGCCATCTGACGTGACGTGTGATTGTGCGGGGGCGCAAAACAGGCCTCCCGCCGTCCTGTCAGGGTAATTCTGGCGGCTGCCACTCTTCCACTTCAATCAACACCAGCAATGCGGCATCTCCGCCGTACTCTTTGGGTGCCTGATGAAACGCCATCACGTGTGGATGCTGAGCCAGCCACAGCGGCGTCTGTTGCTTGAGGATATGCTTACCGTGGCCGTGCATCACGCAGGCGCAAAAAACATGTTCGCGGCGACAGGCGGCGATCAATGCCCCCAGCTCCTGTTTTGCCTGCATCTGCGTTAAACCATGCAGATCGAGAAACAGCTCCGGCGAATAATCTCCGCGACGTAACTTTTTCAGTTCAAAATGGCTGACGTCTTCGCGCACGTACTTCACCGCACCCTGCGTATTGAGCAGCGGCTGAAATTCATCTGAAAAATAGTGGCTGTTATCCGCCTGCTCCTGCAGCAGCCGTTTGACCGGGACTTCGCTGATTTTTTTACGCTGCGGGCGATGAACGATGGTGTCCTGCGCGATTTTCCGCGTCCCGGTCATTAGCTGGCGGAAGAGCGCCTGATCCTCCTCGCTGAGCGATGTTTTCTTTTTCATTCGTCATTCTCATCTCGTATTTCCGATAGTGTACCCGACTAAACGCATTTTTTAACCTCAAGCGGTACGCGTCATTGCTGATTTATCGCCGTCTTCATGGCAAACTAGCCGCCGAAAATTATGCGAGCATGCCCTGGAGGAAAGAGTGGATAAAATATTTGTCGATGAAGCAGTAAACGAGCTGCATACCATACAGGACATGTTGCGCTGGTCGGTTAGCCGCTTCAGCGCCGCCAATATCTGGTACGGACACGGTACCGACAACCCGTGGGATGAGGCCGTACAGCTGGTGCTGCCGTCACTCTATCTGCCGCTGGATATTCCGGAAGACATGCGCACCGCGCGCCTGACCTCCAGCGAAAAACACCGCATCGTTGAGCGCGTGATCCGCCGCGTCAACGAACGCATCCCGGTCGCCTACCTGACCAACAAAGCCTGGTTCTGCGGCCACGAGTTCTATGTCGATGAACGCGTGCTGGTGCCGCGCTCGCCGATTGGTGAGCTGATTAACAACCACTTTGAAGGTCTGATCGGCCATCAGCCGCAGCACATCCTGGATATGTGTACCGGCAGCGGCTGTATCGCCATTGCCTGCGCTTACGCCTTCCCGGAAGCGGAAGTCGATGCCGTCGATATCTCCACCGATGCGCTGGCCGTGACCGAGCACAACATTGAAGAGCACGGATTGATCCATCACGTCACGCCAATTCGCTCCGATCTGTTCCGCGATCTGCCGACGCTGCAGTACGATCTGATCGTTACCAACCCGCCGTACGTTGATGCGGAAGACATGTCCGATCTGCCGAACGAATACCGTCACGAGCCGGAGCTGGGTCTGGCATCGGGCTCTGACGGCCTGAAGCTGACCCGCCGCATTCTGGCCTGCGCGCCGGATTATCTGACCGACGACGGCGTTCTGATTTGTGAAGTGGGCAACAGCATGGTACATCTGATAGAGCAGTACCCGGATGTGCCGTTCACCTGGCTTGAGTTCGACAACGGCGGTGACGGCGTCTTTATGCTGACCAAAGCGCAGCTGCTCGACGCGCGCGAACACTTCAGCATCTATAAAGATTAATCCAGCGGGCTTCGGCCCGTTTCACAACGCTCAAACACAAACAACAACATCGGAGCCGTGATGGCAGGAAACAGTATTGGACAGGTATTCCGCGTGACCACCTTTGGCGAGTCGCACGGGCTGGCGCTGGGCTGTATCGTTGATGGCGTACCGCCAGGCATCGAACTGACCGAAGCCGATTTGCAGCACGACCTCGACCGTCGTCGTCCGGGCACCTCTCGCTACACCACGCAGCGTCGCGAGCCGGACCAGGTCAAAATTCTCTCCGGCGTCTTTGAAGGACGCACTACAGGCACCAGCATTGGTCTGCTGATTGAAAACACCGATCAGCGCTCCCAGGACTACGGCGCCATCAAGGACGTGTTCCGTCCGGGCCATGCCGACTATACCTACGAACAAAAGTACGGCTTCCGCGACTATCGCGGCGGTGGACGTTCTTCCGCGCGTGAAACCGCGATGCGCGTGGCGGCTGGTGCCATTGCCAAAAAATACCTGCAGCAGAAATTTGGCATCGTTATCCGCGGCTGTCTGACCCAGATGGGCGACATTCCGCTGGCGATCAAAGACTGGGATCTGGTCGAGCAAAACCCGTTCTTCTGTGCCGATGCCGACAAGCTGGACGCGCTGGACGAACTGATGCGGGGCCTGAAAAAAGAGGGCGACTCCATCGGGGCGAAAGTGACCGTGGTGGCCGACGGCGTCCCGCCAGGCTGGGGCGAGCCGGTATTTGACCGTCTCGACGCTGACATCGCCCACGCGCTGATGAGCATCAACGCGGTGAAGGGCGTTGAGATTGGCGACGGTTTTGATGTGGTATCTCTGCGCGGCAGCCAGAACCGTGACGAGATCACGAAGGCGGGCTTCCAGAGCAACCACGCGGGCGGCATTCTGGGCGGTATCAGCAGCGGGCAGCAGATTATTGCCAACATCGCGCTGAAGCCAACCTCCAGCATTACCGTGCCGGGCCACACGATTAACCGCGATGGCGAAGAAGTTGAGATGATCACCAAAGGACGTCACGATCCGTGCGTGGGGATCCGCGCGGTGCCGATCGCAGAGGCGATGCTGGCGATCGTGCTGATGGATCACTTCCTGCGCCAGCGCGCGCAGAATGCGGATGTGACGACCACCATTCCACGCTGGTAAACATGAAAAAAACCGCAATTGCTCTGCTGGCACTGTTGGTCAGTGGAGCCAGTCTGGCCGCGACGCCATGGCAAAAAATCACCCACCCGGTGGCAGGAAGCGCGCAGTCTATTGGCGCCTTCTCTAACGGGTGTATTGTCGGCGCGCAGGAACTTCCGCTGCAATCAGACACCTATCAGGTGATGCGTACCGACCAGCGTCGCTACTTTGGCCACCCGGATCTGGTGCTGTTTATTCAGCGTCTTGGCAACCAGGTGCATAACCTGGGGCTGGGCACGATGCTGATCGGTGATATGGGGATGCCTGCAGGCGGGCGTTTTAACGGTGGACACGCCAGTCATCAGACCGGGCTGGATGTGGATATCTTCCTGCAGCTGCCGAAAGCGCGCTGGACGTCTGCCCAGCTTCTGAAGCCGCAGGCGCTGGATCTGGTGGCGAGCGACGGCAAGCGCGTTGTGCCGTCCGTGTGGACGCGGGAGGTCTCCAGCATGATCAAGCTGGCGGCAGAAGATAACGACGTCACGCGGATTTTCGTCAACCCGGCCATCAAGCAGCAGCTCTGCCTGGATGCCGGAACGGACCGCGACTGGCTGCGCAAAGTGCGCCCGTGGTTCCAGCATCGCGCGCACATGCACGTTCGCCTGCGCTGCCCGGCGAACAGCCTCGAATGTGAAGATCAGCCGCTCCCGCCGCCAGGCGATGGCTGCGGTGCGGAACTGCAAAGCTGGTTTGAACCGGCAAAACCTGGAACCTCTAAGCCTGAGAAGAAGACACCGCCTCCGTTGCCGCCTTCCTGCCAGGCGCTACTGGATGAGCATGTACTTTAATGGATAATTTCGTCGATCTGTTTATGGTGTCACCGCTGCTGCTGGTGGTGCTGTTCTTCGTGGCCATGCTGGCCGGTTTTATTGATGCCCTTGCGGGCGGCGGCGGGTTATTAACCGTACCCGCGCTGCTGGCGGCGGGCATGAGCCCGGCGCAGGCGCTTGCCACCAACAAGCTGCAGGCCTGCGGCGGCTCGCTCTCGGCGTCGCTCTATTTTATCCGCCGCAAGGTGGTGAGCCTGGCCGACCAGAAGCTCAATATCCTGATGACCTTTATCGGTTCCACGTCGGGCGCGCTGCTGGTTCAGCACGTGCAGTCGGATATTTTGCGCCAGATCCTGCCGGTTCTGGTCATCTGCATCGGGCTTTATTTCCTGCTGATGCCGAAGCTCGGCGAGGAAGACCGCCAGCGTCGTCTGCACGGTCTGCCGTTTGCCCTGATTGCCGGTGGCTGCGTCGGTTTTTACGACGGTTTCTTCGGCCCGGGGGCAGGCTCGTTTTACGCGCTGGCGTTCGTGACGCTGGCCGGGTTTAACCTCGCCAAGTCGACCGCTCATGCCAAAGTGCTCAACGCGACGTCGAACCTCGGCGGCCTGCTGCTGTTTATCATTGGCGGCAAGGTCATCTGGGCAACCGGATTCGTCATGATGGCAGGGCAGTTCCTGGGCGCACGCGCGGGTTCGCGTCTGGTATTAAGCAAAGGACAAAAGCTGATTCGACCGATGATCGTCATCGTCTCGGCCGTAATGAGCGCCAAACTTCTTTATGACAGCCATGGACAGGAGATCCTCACCTGGTTGGGGATGCATTAATGAACAGTACGCATAAATACGAACAGCTGATTGAGATTTTTGACGGCTGTTTTGCTGACGATTTTAATACCCGTCTGATTAAAGGCGACGACGAACCGATCTATCTTCCTGCTGATGCAGAGGTTCCGTATAACCGCATCGTCTTTGCGCACGGCTTTTACGCCAGCGGTTTGCACGAAATTTCGCACTGGTGCATCGCCGGAAAAGTGCGTCGCGAGCTGGTGGACTTTGGTTACTGGTACTGCCCGGACGGGCGTGACGCCGCAACGCAGGGCCAGTTTGAGGATGTGGAAGTGAAGCCGCAGGCGCTGGAATGGCTATTCTGCGTCGCGGCGGGTTTCCCGTTCAACGTGAGCTGTGACAACCTCGAAGGCGACTTCGAGCCAGACCGTATCGTCTTCCAGCGCCGCGTGCATGCGCAGGTGATGGACTATCTTGAGAAAGGCATCCCGGAACGTCCGGCGCGCCTGATTGAGGCCTTACAGAATTATTACCACACGCCGGTGATCACGGCGGAATGCTTCCCTTGGCCGGAAGATCTTTAACAGAGGAAAGAAGATGATCGCAGAATTTGAATCACGCATTCTGGCGTTAATTGATGACATGGTGGAACACGCCAGCGATGATGAGCTGTTCGCCAGCGGTTATCTGCGTGGTCACCTGACGCTCGCGGTAGCTGAGCTGGAAGCAGGTGACGATCACTCTGCCGACGCTGTTCATGAGGAAGTGACCCGCAGTCTGGAGAAAGCCATTCAGGCCGGGGAACTTTCTCCGCGCGACCAGTCTCTGGTGCTGGGCATGTGGGACAATTTATTCCAGCAGGCTAAACGCTAAGCCGCCGCCTTCTCTTCCCTCTCCCTGTGGGAGAGGGTTAGGGTGAGGGCACCAGGCCGCACCTTACTTAACCTTCTTCCCCTTCAGCAATTTCCGCACCCACAAACGATTCGGATTCAGCCCCGCAAGCGTGACCCTGTCCAGCGGAATCGGCTCGTCGCTCATCTGCGCGGCTAACACTTCAGCCAGCAGCGGGGCAGAGCACAGCCCGCGGGAACCCAGCCCGCCCAGCATAAACAGCTCCGGATGAACCGGTGAGACCACAGCCGTCTCCTTGTGTTCAGCCAGATCCTGATACGCCTCAAGCGTTGCCTCATAGTCCGGCACATTTCCCGCCATGGGTAGATGATCGCGGGTGGCGCAGCGTACGCCGCAGCGCGCTTCGCCCTCGCTGACGTCAACCTCTCTCGCCCACGCCGCATCCGGGAAACAGTCAATCAGGCGCTGGTGGTTCTGCAACTGATCCGCCTCGCTGTAGCGCATCTCCGTTTCGCCACGATGATAGCTGGCCCCGATGCAGTGATGGCCATTAGAGGGATTTTGCGGCGTCAGATAGCCGTCATAGCACAGCACCTGACGCAGTTTGCCGAGCGCAGGCGCGGTCGGGATATGGCTCACCTGGCCGCCGACCGGATAAACCGGCAACGTCGCTGTCTGAATAAACTGGCTGATGTGATGCCCGTTGGCCAGCACAACGCTGGCATGGCTCGCCTCCCTGCCATCAGCGAAACGCAGATCCCAGCGTTCTGTCCGGGTGAGCGATGCCACCTTGTGGCCATACTGCACCGTCAGCCCGCGCGACTGCGCCAGGGCAATGACCGCCGCGGTCAGTTCAGCCGGGCACAGCCAGCCGCCGAGCGGATATTGAATGCCCCCGCACCCGGTTTCCACGCCAGCGGTGTCTTCCACCTCTTGCGCGCTCACCGCGCGGGCAATCTCTTCGGGCAGGCCCAGAGAGAGCATCTGCGCGATCTTCTGCTGGCTCTTTTCATCCCAGCCAAGCTGCGTGACGCCGCACCAGTCATGGTCGAACGCCACCGGAAGCGCGTCATACAGGCGACGGGCGAAGGTAAACGCTGCCGGGAAAAACTGGAACAGGGCCGGGTCGTGCGCGCTTAAAAGCGGATAGAGCGCCCCCTGACGGTTGCCGGACGCGCCGCTGGCGGGCGCGTCGTCAGCGCAGTAGAGCGTGACCTGCCAGCCACGCTGCAGAAGCGCGAGCGAGAGCAGGGCGCTGGCGATCCCGCCGCCAACGATCGCCACGTCGCGCGATGCGCTGGCGCGGCGTGCAAACCAGAGCGTCTGAGCGGGGATGTCCAGCGTCTGCTCCATCCTGCCGACCAGCATGTCGCGCTTGCGGCCAAAGCCTTTGGTCTTCTGCATGGTAAAGCCCGCCTCCTGCAGCCCACGGCGGACAAAGCCCGCCGAGGTGAAGGTGGCAAGCGTTGCCCCAGGGCGCGCCAGCCGCGCCATCGCGTTAAACAGATGCTGGCTCCACATGTCCGGGTTTTTGGCAGGGGCAAAACCGTCCAGGAACCACGCGTCGACCTTCTGATTCATCGAATCATCGAGCCTGTCGGTCAGGTCGTTGATGTCGCCGAGCCATAAGTCCAGCGTGACGCGTCCACCGTCCAGCATCAGACGATGACAGCCGCCGATGTGGGGCGGCCACTGCGCCTGAAGCTGCTCCGCCCAGGGCGCAAGCTCCGGCCAGCGCTGGTGGGCAAGCCGCAGATCGTGCGCGGTAAGCGGGAATTTTTCGAAACTGATGAAATGTAATCTTTGTAGCGTAGCCTCGGGGTGAGCAGCGTGGAACTGGTTAAACGCCTGCCAGAGGGTTAAAAAATTCAGCCCGGTACCGAATCCACTTTCCGCGACCACAAACAGGCTCCGCGGGTGCGCCGGGAAGCGGGTGCTGAGCTGGTTTCCGTCGAGGAAAACATAGCGAGTTTCTTCGAGTCCGTTATCATTAGAAAAATAGACATCATCAAAATCTCGGGAAACAGGTGTACCCTCAGCGTTGAATTCGAGGTTGGCGGGTTGTATAGCGTTTTGTTTCACGTAAGTTACTCGTCTGACAGGCAGTGGCACGATCTTAACGATGTGAGTCCATCGGTGCAAATTTCCGCAGAAAATGTCTGATCGGACTTGTTCGGCGTACAAGTGTACGCTATTGTGCGACTCGAAACTTACTATAGTGCGACTTACAGAGGTATTGAATGAAACGTGCAGTGATTACTGGCCTGGGCATTGTTTCCAGCATCGGTAATAACCAGCAGGAAGTCCTGGCATCTCTGCGTGAAGGACGCTCCGGGATCACTTTCTCTGAAGAGTTTAAAGATTCAGGTATGCGTAGCCACGTATGGGGTAACGTCAAACTGGACACCACCGGTTTGATTGACCGCAAAGTGGTTCGTTTCATGAACGATGCCTCTATTTATGCTTATCTCTCCATGCAGGAAGCGATCAAAGATTCTGGCCTGAGCGAAGAGGTTTATCAGAACAACCCGCGCGTGGGTCTGATCGCCGGTTCCGGCGGTTCATCTAAAGCGCAGGTATTTGGTGCTGACGCAATGCGTAGCCCGCGTGGTCTGAAAGCGGTAGGTCCGTACGTGGTGACTAAAGCCATGGGTTCTGCGGTTTCCGCATGCCTGGCGACCCCGTTCAAAATCCACGGTGTGAACTACTCCATCAGCTCTGCGTGTGCGACTTCCGCGCACTGCATCGGTAATGCTGTTGAGCAGATCCAGCTGGGTAAACAGGACATCGTATTTGCTGGCGGCGGCGAAGAGCTGGGCTGGGAAATGGCCTGCGAATTCGACGCGATGGGCGCACTGTCCACCAAGTACAATGAGACTCCGGACAAAGCTTCCCGTACCTACGATGCGCACCGTGACGGTTTCGTCATCGCGGGCGGCGGCGGTATGGTTGTGGTTGAAGAGCTGGAGCACGCCCTGGCACGTGGTGCGCACATCTATGCTGAGATCGTGGGCTACGGTGCAACGTCTGACGGCGCCGACATGGTTGCACCATCCGGCGAAGGCGCGGTGCGCTGCATGAAGATGGCGATGCACGGCGTTGACACCCCAATCGACTACCTGAACTCTCACGGTACCTCTACGCCGGTAGGCGACGTGAAAGAGCTGGGTGCGATCCGCGAAGTCTTCGGCGACAACAGCCCGGCGATCTCTGCGACCAAAGCCATGACCGGTCACTCTCTGGGTGCGGCTGGCGTTCAGGAAGCGATCTACTCTCTGCTGATGCTGGAAAACGGCTTTATCGCCCCAAGCATCAATATCGAAGAGATGGACGAGCAGGCTGCTGGCCTGAACATCGTGACCAAACCAACGGAAGCGACGCTGACTACTGTCATGTCCAACAGCTTCGGTTTCGGCGGCACCAACGCCACGCTGGTCATGCGTAAGCTGAAAGCATAAGTTTTATGTTTGATTCAGAAGGGGAGTCATAAGGCTCCCTTTTTTTATGCATTGACAAGCAGCTGATCTCACAGGCAAACTTCACCACTCAACATTATCCTCACGATAATGCGTAAGCGTTTAACGTCAACCAACGCACCTTAATCCTGATAATCAGGTAGAGGGGGCGTGGCATTTCCCCGCCTTACTCTTCATCTCGGAGTAAAGCATGACTGCAGTAACTCAAACAGAAACAACCCCTTCAGCGAACGTCTCGCTGTTCCGTATCGCCTTTGCGGTATTTCTGACCTATATGACCGTGGGCCTGCCGCTGCCGGTGATCCCGCTGTTCGTTCATCAGGAGCTGGGCTATGGCAACACCATGGTCGGCATTGCCGTGGGCATTCAGTTTTTAGCCACGGTGTTAACCCGCGGATACGCTGGACGACTGGCGGATCAGCACGGTGCCAAACGCTCGGCGCTGCAGGGGATGTTTGCCTGCGGGCTGGCGGGCGGCGCCTGGCTGCTGGCGGCTCTTCTGCCGGTTGATGCGGCGTATAAATTTGCGCTGCTGGTGCTGGGCCGTTTAATTCTTGGCTTCGGTGAAAGCCAGTTGCTGACCGGCACCCTGACCTGGGGTATGGGGCTGGTGGGGCCAGCACGTTCCGGCAAGGTGATGTCCTGGAACGGCATGGCCATCTACGGCGCGCTGGCCGCCGGTGCACCGCTTGGCCTGCTGATCAACAGCCAGTTTGGTTTTGCGGCGCTGGCTGCCACCACCATGGCGCTGCCGCTGGTGGCATGGGCGTTTAACGGCTCGGTGCGTAAGGTGCCCGCGCACAAAGGCGAGCGTCCTTCCCTGTGGAGTGTGGTCGGCCAAATCTGGCAGCCGGGCCTGGGCCTGGCGCTGCAGGGCGTGGGTTTTGCGGTCATAGGGACGTTCGTCTCGCTCTATTTTATGAGCCGCGGCTGGGCGATGGCCGGTTTTACGCTTACCGCGTTTGGCGGCGCGTTTGTGCTGATGCGCGTGCTTTTTGGCTGGATGCCGGATCGCTTCGGTGGCGTGAAGGTGGCGGTGGCGTCGCTGGTCATTGAAACCATCGGTCTTCTGCTGTTGTGGAATGCACCCGTGGCATCCGTGGCGCTGCTGGGGGCGGCGTTGACTGGCTGCGGCTGTTCTCTGATCTTCCCGGCGCTGGGCGTTGAAGTGGTGAAGCGCGTGGCCCCGCAGGTGCGCGGGACGGCGCTGGGTGGCTATGCGGCGTTTCAGGATATCTCATACGGCGTTACCGGGCCGCTGGCCGGGCTGTTAGCGACCTCGTTTGGTTATCCGTCCGTCTTCCTGGCCGGTGCGGTTTCCGCGGTGGTGGGGATCGTGGTGACGCTGGTGGCGTTTCGCAGAACGTGAGTCTTTGTTGCCGGGTGGCGGCTGCGCCTTACCCGGCCTACGGTTCGAGCCGTTGTAGGCCCGGTAAGCGCAGCGCCACTGGGCAAAATATCAGGCAACCAGCCAGAAAATCGCCAGCGCAATCAGCAGTGCAATAAACATCAATCCCGGACGCGCAGAGAGGGTTCTGAAGGTTTCCACGACCGGCGCAAACAGCGGGCTGTAGATCGGCTGAACATTTCTCACCTCCGGCACGCCGCCTTCACGTTCGGCGCGGCGAACGAAGATCTGGTTGAGTAGGTCCTGCACCTGCGCGGTAGTCAGTACCGTCTGCGGCGTGGCCTGCCAGTTTTGCTGGGCATAATCCCGAATCACCTCGAACTCGTGCGGTTCAAGCGGCTGTTTCAGCGCGGCCTGGACAGTATGCAGAGTCGGGGCGCTCTGGGTGCTGAGCGTCTGGCGTGCCTGGAGCCAGGTCACCAGATGGGTAAACTGTTTGGCCGGGATCAGCTCGCCCGCTTTCACGCCGGACAGCTCCAGCATGGATTGCCAGATGAGCTTCGTCGGCTCGCCGGTGGCCGCGGCCAGCTTGGTCACCATCTGCTTGAGCGTATTGTGCTCGGCGGGCAGCAGCGGACGCTCGGTCGCCGGGCGCACCTGTGGCTGCGGAATCGACAGCTCATTGTTCTGCAGCAGCGTCAGCACGGTTTTGAGCTGATCGGGCGTCAGCTGGCCCAGCGCGGTCTGACCATACTGCTGGCGAATAAAATCACTCACCGCCTGGCGGTTATTTCCCTGGCCCAGCAGCTCCGTCAGCTGAGAAACAATCTGGCGCGTGGTGTGGTTCTGCTGCGCGGTCGTAATACGCTGGTTCAGATTTTGCTCGGCAGCGGGGAAATGACGCGACTGCAGCGGTGCGTCGTTCCTCACGCCTAAATCATGCTTCACCCCGGCCCAGACTTCCGCGTTTTGCTGCGAAGTCAGCGCAATCAGGCGCGTGATCAGTCGCTCCAGCACGGTGCGCTGTTGCGTGGATAGCGGTTGTTCACCGGCAACGTTTGGCGTGACAGGGCCTTCACCCGGAGGGCGTGGCGGCGTACCTGAAATGGGCTGCATCGTCAAAAATCCTTAAAGTCAAAACTCAGCGTAAACCTGGCAGACGTATATGCCTGGCGGCCAGATTATGGCACACTTGGCAGGTTTTCTTCCTCTCAAACAGGTACTCAGACGTGAAAATCCTCGTTGATGAAAATATGCCTTACGCCCGTGAGCTGTTTAGCCGCCTGGGTAACGTTAAGGCTGTTCCTGGTCGCCCAATCCCGGTCAACGAACTGGACGACGCCGACGCCCTGATGGTGCGCTCGGTGACCAAAGTAAATGAGGCGTTGCTCGCCGGTAAGGCGGTTAAGTTCGTTGGGACCGCAACGGCAGGGACCGATCATGTGGATGATAAATGGCTGAAGCAGGCCGGAATCGGTTTCTCCGCCGCTCCGGGCTGTAACGCGATTGCCGTCGTGGAATACGTTTTCTCCTCGCTGCTGATGCTGGCCGAGCGCGACGGATTTGCGCTGAAAGACCGCACCGTGGGGATTGTCGGCGTGGGTAACGTCGGCGGGCGCCTGCAAAAGCGCCTGGAAGCGTTAGGGATCCGTACGCTGCTGTGCGATCCGCCGCGCAAAGACAACGGCGATGACGGGGATTTCCGCTCGCTGGACGAGCTGGTTGAACAGTGTGACGTGCTGACGTTCCACACGCCGCTGTTTAAAGAGGGGCCGTATAAGTCGCTGCATCTTGCCGATGAGGCGCTCATTCGCCGTCTGAAGGCTGGCGCTATTCTGATAAATGCCTGTCGTGGTCCGGTAGTCGATAACGCCGCGCTGCTGAGGTGTCTGAACGAAGGACAAGATCTCAGCGTGGTGCTGGACGTCTGGGAGCCGGAGCCGGACCTCAACGTTGAGTTGCTTAACAAGGTGGACGTGGGCACCGCACATATCGCCGGTTATACCCTCGAAGGGAAAGCCCGCGGCACGACGCAGGTCTTCGAGGCCTACAGCGCCTTTATCGGTCATCCGCAGCAGGTGGCGCTGGATACCTTACTCCCCGCGCCTGAATTTGGCCGCATTACCCTTCACGGCCCGCTCGATCAGGCAACGCTGAAAAGGCTGGTGCATTTGGTGTATGATGTGCGCCGCGATGATGCGCTGCTGCGTAAAGTGGCGGGGATCCCGGGTGAGTTTGATAAGCTGCGCAAGCACTACGTTGAGCGCCGCGAGTGGTCTTCCCTGTATGTCATGTGCGACGACGCGTCGGCGGCGACGCTGCTGCACAAGCTGGGGTTTAACGCCATTCATCACCCGGCGCATTAATGTCTTCTTAATGCTCCCTGTCGGATACTCCGACAGGGACGCTTTTTTATTTCTGGAGTAAACCACCATGTCTGAAGGCTGGAACATTGCCATTTTAGGTGCCACGGGTGCCGTGGGCGAAGCCCTGCTCGAAACGCTTGCTGAGCGTCAGTTCCCGGTGGGCGATATCTATGCGCTGGCGCGAACGGATAGCGCGGGTGAGCATCTGCGTTTTAACAGTAAATCCGTCATGGTTCAGGATGCGGCGGCGTTCGACTGGACGCAGGCGCAGCTGGCGTTTTTCGCCGCAGGCGCTGAAGCCACTGCGGCGTACGTTGAAGAGGCGACCAACGCAGGCTGCCTGGTCATCGACCTGAGCGGCCTGTTCTCCATGGAGCCGGATGTGCCGCTGGTGGTGCCGGACGTGAACCCGTTTGTGCTGGCTGATTACCGCAACCGTAACGTCATTGCGGTACCGAACAGCCTGACCAGCCAGCTGCTGACCGCCCTGAAACCGCTGATCGACGACGGCGGCCTGTCGCGCATTACCGTCACCAGCCTGCTGTCCGCGTCCGCAAACGGCAAAAAGGCCGTTGACGCGCTGGCCGGGCAGAGCGCGAAGCTGCTGAACGGCATTCCGATTGACGAAGATGATTTCTTTGGCCGCCAGTTGGCGTTCAACATGCTGCCGCTGCTGCCGGACCGCGAGGGTTCCGTGCGCGAAGAGCGTCGTATCGTTGATGAGGTACGTAAAATTCTGCAGGACGATGGCCTGATGATCTCCGCAAGCGTCGTGCAGTCCCCGGTCTTCTACGGCCACGCGCAGATGGTCGGCTTTGAAGCGCTGCGTCCGCTGGCGGCAGAAGAGGCGCGCGATGCGTTTGGCCGCGGGGAAGACATCGTCCTCTCTGAAGAGAGCGAGTTCCCGACCCAGGTGGGCGATGCCACCGGCAGCGCGCATCTTTCCGTTGGCTGCGTGCGTAACGACTACGGTATGCCGGAGCAGGTCCAGTTCTGGTCCGTTGCCGACAACGTTCGTTTCGGCGGCGCGCTGATGGCGGTCAAGATCGCTGAAAAACTGGTGCAGGAGTACCTGTACTGATGTCAGACGTGGAACAAAAGCCGGTTCATAAAATTGCCCTCGGTATTGAGTACGATGGCAGTAAATATTATGGCTGGCAGCGTCAGAATGAGGTGCGCAGCGTCCAGGAAAAGCTGGAGAAAGCGCTCTCTCAGGTGGCAAACGAGCCGATTAACGTCCTGTGTGCAGGCCGTACGGATGCGGGCGTTCACGGCACGGGGCAGGTGGTGCACTTTGAAACCACCGCCGTGCGTAAGGATGCCGCCTGGACGCTGGGGGTAAATGCGAATTTGCCTGGTGACATTGCGGTGCGCTGGGTGAAAGCTGTGCCGGATGATTTTCACGCGCGTTTCAGCGCCACGGCGCGCCGTTACCGCTACGTCATCTACAATCAGCGTCTGCGTCCGGCGGTGTTAAGCCAGGGCGTGACGCATTTTTATGAACCGCTTGATGCTGAACGTATGCATCGCGCGGCGCAGTGTCTGATTGGGGAGAATGACTTTACCTCGTTTCGTGCGGTGCAGTGTCAGTCCCGCACGCCGTGGCGTAACGTCATGCACATCAACGTCAGCCGTTTTGGCGCGTATGTGGTGGTGGATATCAAAGCCAATGCCTTTGTACATCATATGGTGCGGAATATTGTGGGCAGCCTGATGGAAGTGGGTGCCGGACACCAGCCGGAGAGCTGGATTGCAGACCTGCTGGCAGCGAAGGACAGAACGCTTGCGGCAGCCACGGCGAAAGCGGAAGGGTTGTATCTGGTCTCGGTAGACTATCCGGATCGGTTTGACCTGCCGAAACCGCCAATGGGTCCGCTGTTTTTAGCGGACTAAACAAAGGTGCAATTAGGGCTTAGACAATATGGACGTAATTCGTTTTATAATTGATTTCATCCTGCATATTGATGTTCACCTGGCGGAGCTGGTCGCGCAGTATGGCGTCTGGGTTTACGCTATTCTGTTCCTCATCCTGTTCTGTGAAACCGGGCTGGTTGTCACGCCGTTCCTGCCGGGGGATTCCCTGCTGTTCGTTGCCGGAGCGTTATCGGCGCTGCCCACCAACGATCTGAACGTGCATCTTATGGTGGTGCTGATGGTGATTGCCGCCATCGTCGGTGATGCGGTCAACTACACGATTGGACGCGTATTCGGTGAGCGGCTGTTCAGTAATCCGGATTCAAAAATTTTCCGTCGCAGCTATTTAGACAAAACCCATGCGTTTTATGAACGCCATGGCGGAAAAACCATTATCCTTGCGCGCTTTGTGCCTATTGTGCGCACATTTGCACCGTTTGTGGCGGGAATGGGGCATATGTCCTATCGTCATTTTGCCATGTATAACGTCGTGGGGGCGCTGTTGTGGGTGCTGCTGTTTACCTATGCAGGCTACCTGTTTGGCGATCTCCCGGTGGTTCAGGAAAACCTTAAGTTACTGATTGTAGCGATTATTGTGCTTTCCGTACTGCCGGGTGTTATCGAAATCATTCGTCACAAACGTGCGGCGGCAAAGCAAGCGAAGTAAATGCACACTGGCGGTTCGACCACTTTTTTATCCAAAGTTTCGGGCTGTTATGTTTTAATGTGCAACATTCATGGTCTGTTGGAGGCAAAAATGGCATTATTCGCCTCTTATAGCAAAACTGGCATACGACCAGGTTCAGGCAGAAAGGTTATCAATGAGCTGGATTGAACGAATTAAAAGCAACATTACCCCAACGCGTAAAGCGAGCATTCCTGAAGGGGTATGGACGAAGTGTGATAGCTGCGGCCAGGTTCTGTATCGCGCAGAGCTGGAGCGCAACCTTGAGGTGTGTCCGAAGTGTGACCACCATATGCGTATGTCGGCGCGCAACCGCCTGCATAGCCTGCTGGACGAAGGTTCTCTGGTAGAACTGGGCAGCGAGCTTGAGCCAAAAGACGTGCTGAAGTTCCGCGATTCCAAAAAATATAAAGATCGTCTGGCCTCTGCACAGAAAGAGACCGGCGAGAAAGACGCGCTGGTCGTCATGAAAGGCACCCTGCACGGGATGCCGGCTGTTGCCGCTGCGTTTGAGTTCTCCTTTATGGGCGGCTCAATGGGCTCCGTGGTCGGTGCGCGCTTCGTGCGTGCCGTTGAGCAGGCGCTGGAAGACAACTGTCCGCTGATCTGCTTCTCTGCCTCCGGCGGTGCGCGCATGCAGGAAGCGCTGATGTCGCTGATGCAGATGGCAAAAACCTCTGCAGCTCTGGCGAAGATGCAGGAGCGCGGTCTGCCGTATATCTCCGTGCTGACCGACCCAACCATGGGCGGCGTCTCCGCGAGCTTCGCGATGCTGGGCGATCTGAACATCGCTGAGCCAAAAGCGCTGATCGGCTTTGCGGGTCCTCGCGTTATCGAGCAGACCGTTCGTGAAAAACTGCCGCCGGGCTTCCAGCGCAGTGAGTTCCTCATCGAGAAAGGCGCCATCGACATGATTGTCCGCCGTCCGGAAATGCGCCTGAAGCTGGCGAGCATCCTGGCGAAGCTGATGAATCTGCCAGCGCCGAACCCGGATGAACCGCGCGAAGGCGTGGTGGTACCGGATCAGGAACCCGAGGCCTGATAACTGAAAAGGGCAGGGCCGGTTGGCGCTGCCCTTTTGCTTTCTAATCTGTTAATGACAACCGGGCATTATGGAAAATAAAAGCATTCCCCAAGCCACGTCGCCCCTGGCCGCGTGGCTTTCTTATCTGGAAAACCTGCACAGTAAAACCATCGATATGGGGCTTGAACGCGTAAGCGAGGTTGCGGCGCGTCTTGACGTGCTCAAACCGGCGCCTTTCGTGTTCACCGTCGCGGGAACCAACGGCAAAGGCACGACCTGCCGTACGCTGGAATCCGTCCTGATGGCGGCGGGTTACAGGGTTGGCGTTTACAGCTCTCCACACCTGGTACGCTACACCGAGCGGGTTCGCGTACAGAACCGCGAGCTGCCGGAATCCGCGCATACGGCGTCGTTTGCTGAAATTGAAGCCGCGCGCGGAGAGATCTCATTAACCTATTTTGAATACGGTACCCTATCGGCCCTGTGGCTGTTTAAACAGGCGCAGCTGGATGTGGTGATCCTTGAGGTCGGTCTCGGCGGACGTCTTGATGCGACCAATATCGTGGATGCGGACGTGGCGGTGGTGACTTCCATCGCGCTGGATCATGTCGACTGGCTGGGGCCCGATCGTGAAAGTATCGGCCGTGAGAAGTCCGGTATTTTCCGGGCAAATAAGCCCGCGGTGGTTGGCGAGCCGGATATGCCGCATACCATTGCTGACGTGGCGAAGGAGAAGGGCGCGCAGCTGCTGCGCCGCGGTGTTGACTGGCAGTATGAGGTTCAGGACAACGGCTGGCGCTTTAGCGATGCGCAGGGCGCGCTCGACAACCTGCCGCTGCCCCAGGTGCCGCAGCCAAACGCAGCCACCGCGCTGGCGGCACTGCGCGCCAGCGGCCTCGTGGTCAGCGAACAGGCGATCCGCGAGGGCATTCAAAATGCGATTCTGCCCGGACGTTTCCAGATTGTGAGCGAGTCACCGCGCCTGATCCTGGATGTGGCGCACAACCCCCACGCGGCGGCGTATCTCGCGGGACGTCTCAAATCGTTACCAAAAACCGGGCGCGTGCTGGCGGTTATCGGTATGCTTCATGATAAAGATATCGGCGGGACGCTGGCCTGCATGGAGAGTGTGGTCGATAGCTGGTATTGTGCTCCTCTGGAGGGGCCGCGCGGCGCGACGGCTGAGCAGCTGATGGAACATCTCGGCAAAGGCGCAATCTACAGTAGCGTGGCGCAGGCCTGGCATGCCGCGATGGCGGATGCTAAACCAGAAGATACCGTGCTGGTGTGTGGTTCATTCCACACGGTGGCACATGTCATGGAAGTGATGGACGCGGGGAGAACCGGTGGCGAGTAAGTTTCAGAACCGTTTAACAGGAACCATTGTGCTGGTCGCGCTCGGGGTGATTATTCTTCCCGGGCTGCTCGACGGGCAGAAAAAGCATTATCAGGATGAGTTTGCCGCGATTCCGCTGGTGCCGAAACCGGGTGACCGCGATGAGCCGGATATGCTGCCCGCGGCGACGCAGGCGCTGCCTGCTCAGCCACCGGAAGGCGCGGCGGAAGAGGTGCGCGCGGGTGATGCCGCCGCACCGTCGCTCGACCCGTCTCGCCTGGCGGCCACGAGCAACAGCGATATCGATCCTGTGCCGGTCGAGCAGCCTAAACCGGTTGAAAAACCGAAGCCGGTTGAGAAGCCGCAGCCGAAACCGCAGCGCGATAAAGCGGCAGAACAGCTCGCCGCGGCGTCAGAGACGCCTCCGCCAGCAAAACCGACGCAGCAGGACGCTGCTGCCCCAACGGGTAAAGCCTACGTGGTGCAGCTCGGTGCGCTGAAAAATGCCGATAAAGTCAACGAGGTCGTAAGCAAACTGCGCAGTGCGGGATATCGTGTTTACACTTCACCTTCCACGCCGGTGCAGGGTAAAATTACGCGTATCCTCGTGGGGCCAGAAGCGTCTAAAGACAAACTGAAAGGGTCGCTGGGTGAGCTGAAGCAGATCTCCGGCCTGAGCGGTGTGGTGATGGGCTACAGCGCAAACTAAGTACGACCTGCTCCTTTAAGAGAGAGGCGATAAGCCACGGCGTTGAACATTTTTTCAGCGCCTTTTTTATTTACGCGCGGGAAGGAAATCCCTACGCAAACGTTTTCTTTTTCTGTTAGAATTCGCCCCGAACTGGATGACAGGGCGTTAAATCGTGGGACACATATGGTCTGGATTGATTACGCCATCATTGCGGTGATTGGTTTTTCCTGTCTGGTTAGCCTGATCCGTGGCTTTGTTCGTGAAGCGTTATCGCTGGTGACCTGGGGTTGTGCTTTCTTTGTCGCCAGTCATTACTACACTTACCTGTCTGTCTGGTTCACGGGCTTTGAAGATGAACTGGTCCGAAATGGAATCGCTATCGCGGTGCTGTTTATCGCAACGTTGATTGTCGGCGCTATCGTGAATTACGTGATAGGTCAGCTGGTCGAGAAAACCGGTCTGTCAGGAACGGACAGGGTGCTCGGGATCTGTTTCGGGGCATTACGAGGCGTGCTGATTGTGGCCGCGATCCTGTTCTTCCTGGATACCTTCACCGGGTTCTCCAAAAGTGAAGACTGGCAGAAATCGCAGCTCATTCCAGAGTTCAGCTTCATCATCAGATGGTTCTTTGACTATCTGCAAAGCTCGTCGAGTTTTTTGCCCAGGGCATAAACCCTGAGATGTGGCTTAACGAGGAAAAGACGAATGTGCGGTATTGTCGGTATCGCCGGTTTCATGCCGGTAAACCAGTCGATTTATGACGCGTTAACGGTGCTTCAGCACCGTGGGCAGGATGCTGCGGGTATCATCACCATTGATGCAAACAACTGCTTCCGTTTACGTAAGGCGAATGGCCTGGTAAACGATGTGTTTGAAGCCCGCCATATGCAGCGTCTGCAAGGTAATATGGGGATCGGTCACGTTCGTTATCCTACTGCTGGCAGTTCCAGCGCCTCTGAGGCACAGCCTTTCTACGTCAACTCACCGTATGGCATCACCCTTGCTCATAACGGCAACCTGACCAACGCGCATGAACTGCGTAAAAAGCTGTTCGAAGAGAAACGTCGCCACATTAACACCACCTCTGATTCAGAAATCCTGCTCAATGTGTTCGCCAGCGAGCTGGATAACTTCCGTCACTATCCGCTGGAAGCAGATAACATTTTTGCCGCGATTGCCGCGACAAACCGTCAGATCCGCGGCGCGTACGCCTGCGTGGCGATGATCATCGGTCACGGTATGGTCGCCTTCCGCGATCCAAACGGCATTCGTCCGCTGGTGCTCGGCAAGCGCGACCTCGGCGATGGCCGTACTGAATATATGGTTGCCTCGGAGAGCGTGGCGCTGGACACCCTGGGCTTCGAATTCCTGCGCGACGTGGCGCCGGGCGAAGCGGTGTATATCACCGAGAAGGGCCAGCTGTTCACCCGCCAGTGTGCCGACAACCCGGTCAGCAACCCGTGCCTGTTTGAATACGTTTACTTTGCCCGTCCGGATTCGTTCATCGACAAGATTTCCGTCTACAGCGCGCGCGTCAATATGGGCACGAAGCTCGGCGAGAAGATTGCCCGCGAGTGGGACGATCTCGACATCGACGTGGTAATTCCTATCCCGGAAACCTCCTGCGATATCGCGCTGGAGATTGCCCGCATTCTGGATAAGCCATACCGTCAGGGCTTCGTGAAGAACCGCTACGTTGGCCGCACGTTTATCATGCCGGGGCAGCATCTGCGCCGTAAGTCAGTGCGCCGCAAGCTGAACGCCAACCGCGCGGAATTCCGCGATAAGAACGTTCTGCTGGTGGATGACTCCATTGTTCGTGGCACCACCTCTGAGCAGATTATCGAGATGGCCCGCGAAGCGGGTGCGAAGAAAGTCTACCTGGCCTCTGCTGCGCCGGAGATTCGCTTCCCGAACGTGTACGGTATTGATATGCCAACCGCCAACGAGCTGATCGCTCACGGCCGTGAAGTGGATGAAATTCGCCAGATCATCGGCGCTGATGGCCTGATTTTCCAGGACCTGAACGATCTCATCGACGCGGTACGTGCCGAGAACCCAGAAATTCAGCAGTTTGAATGCTCCGTGTTCAACGGTATTTACGTGACCAAAGACGTTGACCAGCAGTATCTCGACTATCTTGATTCGCTGCGCAATGACGACGCCAAAGCCGTCCAGCTGCAGAACGATCTTGAAAGCTTAGAGATGCACAACGAAGGTTGATGCTCTGGCAGGTGAGGGCGTATGCCCTCACTTGCAACTCCCCGGAAAATCCTGCACAGTCTGCCCTGAAATCAGTAAGGGCGAAAATCATGAAACGACTCATAGTTGGGCTCAGCGGCGCCAGCGGCGCGATTTACGGCGTACGTTTGTTACAGGTTCTGCGTAACGTGGTGGACGTCGAAACCCATCTGGTGATGAGCCAGGCGGCGCGGCAGACCCTCTCTCTGGAAACCGATCTCTCCCTGCGCGATGTTCAGGCGCTGGCGGATGTCGTTCACGATGCCCGTGATATCGCTGCCAGCATCTCCTCAGGCTCATTTAAAACAGCCGGCATGGTTATCCTGCCCTGTTCAATTAAAACGCTCTCCGGCATTGTGAATAGCTATACGGACACCCTGGTGACGCGCGCGGCGGATGTGGTGCTGAAGGAGCGGCGTCCTCTGGTGCTGTGCGTGCGGGAAACGCCGCTGCACCTGGGTCATCTGCGCTTAATGACGCAGGCTGCGGAGCTGGGCGCGGTCATCATGCCGCCGGTACCCGCGTTCTACCATCGCCCGCAAACGCTGGACGACGTCATCAACCAGACGGTTAACCGGGTGCTCGATCAGTTTGACATCGACCTGCCCGACGATCTCTTCACCCGCTGGCAGGGTGCCTGAATCTGTGCACAAACCAGGTGCATGAAAAGACAAGTTGCCCTGTTTCAGGGCAATTATGCAACGGCGATCATATCCTCGACATTTAATTCGTTTTTTCCCTTTTTCTCTCTCCGGTTCGTTCGGCAGACCTGCTATCTTTCACCATTAAGGCAATATCGCAACGTTTTATTAACATATTTAACGTCGAAGTTTTGACCAGACGGCAATGTGGCATAAGACCTGCAAGATGAAGCCTGCAACACAACACACAACACAATACATAATAAAATCACGGTACTTGAGGGTAAATGTATGAAGAAGACGGTTCTGGCTCTGTCTTTGCTCGTGGGGTTAAGTGCGGCAGCAGGTAGCTACGCAGCGCTTCCACAGACGGTACGTATCGGTACAGACGCAACCTACGCGCCATTCTCTTCCAAGGATGCGAAAGGCGATTTCGTGGGGTTTGATATCGATCTGGGTAATGAAATGTGCAAGCGTATTGCGGTGAAATGCACATGGGTGGGCAGCGACTTTGACGCGTTAATCCCGTCGCTGAAAGCCAAGAAAATCGACGCCATTATCTCTTCTCTCTCCATCACCGAAAAACGCCAGCAGGAGATTGCCTTCTCTGACAAGCTCTACGCCGCGGATTCTCGCCTGATTGCCCCTAAAGGCTCCCCGATTAAGCCCACCATCGACTCGCTGAAAGGCAAACACGTCGGCGTGCTTCAGGGCTCGACGCAGGAAGGCTATGCCAATGCTAACTGGCGTGAGAAGGGCGTAGACGTGGTGGCTTATCAGAACCAGGATCTGATTTACTCTGACCTGGCGGCAGGCCGTCTGGATGCGGCATTCCAGGATGAAGTCGCCGCGAGCGAAGGCTTCCTGAAGCAGCCTGCGGGCAAAGAATTCGCGTTTGCAGGCCCGTCGGTGAAAGACAAAAAGTACTTTGGTGACGGCACCGGGATTGGCCTGCGTAAGGATGATACCGAGCTGAAAGCCGCCTTTGACAAAGCCTTTGCGGAGCTGCGTAAAGACGGTACTTACGACAAACTGGCGAAGAAATACTTCGACTTCAACGTATACGGCGAATAACACCTGGCGGTAACGCACCGTAACGGTGCGTTACGGGAGCGGTTGACCCAATGCGGTGCATGTGTTGCACCGTATTGGATCGCTTTGTGCATACTTACGCATTTATAATGCAAAAATTCCCGCCTGAAAGGCATTAATCTTTGCCTGACTGAGGGGATTAATGGCACATTAGCACCATCCCGTCGTCGTAAAAATCCCGTATGAAGACAGTTTGTTGAGGACAAATATGAAAAAACTCGTGTTGTCATTATCACTGGTACTGGCCTTTTCCAGCGCCACCGCGGCATTCGCAGCTATTCCGCAGAAAATTCGCATTGGTACCGACCCTACCTATGCGCCGTTCGAATCGAAGAATTCAAAGGGTGAACTGGTCGGTTTTGACATCGATCTGGCCAATGAGCTGTGCAAACGCATCAAAGCACAGTGTACCTACGTTGAGAACCCGCTGGATGCGCTGATCCCTTCCCTGAAAGCGAAAAAAATCGACGTGATCATGTCCTCGCTCTCCATCACCGAAAAACGCCAGCAGGAGATTGCCTTCACCGACAAACTCTACGCGGCCGATTCACGTCTGGTTGTGGCGAAATCGTCTGACATTCAGCCAACGCTGGAGTCGCTGAAGGGTAAACGCGTGGGCGTGCTGCAGGGCACTACCCAGGAAACCTACGGTAACGAACACTGGGCACCGAAGGGGATTGAAATTGTCTCCTATCAGGGCCAGGAAAATATCTACGCTGACCTGACTGCAGGCCGAATTGATGCCGCATTCCAGGATGAAGTCGCGGCTAGCGAAGGCTTCTTGAAAACGCCGGTCGGTAAAGATTACAAGTTTGGCGGCCCGTCCATTAAGGACGTTAAGCTGTTTGGTGTGGGCACCGGTATGGGCCTGCGCAAAGAAGACAACGAACTGCGTGAGGCGCTGAACAAAGCGTTCGCTGAAATGCGCGCTGACGGCACCTACGACAAGCTGGCGAAAAAGTACTTTGATTTTAATGTTTACGGCGGCTAATCGCCCCGTCATATAACGTGCGGCCCCTCCCACGGTGGGAGGGGAAAAGACACGGTTCCACCACTCACGATACGACAGGGCTCGCGGTATGCTGTACGGATTTTCTGGCGTTATTTTACAGGGCGCGCTTGTCACCCTTGAGCTGGCTATCAGCTCCGTGGTGCTGGCGGTGCTGATAGGTCTGGCAGGCGCAGGGGCGAAGCTTTCTGCTAACAAACCGCTGGCGCTGATCTTTGAAGGCTACACCACGCTTATTCGCGGCGTTCCCGATCTGGTGCTGATGCTGCTTATCTTTTACGGTCTGCAGATTGCGCTGAACAGCGTGACGGACGCGATGGGCATGGGACAAATTGATATCGACCCAATGGTGGCCGGTATTATTACCCTCGGTTTTATCTACGGCGCCTACTTCACCGAAACCTTCCGCGGTGCTTACATGGCCGTGCCGAAAGGTCACATTGAGGCGGCAACCGCATTTGGTTTTACCTCATCACAAACGTTTCGTCGGATTATGTTCCCGGCCATGATGCGCTATGCGCTCCCGGGCATCGGCAACAACTGGCAGGTTATCCTCAAAGCGACAGCGCTGGTCTCGCTGCTCGGTCTGGAAGACGTCGTGAAAGCGACTCAACTGGCTGGCAAGAGTACCTGGGAGCCGTTCTACTTTGCGGTGGTCTGTGGCGTGATTTATCTGGTCTTTACGACCGTCTCCAATGGTGTGCTGCTTCTGCTCGAGCGTCGCTACTCCGTGGGTGTGAAGAGGGCTGACCTGTGATTGAGATTATTCAGGAATACTGGAAATCGCTGCTGTGGACGGATGGCTACCGCTTTACCGGCGTGGCGATTACGCTCTGGCTGCTGATCTCCTCCGTGGTAATGGGCGGTATTCTGGCGGTGTTTCTTGCCATTGGCCGCGTGTCGAACAATAAATTTATCCAGTTCCCGATCTGGCTCTTCACCTACGTGTTTCGTGGTACGCCGCTGTACGTGCAGCTGCTGGTGTTCTACTCGGGGATGTACACGCTTGAGATCGTAAAAGGCACTGAGATGCTGAATGCGTTCTTCCGCAGCGGCCTGAATTGTACTGTGCTGGCGTTGACGCTCAACACCTGCGCCTACACCACCGAGATTTTCGCGGGGGCTATTCGCTCTGTCCCTTACGGTGAGATTGAAGCCGCGCGGGCCTACGGCTTCTCGTCGGTGAAACTGTACCGCTGCATTATTCTGCCGTCGGCCTTGCGTATCGCGTTACCGGCGTACAGTAATGAGGTGATTTTGATGCTGCACTCGACCGCGCTTGCCTTTACCGCGACGGTGCCGGATCTGCTTAAAATCGCGCGCGATATTAACTCCGCGACCTATCAGCCGTTTACCGCATTTGGCATTGCGGCGGTGCTCTATTTAATTATCTCTTATGTTCTGATTAGCCTGTTCCGTAAGGCTGAAAAACGCTGGTTGCAGCATATAAAACCTTCTTCGACGCACTGAGAAAGATGATGGCTGAGAACAAATTAAACGTTATTGATTTGCACAAACGCTACGGCGAACATGAAGTGCTGAAAGGGGTGTCGCTGCAGGCAAACGCGGGCGACGTGATCAGTATCATCGGCTCATCCGGCTCGGGTAAAAGTACCTTCCTGCGCTGCATTAACTTCCTGGAAAAGCCGAGCGAAGGCTCGATTGTGGTAAGCGGGCAGAACATCAACCTGGTGCGTGACAAAGACGGCCAACTGAAGGTGGCCGATAAGCACCAGCTGCGTCTGCTGCGTACGCGTCTGACGATGGTGTTCCAGCATTTTAACCTCTGGAGCCACATGACGGTGCTGGAGAACGTGATGGAAGCGCCGGTTCAGGTGCTGGGCCTGAGCAAGCATGAAGCCCGCGAGCGCGCGGTAAAATACCTGGCAAAAGTGGGCATCGACGAACGCCAGCAGATGAAATACCCGGTGCATCTCTCCGGCGGTCAGCAGCAGCGTGTCTCCATCGCGCGCGCGCTGGCGATGGAGCCCGAGGTGCTGCTGTTCGACGAACCGACCTCCGCGCTCGACCCGGAACTCGTTGGCGAAGTGCTGCGCATCATGCAGAAGCTGGCCGAAGAGGGCAAAACGATGGTGGTGGTGACGCACGAGATGGGCTTTGCCCGTAACGTCTCGAACCACGTGATTTTCCTGCATCAGGGGAAAATTGAAGAGCAGGGGCATCCGGATGAGGTGCTGGCGAACCCGCAAAGTCCGCGTTTGCAGCAATTCCTGAAAGGCTCCCTGAAGTAAGAGGGCATCAGACCGCAGTGCAGCACAGTTGCCCGGTGGCGCTTCGCTTACCGGGCCTACAAAACCGTAGGCCGGGTAAGCGCAGTGCCACCCGGCAAACAGGCCGCACTACACTCCAGCCGGTACACCCAGTCGTCATAGCGCACGCCGTCAATCTCATACGCCTTTTCCAGCACCTGCATACGCACAAACCCGGCTTTCTCCAGCACCCGCACCGACCCGCCGTTGTCCGCCAGCACATACGCGTTAATCGCCTTCACGCCGGTCTGGTTGAACGCATAATCACACACCGCGCGCAGCGCCTCGCTGGCGATACCTTTCCCTTGCGCGGCAGGCACAACCGTATAGCCGATATCCGCCTCTTCACGATTCTCTGCGCTGATTTGCAGGCCGATATCGCCCAGCGGCGTATCATCATCCCGGGCGCGAATGACAAACACATGAGCAGCAGCGAGTCGCGCGGCAAACACGCGTCGGGTCTCTTTTTCCGGGGCGATGGCGGCCATATAGCGCATGATGCGGCGATCTTCACGTAGCGAGCGGAAGAAGGCCCAGTCAGTGGGTTCGAAAGGGGTGAGGTGAAGCCGGGGTGTGGTGATGGTTGCCATTGTTACGCCATATCTTCTGAAAATGGCCTGTCACTGTACCATATTCACCGCACCACATCCCCCAGCGCCTCTTCTAATTCATACCAGCGGAACGCAAACCCGGCCGCTTCCAGTCGTTTTGGCAGCGCTCTCTGTCCGCCTAATACCAGAACAGACGCTTCACCCATCAGCAGACGAATGACCGTGGCAGGCACGCGCAAAATTGCCGGACGGTGCAGGGCATGCCCCAGCGCGTGAGCAAACTGTTCATTACGCACCGGATACGGCGCAACCATATTGAACGGCCCGCGCAGATCGTTATCCAGCAGCCAGAGAATCCCGTTGACCATATCGTCGATATGGATCCAGGCCATATACTGACGGCCATTACCAATGGGGCCGCCGAGTCCGAGCCTGAAAGGGGGAAGCATCTTCGCCAAAATGCCGCCTTTCGGTGCCAGAACGACACCGGTCCGCAGCAGGCAGACGCGGGTTCGATCGCTTTGCGCCGCACTGGCGATACGCTCCCACTGGGCACAGAGTTTGTGGGTAAACTCGTTATGGGGCGGCTCTTCCTCGGTCACCACCACCTCGCCAAGATCGCCGTAGTAGCCCACGGCGGAACCCGAAATCAGCACGGAAGGCGGCGTGTGGCTGTTGCGGATCAGCTCGACCAGCTTTTCGGTGATGTTCCACCGGCTGCTGCATAACAGCTGTTTTTGCTCTTCCGTCCAGCGCTTATCGGCGATGGGTTCACCCGCGAGGTTAATGACGGCGTCGAAGCCGTCCAGATTTTGCTGATCGGCCAGATTTTTCCAGATATCGACACCCGCCCCCAGTACCTGACGCGCTTTCTCCGGGCTGCGCGTGACCACGGTGATGTCGTGGTGCAAGGCCTGCAGACGCGCAATGAGGTGACGACCAATCAGGCCTGTACCGCCGGTCAGCAAAATCTTCATACAACCTCCAGGTTTACGCCTGGCGCCGCCAGCTTAACGTCATGGAGACGGAATCGGCGTAGCGCAGGGCGTGAAGTTTATCGATCTCAACTTCAGCATAAGTGACCCAGTGATGTTCGCGTGCGATATCGAGCACATCCTGAGTTAATTTTTCTAGCAGAGAGAAGCGGTTATTCTCCACAAACTGGATAATGTTCTTGGTGATTGTGCGGTAGTTCAGCGCGTCATTGATATCTTCGCTGGCGCGCGCTTTGTCTGCGGGATAGTGAATCACCACGTTAATGACAATATCCTGACGGTTGGCGATCTCTTCCTCTTTGATACCGATAAAGGTACGCAGGCGTAAATTTTTTATACGAATAATGGCGTCTGGCTGTGACATTGCAGGTCTTCTCCGTGTCAGTATTTCCTGCTCATAATACATGAGTGCCTCACAGGCACCCAGCCTCATACCGGGTTAAATTTGCTGGATTTTTTGCATCGCCCGCTCGGTCGCCGGGCGGGTCCGGATGCGCTCGAACCAGTTGTTTACCGCCGGGTAAGAGGCCAGGTCAATTCGGTGTTTTTCATGCGTATTCACCCATGGCCAGCAGGCGATATCGGCAATACTGTAATGATCGCCCCCGAGCCACGGCGTTTTCTTCAGCCGACGGTTCAGAACGTCATAGAGCCGCTGCGTCTCGACCTGATAGCGTTCTATCGCGTAAGGAATGGGCTGCGGGGCGTAAGCGGTAAAGTGATGATTTTGACCCAGCATGGGGCCCAGCCCGCTCGCCTGCCAGAAAAGCCACTGCAGGGTATGGTGACGCTCACGCAACTCGCCGCTCAGCAGCTTGCCGGTTTTCTCTGCCAGATAGAGCAAAATTTCACCGGATTCAAACAGGCTCAACGGTCTGCCCCCGTCCGCTGGCTGGTTATCAATAATGGCCGGGATTTTATTATTCGGCGAGATAGCCAGAAAAAGAGGGCTGAACTGTTCGCCTTTGCTGATATCCACGCGAATGATCCTGTAATCCAGCTCGGCTTCTTCAAGAAAGAGGGTGATCTTATGGCCGTTTGGGGTAGGGGCGTAATAAAGGTCGATCATTCTCAACTCCTGTCCATGCGAAGAGTGGTGCCATGACAAATGAGTATAGGTGGTTGTTGTAAATCGTGAGTTTTCATCAAGTGACAGCGAGGCAAAGAGATTATATGTTGAGTAAAAACCGATCAGCCTATGAGGATGTTATGAACCAGCCCGTCATCACGTTGTGGTCCGATGCGAACTTCTTTTCCCCCTATGTTATGAGCGTATACGTTGCGCTGGCCGAAAAAGGGCTCACCTTTACGCTGAAGACCGTTGATCTTGACGGTGGTGAGCATCTTAAACCGCACTGGCAGGGCTACGATCTGACCCGACGCGTGCCGGTACTGGAGATTGATGGATTTGCCCTGAGCGAATCGTCGGCGATCGATGAGTATCTGGAAGATCGGTTCGCCCCGCCGGAGTGGGAACGTATCTATCCTCACGATCTGCAAAAGCGCGCCGGGGCGCGGCAGATCCAGGCGTGGCTGCGAAGCGATCTGGTGCCGATTCGCGTCGAACGCTCCACGGACGTTGTATTTGCCGGGGTGAAAAAGCCAGCCCTCAGCGCAGAAGGTGCAGAAAGCGCACAGAAGCTGATTGAAACAGCCACCTCGCTGCTCGCCCATGGCAACCCAAACCTGTTTGGCGAGTGGTGCATTGCCGATGCCGATCTGGCGTTGATGTTAAACCGCCTGATCCTCAACGGTGATGAGGTGCCGCAGCTGCTGGTGGATTATGCCGCGTTCCAGTGGCAGCGTGCCTCCGTGCAGCGCTATGTGGCACTCTCGGCTAAGCGCACGGGCTGATAAGCCCTGCCGCTTCAGGTATCATGGGGGCAGTCTGTTTTCCCGAGGAGTGACTGATGAAACTGATGTTTGCGTCGGATATCCATGGATCGCTGCCCGCTACCGAGCGTGTCCTTTCCCTGTTTGCACAAAGCGGTGCGCAGTGGCTGATTATTTTGGGCGACGTGTTGAATCACGGCCCGCGCAACGCGCTGCCGGAGGGCTATGCCCCTGCGCAGGTCGCGGAAAAACTCAACCAGTTCGCCTCGCGCATCATTGCCGTTCGCGGCAACTGCGACAGCGAAGTGGACCAGATGCTGCTGCATTTCCCTCTTACCGCACCGTGGCAACAGGTGCTGCTTGAACAACACCGCCTGTTCCTGACCCACGGGCATCTTTTCAGCCCGGATAATCTTCCGGCCCTCGCGGCTGGCGATGTCCTGGTTTACGGTCATACTCATATTCCGGTTGCGGAAAAACGCGGTGAGATTTATCACTTTAATCCGGGCTCGGTCAGCATCCCAAAAGGCGGGTATCCTGCGAGCTACGGCATGCTGGAAGGAAATACCCTGAGCGTTATCGCACTTAATGATCAGCAAGTTATTGCGCAGGTAGCGATTAATCCGTAAGTTACACCTCAACTGCAAACGCGCCGAAAGAGCGCTTAGAAGAGAAGGTTTCCCGATGGTGGAGCAGAGTCATTTGGCAAGTACAGAGTGGGTTGACATTGTCAACGAAGAGAATGAAGTGATCGCGCAGGCCAGCCGCGAGCAAATGCGTGCGGAGCGCCTGCGTCACCGTGCGACATATATCGTTGTGCATGACGGTATGGGTAAAATTCTGGTTCAGCGCCGCACGGACACGAAAGATTTTCTCCCGGGTATGCTGGATGCGACTGCAGGTGGCGTCGTCCAGGCGGATGAAGTGCTGCTGGATTCCGCGCGTCGTGAAGCGGAAGAAGAGTTAGGCATTGCCGGTGTGCCGTTTGCCGAGCACGGGCAGTTCTACTTCGAGGATGAACACTGTCGCGTCTGGGGCGGGCTGTTTAGCTGCGTCTCTCACGGCCCGTTCGCCCTGCAGGAAGAAGAAGTCAGCGAAGTGAACTGGATGACGCCGGAGGAGATTACCGCGCGCTGCGACGAGTTCACGCCGGATTCGTTAAAAGCGCTGGCGCTCTGGATGAGCCGCAACGCCAATAACGAATCGACCAAATCAGAGAAAGAGGAAGAGGCTGAGTAAGCTTCAGCAACTCTCTCTCAGACACAGACTGGACGCGATGGGCTTTTGATCGCGCCAGTCTCCGCCATTCAGGCGCTCCAGTAACGCTTTCCCGGCTTCAATTCCAATCTTACGATGCGGCACCGCCATGGTCGTCAGCGGCGGCTGACAGACGCGGCTCACGTCGCTATCGCCAAAACCTACCACCGCCAGATCGTCCGGCACTTTGATTCGCCTGCGCTGGCACTCGTACAGCGCGCCACAGGCCAGCTCGTCAGAGACGCACACCAGCGCATCCAGCTCCGGCCAGGCCAGCAGGAACTCGGGCAGCTGCGCCGCGCCGGTCGAGAAACTCGGCGGCATCGCCGCGTTAATGACCCGGTTCGGCGACATATGGTGGCGAAGCATGGCTTTGTACCAGCCCTGCAGATGCTGCTGGAAAATCCACTGCTCCTGGTTGGCACACAGCAGGCCAATATTTTGATAGCCGCGCTTAATGACCATCTCCGTGAGCTCATACATGGCCGCCACGTTATCAATCCCGATATTCATATCAATCGGATCGGCGCGCATGGCACCCATCTCCATCACCGGAATTGAGGCGTTTTTCAGCCAGTGGCGAACGGTGTCGGTATGTTCAACGCTGAGCAGGATAGCGGCGGCAATGTTCGACGCCAGCAGCGTCTCCAGCAGTTTCTCTTCCTGCTCAAGACGATGCTGGGACTCAGCCAACATGATCTGATACCCGGCAGGTTGCAGCACCTGCTGTAGCCCGGCGAACATCTCAGAGCAGCCTGCTTCGGAGAGGTTGGGCACAACCATGGCGATCGTCCATGACGACGCCGAGGCCAGGGCACTGGCGGCAAGATTAGGCATATAACCCAGTTCCTGCACGGCAGCTTCAATTTTTTCTCGTAGTTTATCGGAAACCTGTTCGGGCGTGCGAAGCGCACGGGACACGGTCATCGTGCCCACACCGGCAAGCTGTGCGACATCGGCGAGTGTCACTTTACCAGTACTGCGCCGTTTTCGGGTTAGAGACATACACCTTCCTGCTGACCAGACGCGTTCTTATTTTCCTTCGTTTCACGTGACAGGCAGTATACGCCTTAAATCCCTTTTTTTGCTGTGATTTAGCAACGTGATTGCAATTTGATAGCGCTATCACATTTCTGCATGATAACCATTGGTAGCGCTATCTTTGTGATCGCGATCGCAGTCAATCAGTGATGCGTTGAATAAAGTTTGCTCATCTTAAGCGTGTCGCGGGAGTGAAAAGTGCTCAAAAAATGGATATATGATACAACCATCACGCTGCACGAGAGCGTGGAAAACTGGCCGCAGGCGCTGGAGCTGTGTGCGAAGCCGCTGCTGGATTTGCAGGTGATTGAGCCTGAATACGTCACGGCCATCATCCAGCAGCACCACACGTTAGGACCTTATTATGTGCTGGCACCAGGGCTGGCGATGCCGCATGCGCGGCCGGAGGAAGGCGCCAAAGGACTGGGGTTGTCGTTATTAAAACTAAAACAGGGCGTCTCGTTTGGTGCCGGTGAGTTTGACCCTGTCGACGTCATTATTATGCTCGCGGCACCCGACAAAAATAGCCATATCGAGATGATCTCGTCGCTGGCAGAGTTATTTTCCAGCGATACCGATATGGCCGAACTGCATCAGGTGAATACCCTGGAGGAAATTAAAACGATTATTAACCGCTTCTGATTTAATTCTTTAATCCGGTTTTTCACAACATTACGCGTCAGCGTGATGGGGCGTACTCTACTCAAAATAAGGGGACAACAATGAAAATCATGGCTATTTGCGGTTCTGGCCTGGGCAGTAGTTTTATGGTCGAAATGAATATTAAAAAGGTGCTCAAAAAGCTGGAGATTGAAGCTGAGGTTGAACACTCCGATCTCTCCTCAGCCACGCCGGGCGCGGCCGATCTGTTCGTGATGGCAAAAGACATTGCCGCCAGCGCCAGCGTGCCGGAAAGCCAGCTGGTGGTGATCAACAACATCATCGACATCAACGAACTTGAAGCGCAGCTGCGCGGCTGGTTCGAAAGACAATAATCCTGATAAGGCGAGGTGGATATGTTTATCCTTGAAACGCTGAATTTCGTTGTTGATATTTTAAAAGTCCCTTCGGTGCTGGTGGGTTTAATTGCGTTAATCGGTCTGGTTGCGCAGAAAAAAGCGTTTTCCGACGTGGTGAAAGGGACCATTAAAACCATCCTGGGCTTTATTGTACTGGGCGGCGGCGCCACGGTGCTGGTCGGGTCATTAAATCCCTTAGGCGGTATGTTTGAACATGCCTTTACTATCCAGGGCATTATTCCAAACAATGAAGCGATCGTGTCCATTGCACTGGAAAAATACGGTGCAGCGACCGCGCTGATTATGGCCTTTGGAATGGTGGCGAATATTATCGTCGCCCGCTTTACCCGCCTGAAGTATATCTTCCTGACCGGACACCACACGTTTTATATGGCGTGCATGATTGGGGTGATCCTGACGGTGGCGGGCTTTGAGGGCGTGGGGCTGGTCTTTACCGGGTCGCTGATCCTTGGCCTGATCATGGCTTTCTTCCCGGCGATTGCGCAGCGCTACATGAAGCGCATTACCGGCAACGATGAGATTGCCTTCGGCCACTTTGGCACGCTGGGCTACGTGCTGTCCGGCTGGATTGGCAGCAAGGTCGGCAAAGGATCCCGCTCAACGGAAGAGATGAACCTGCCGAAGAACCTGAGCTTCCTGCGCGACAGCTCGATCTCCATCTCCCTGACCATGATGATTATCTACCTGATCATGGCGGTGAGCGCCGGGCGCGAGTACGTCGAAGCCACCTTCAGCGCCGGCCAGAACTACCTCGTCTACGCCATCATCATGGCGATCACCTTTGCGGCGGGGGTGTTCATCATTCTGCAGGGCGTACGCCTGATTCTGGCGGAAATCGTTCCGGCCTTTACCGGCTTCTCGGAAAAACTGGTGCCGAACGCGCGTCCTGCGCTGGACTGCCCGGTGGTCTACCCCTATGCGCCTAACGCGGTGCTGATTGGCTTCCTGTTCAGCTTCCTCGGCGGGATTGTGGGGTTGTTCATCTGCGGTCAGTTCAGCTGGGTGCTGATCCTCCCGGGCGTGGTGCCGCACTTCTTCACCGGCGCAACGGCGGGCGTGTTCGGTAACGCCACCGGCGGACGTCGTGGTGCAATGATTGGCGCCTTTGCCAACGGCCTGCTGATTACCTTCCTGCCGGTCCTGCTGCTGCCGGTACTCGGCGCCATTGGTTTTGCGAACACCACCTTCTCTGACGCCGACTTCGGCGCGGTCGGGATTGTCCTCGGCAACCTGGCGCGCTTCCTGTCGCCGCTTGCCATCACCGGGCTGGTCGTGGCGCTGTTCGCGCTGCTGGTGGCGTACAACGTCTTCGCGAAAAACAAACCTGCGGGCGGTAACGCGCAGGAAAACACCGGAGCCAAATCATGAATGAGAAAGAGATAACCGAATTCGCGCGTCAGATTCGTCTTGAGACGCTGAAATCCCTGACGCAGCTGGGCTTTGGCCACTACGGGGGTAGCATGTCGGTGGTAGAAACCCTGGCCGTGCTGTACGGCGCGGTGATGAAAATCGACCCGGCGGATCCGGACTGGCCGGAGCGAGACTACTTTGTCCTGTCGAAAGGCCATGCGGGCCCGGCGCTCTACAGTACCCTGGCGATCAAGGGCTACTTCCCGACAGAAGAGCTGAGTACCCTCAACCAGAACGGCACGCGCTTGCCCAGCCACCCGGACCGCCTGAAAACGCGCGGCGTGGATGCCACCACCGGTTCGCTGGGGCAGGGGATTTCCATCGCAGGCGGCATGGCGCTGTCGCACAGGCTGGCCGGGCGACCGAATCGGGTCTTCTGCATCGTCGGCGACGGCGAGCTGAACGAAGGGCAGTGCTGGGAGGCGTTCCAGTTTATTGCCCACCATCGCCTGAACAACCTGACGGTATTTGTCGACTGGAACAAACAGCAGCTCGACGGCGAGCTGGACGAGATCATCAGCGCGTTTGACCTGGAGGGAAAATTCCGCGCCTTTGGCTTTGACGTGGTGACGGTGAAGGGGGACGACATTCCGGGTCTGCTGGCAGTGACATCGCGCATCCCGGCAGCCGATGCGCGTCCGTTAGTCGTCATCCTCGACAGCATTAAAGGCCAGGGGGTGCCGTATCTGGAGCAGCTCAGTAACTCACACCATCTGCGATTGACCGCGGAGAGCAAAGCGGCCCTCAACGAGACGATTCGCCAACTGGAGGCTTCACATGATTAAGGTTGCACCGGCAGGACAGAAAGACGCCGTTGAGATGCGTAAAGTTTACGCTGGCTTCGTGGCAAAACAGATTGAGGCCGGAAGTGACATCATTGCGCTCGAAGCCGACCTGATGAGCTCGATGGCGATGGACGGCGTGGCGCGTGACTATCCTCAGCACGTGATTAACTGCGGCATTATGGAAGCTAACGTCATCGGCACGGCCGCCGGGCTGTCCCTTACCGGACGCAAGCCGTTCGTTCACACCTTCACCGCCTTTGCCAGCCGCCGCTGTTTTGACCAGCTGTTTATGTCCCTGGACTATCAGCGCAACAACGTGAAAGTGATAGCGTCGGATGCGGGTGTGACGGCCTGCCACAACGGCGGAACGCATATGTCGTTTGAGGATATGGGCATCGTACGCGGTCTGGCGCACTCGGTGGTGCTGGAAGTCACTGATGCGGTGATGTTTGAGGACGTGCTGCGCCAGCTTATCGATCTTGACGGCTTCTACTGTGTGCGAACCATCCGTAAGCAGGCGCCGAGCGTGTATGCCCCGGGCTCCACCTTCACCATCGGAAAAGGCAACGTGCTGCGCGAGGGGAGTGATATCACTCTGATTGCCAACGGCATCATGGTGTCGGAAGCGCTGGAAGCCGCGCGCCAGCTTGAGCAGGAGGGTGTCAGCGCGGCGGTCATCGACATGTTTACCCTGAAACCCATCGACCGGATGCTGGTGAAAAACTACGCCGAGAAAACCGGGCGCATCGTGACCTGTGAAAACCACAGCATTCACAACGGGCTGGGGTCGGCGGTGGCGGAAGTGCTGGTGGAAACCTGCCCGGTGCCGATGCGGCGGGTGGGCGTCAAGGAGCGTTACGGCCAGGTGGGGACGCAGGATTTCCTGCAGAAAGAGTATGGCCTGACGGCACATGACATTGTATCGGCGGCGCGCGAGCTGCTGTAAATAAAAAAGGCGACCGGTTAAGTGGTCGCCTTTTTGTTGCCCGGTGGCGCTCGCGCTTACCGGGCCTACGGTCCTGTAGGCCGGATAAGCGAAGCGCCATCCGGCAAGACCTTACAATTACTGCTGCTGCGAAGACTGGATCGCCGTCAGCGCGATGGTGTAAACGATATCGTCTACCAGTGCGCCACGAGACAGGTCGTTCACAGGTTTGCGCATGCCCTGCAGCATTGGCCCGATGGAGATCAGGTCGGCAGAACGCTGTACCGCTTTGTAGGTGGTGTTACCGGTGTTCAGATCCGGGAAGATGAACACGGTAGCGCGACCAGCAACCGGTGAGTTCGGCGCTTTGGATTTCGCAACGTCAGCCATGACCGCGGCGTCGTACTGCAGCGGGCCGTCGATCATCAGATCAGGACGTTTTTCCTGCGCAATACGGGTCGCTTCACGCACTTTCTCTACGTCGCTACCTGCACCTGAGGTGCCGGTGGAGTAGGAGAGCATCGCCACGCGCGGCTCGATACCGAAAGCGGTCGCGGAGTCTGCGGACTGGATAGCGATCTCAGCCAGCTGTTCTGCGGTTGGATCCGGGTTAATCGCACAGTCGCCGTAAACGTAAACCTGTTCAGGCAGCAGCATGAAGAACACGGAAGACACCAGAGAGCTGCCAGGCGCAGTTTTGATCAGCTGCAGCGGTGGACGGATGGTGTTCGCCGTGGTGTGAACCGCACCGGAAACCAGACCGTCAACTTCGTCCTGCTCCAGCATCAGCGTGCCCAGCACCACGTTGTCTTCCAGCTGCTCACGCGCAACGGCTTCGGTCATGCCTTTGCTCTTACGCAGCTCAACCAGACGGGCAACGTAGCTTTCGCGAACCACTTCAGGGTCAACGATTTCGATGCCTGCGCCCAGCTCAACGCCCTGAGAGGCCGCTACGCGGTTGATCTCATCCGGGTTACCCAGCAGCACACAGGTCGCGATGCCGCGCTCTGCACAGATAGCAGCTGCTTTAACGGTACGTGGTTCGTCGCCTTCTGGCAGAACAACGCGTTTGCCCGCTTTACGCGCCAGCTCGGTCAGCTGGTAACGGAATGCTGGAGGAGACAGACGGCGGCTGCGCTCGGAGGTCGCGGTCAGGGATTCGATCCAGTCTGCGTTGATATAGCCTGCAACGTATTCCTGAACTTTCTCGATACGCTCGTGGTCATCAACCGGCACTTCCAGGTTGAAGCTCTGCAGGCTCAGGGAGGTCTGCCAGGTGTTGGTGTTCACCATGAAGACCGGCAGGCCGGTAGCGACCGCGCGTTCGCACAGCTTGCTGACGCGTGGGTCCATCTCGTAGGCACCGGTCAGCAGGATCGCACCGATTTCCACGCCGTTCATTGCGGCCAGACAGGCTGCAACCAGAACGTCAGGACGGTCTGCGGAAGTCACCAGCAGGGAACCTGCGCGGAAGTGTTCCAGCATGTGCGGAATGCTACGCGCACAGAAGGTCACGGACTTCACGCGACGGGTGTTGATGTCGCCTTCGTTAATCACGGTCGCGTTCAGGTGACGCGCCATGTCGATTGCACGGGTGGCAATCAGATCGAAGCTCCATGGCACCGCGCCCAGAACCGGAAGCGGGCTGGATTCCTGCAGCTTAGCCGGGTCAACTTTGATGACTTTCGCTTTGGACGAGTCGTCGAAGATCTCGGACAGGTCAGGGCGAGTACGGCCCTGCTCATCCACTGGCGCGTTCAGCTTGTTGACGATCACGCCGGTGATGTTGGTATTTTTCGCGCCGCCGAAGCTGCTGCGCGTCAGTTCGATACGCTCGTTCAGCTGCTCTGGGGTATCAGTGCCCTGAGACATCACGAAAACGATCTCTGCGTTCAGGGTTTTCGCGATTTCGAAGTTCAGAGACTGGGCAAACTGGTGTTTGCGGGTTGGCACCAGACCTTCAACCAGCACCACTTCCGCGTCTTGCGCGTTAGCATGGTAGTTGGCGATGATCTCTTCCATCAGCACATCTTTCTGGTTGCTGGACAGCAGAGATTCAACGTGGCTCATCTTCAGCGGTTCGGCCGCCGGCAGATTGGAGTTCTTGCGAACGATGGTGGTGGTCTGGTCTGGCGCATCGCCACCGGCACGTGGCTGGGCGATTGGCTTAAAGACGCTCAGACGAACGCCTTTGCGTTCCATAGCACGGATAACGCCAAGGCTGACGCTGGTCAGGCCGACGCTGGTTCCGGTAGGGATCAGCATAATAGTACGGGACACGGTTTATCCTCTTTCGTTACCGCCCAAATGGGGCGGGTTACAAAACAGCACCGCCAGCATTGCTGGCGGTGTGGAATCAGGCAGTCAGGCGGTGCGCGTCTTGCGCGATGACCAGTTCTTCGTTAGTTGGGATAACGAGAGCAGGGCGGGTGCCTTCTTTGTTGATGAAGCCAGACTTGCCGAAGCGGGCAGCCAGGTTACGCTCGTGATCAACCTCGAAGCCCAGAACGCCCAGTTTGCCCAGGGACAGTTCACGAACCATTGCCGCGTTTTCACCGATACCACCGGTGAAGATAACCGCGTCCAGACGGCCTTCCATCAGCGCAGTGTAAGAGCCGATGTATTTCGCCAGACGGTGGCAGTAAACGTCCATTGCACGTTTAGCGTCTTCTTTCTCTGCGTAGTTGTCTTCAACGTAACGGCAGTCGCTGGTGACTTCGGTCAGGCCCAGCAGGCCAGACTCTTTGGTCAGCATTTTGTTGATCTGGTCAACGCTCATGCCCAGGGTGTCGTGCAGGTGGAAGATGATCGCCGGGTCGATGTCACCGGAACGGGTACCCATCACCAGACCTTCCAGCGGGGTCAGACCCATGGACGTATCAACACATTTACCATTGCGGATAGCCGATACAGAACCACCGTTGCCCAGGTGGCAGGTGATGATGTTCAGCTCTTCAACCGGCTTGTTCAGCACTTTTGCCGCTTCCTGAGTCACATAGAAGTGGCTGGTGCCGTGCGCGCCGTAACGACGTACGCCGTGCTCTTTGTACAGGCTGTATGGCAGGGCATAGAGGTAAGACTCTTCCGGCATGGTCTGATGGAACGCGGTATCGAATACGGCCACGTTTTTGTCTTTCAGATTCGGGAAGGATTTCAGCGCTTCAGCGATACCGATCAGGTGAGCCGGGTTGTGCAGAGGTGCGAAAGAGGCAGAGTCTTTGATGCCCTGGATCACAGAGTCGTCGATCACGACGGAGCTGGTGTATTTTTCGCCGCCGTGGACGATACGGTGACCAATCGCAGTCAGCTGAGCAGACAGTTCTGGTTTTTGTGCCAGAATAGTGTTAACGATAAAGTTCAGCGCTTCACTGTGAGCGGCGCCTGCACCTAAAGCCGCTTCTTGTTTGCTGCCGTCCATCTTCCACTTGATACGTGCTTCAGGCAGATGGAAACATTCGGCCAAACCAGAGAGGTATTCGTCACCGTTGAGCGCATCGATGATGGCGAATTTCAGTGAGGAGCTACCGCAGTTCAGAACCAGTACTAACTTACTCGACATGGAAGTACCTATTATTGATACGTGGCTAAAAAAACGTCAGTGAGTCTAACAGCGTAACGCATGATGACTCGGACATTTATGATTAACATCATGCCAAACGAACATTGTGGCATGATGGAAGAAATAACTATGATTTTATGCCATTTTGCACAATTTTCAGCCAATGGCATAATATGCAATAATTTGACGAGCTAATGATTCTCGTCTATGGCCCTATCAGGCTGGCACAGGATACCCGATACGGGGTAGAGATGACAAAATATTTTGAACGTTGTCATAGCTTGTTGTGGTTTTGCACGAAAATTTTAATTTTTATATGTGAAGTTGAGGTACAGCCATGTCGACACCAGAGAACCCGTCCGTAAATTTCTTTAGTCTGTTTCGTCGGGGACAGCATTACGCAAAGACGTGGCCAATGGAAAAGCGCCTTGCGCCGATGTTTATTGAGAATCGCACCATCCGCGCCACGCGCTATGCGATTCGCTTTATGCCGCCTGTCGCTATCTTTACGCTGTGCTGGCAGATTGCGTTGGGTGGGCAGCTTGGACCTGCCGTTGCCACGGCGCTCTTCGCATTAAGCCTGCCGATGCAGGGCCTGTGGTGGCTAGGTAAACGGTCCATCACGCCACTTCCTCCTTCTATTTTACACTGGTTTTATGAAGTGCGCGGTAAGCTGGAAGAGGCCGGTCAGGCGCTCGCCCCGGTGGAAGGCAAGCCGGATTACCAGGCGCTGGCGGACACGTTAAAGCGTGCTTTTAAGCAACTGGATAAAACATTCCTCGATGATTTGTGATTGATCATCGAAACGACGACGAAAAGAGGGCACAGTAACAATCAGTTACCGTGTCTTTTTTTTAAGTGCAATGCGCTACAGGAGTCGAAAGATGGAAATGACCCATGCTCAACGTCTGATTTTGTCCAACCAGTACAAGATGATGACTATGCTTGATCCCGATAACGCTGCGCGCTACAGCCGCCTGCAAACCATCGTCGAACGCGGCTTTGGTCTGCAAATGCGCGAACTGGACCGCGAGTTTGGCGAGCTGAAAGAAGAAACCTGTCGCATCGTGATCGACATTATGGAGATGTATCACGCCCTGCACGTTTCCTGGACGAATCTCAAAGATCAACAGTCCATTGACGAGCGCCGCGTCACCTTCTTAGGCTTTGATGCCGCAACGGAAGCGCGTTATCTGAGCTATGTTCGCTTTATGGTGAATACGGAAGGGCGTTATACCCACTTTGACGCGGGTACCCACGGCTTCAACGCGCAGACCCCGATGTGGGATAAATATCAGCGCATGCTGAGCGCGTGGCATGCCTGCCCGCGTCAGTACCATTTAAGCAGCAACGAAATTCAACAAATCATTAATGCCTGACGGAGGTGCGTGTGCAGTGTAGAGGTTTTCTGTTTGATCTGGACGGTACGCTGGTGGATTCGCTGCCGGTTGTGGAACGTTCCTGGTGCCATTGGGCTGACAGACATGGCATCGATCATCAGGACGTGCTGAATTTTATCCATGGCAAACAGGCCATCACCTCGCTACGGCACTTCCTGGCCGGACGCTCTGAGGACGACATTCAGGCGGAGTTCAAATACCTGGAACACATTGAAGCCACCGATACGGACGGCATCACCGCGTTACCGGGCGCGCGCGAACTGCTTGAGCATCTGAACGAGGCGCAGATCCCGTGGGCTATCGTCACCTCCGGTTCCGTGCCGGTTGCCCACGCCCGACACAAGGCGGCAGGGTTGCCGACGCCGGACGTGTTTATCACGGCGGAGCGCGTGAAGCGGGGTAAACCGGAGCCTGACGCATTTTTACTGGGCGCTGAACTGCTGGGCCTCGATCCTGCAGAGTGCGTGGTGGTGGAAGATGCGGCGGCTGGCGTACTGGCCGGGTTGAACGCAGGGAGCCACGTCATCGCCGTTAACGTTCCGGCCGGTTCTCCCCGACTGGAGGAGGCAGATTTGGTGCTGGATTCCCTGACGGCGCTGTCTGTTTCAAAAGCCTCTGACGGAGTTGTAACCGTCTCGCTAAAAGTGTAATCCCATGATATGGCCCCACATTGCTGGGGCTTTTTTATGGCAAAATTCCTCATCTTCCACTGACAAGGATAGGTTGTGAACGGTGAACTGATTTGGGTCCTGAGCCTGCTTTTAATCGCCATCATTCTTTTTGCCACGGGCAAGGTACGCATGGACGCCGTCGCCCTGTTTGTCATCGTCGCGTTTGTGTTGAGCGGAACGCTGACGCTGCCGGAAGCCTTCTCCGGATTTAGCGATCCCAACGTTATCCTGATTGCTGCCCTGTTTATCATCGGGGATGGGCTGGTGCGCACCGGCGTGGCGACCATCATGGGGTCGTGGCTGGTGAAGGTGGCGGGCAGCAGCGAAACTAAAATGCTGATCTACCTGATGGTGACCGTCGCCGGACTGGGGGCGTTTATGAGCTCCACGGGCGTGGTCGCCATCTTTATCCCGGTGGTGTTGAGTGTTTCCATGCGGATGCAGAGCTCGCCGTCGCGCCTGATGATGCCCCTGAGTTTTGCCGGTTTGATCAGCGGGATGATGACGCTGGTGGCCACGCCGCCGAACCTGGTCGTTAACAGCGAACTGATCCGGGAAGGATTTGAGGGCTTCAGCTTTTTCAGCGTCACCCCGCTTGGGCTGGTCATTCTGGTCATGGGCGTGGTCTACATGCTGCTGACCCGGTTCGCCCTGAAGGGTGAAAAACAGGACAAAAACAAAGAAGGATGGAAGCGACGCACCTTCCGCGATTTGATTAAGGAGTACCGCCTTACCGGGCGCGCACGCCGTCTGGCTATTCGCCCCGGCTCGCCGATGGTGGGACAGCGGCTGGATGACCTGAAGCTGCGTGAGCGCTATGGCGCGAACGTGATCGGCGTAGAGCGCTGGCGGCGGTTTCGTCGGGTGATCGTCAACGTCAACGGGGTGTCGGAATTCCGCGCCCGTGACGTCCTGCTGATTGATATGTCCACCGCGGATGTGGACCTGCGCGAGTTCTGCAGCGAACAGCTGCTGGAGCCGATGGTGTTACGCGGGGAGTATTTCTCCGATCAGGCGCTGGATGTCGGCATGGCCGAGGTGTCGCTGATCCCGGAATCGGAACTACTGGGTAAAACCGTGCGGGAGATGGGGTTCCGTACCCGCTATGGCCTGAACGTCGTGGGGCTGAAGCGCGATGGTGTAGCGATGGAAGGGGCGGTGGTGGATGAGCCGATCCTGCTGGGCGATATTTTTCTCGTCGTCGGTAACTGGAAGCTCATTAGCCAGCTCGGACAAAAAGGGCGTGATTTTGTGGTGCTCAACATGCCTGTTGAGGAGAGCGACGCATCGCCAGCGCACAGCCAGGCGCCACACGCGATTTTTTGTCTGGTGCTGATGGTGGCGCTGATGCTGACCGATGAGATCCCCAATCCGGTCGCCGCAATCATCGCCTGCCTGTTGATGGGCAAATTCCGCTGCATTGACGCCGAAAGCGCCTATAAAGCCATTCACTGGCCGAGCATCATTCTCATTGTCGGGATGATGCCCTTCGCCCTGGCGCTGCAAAAAACCGGCGGGGTAGATCTGATCGTTAAAGGCTTAATGGACGTGGGCGGCGGGTATGGGCCGTACATGATGATGGTCTGCCTGTTTATCATGTGCGCCACCATCGGCCTGTTTATCTCGAACACCGCGACGGCGGTACTGATGGCGCCTATCGCGCTGGCGATGGCGAAGTCCATGGGCGTGTCGCCGTATCCGTTTGCGATGATGGTGGCGATGGCCGCTTCCGCGGCATTTATGACACCGGTCTCTTCACCGGTAAACACGCTGGTGCTGGGACCGGGGAACTATCGATTCAGCGATTTCGTGAAGCTGGGCGTGCCGTTCACCGTGCTGGTGATGGTGGTATGCGTGGTACTGATACCGGTTCTGTTTCCGTTCTGAGCATTTTGCCGGGTGGCAGCTACGCCTTACCCGGCCTACAACCCCGTAGGCCCTGCAAGCGCAGCGCCGCTGGGCGAAAATCAGAGTGGCGAATCCTGGCTGATCTCATCCAGCGATAAATGGAAGCTCGGTACAAACACCTGCATAAAGTAATCCATCTCTTCGCTGCGGCGGGATTCCAGCGTTTTTTCCAGGCGCGTTTTCGCCAGCAGGAATTCGTTATTCCCTGCGGACAATTCTTCGAGACACTTCAGATAGGCACACAGCGCGTCGGCCTGTTTGACCAGCGACTTTTCATCTTCCGTGTACTGATGCTCGTTGATAAGCGGCTCGAAGATATCACGCAGTTCTTCGGGCACCATCTCAATCAGCTTCTGCTGGGCAATTTTTTCAATGGCCTTATATTCCTGCGCAATTTGCGAGTTGAAATATTTCACCGGCGTAGGCAGATCCCCAGTCAGCACTTCTGACGCATCGTGGTACATCGCCAGCAGGGCGATGCGCTCTGGATTGACCTGACCGTTGAATTTGCGGTTTTTAATGGCGGCCAGCGCGTGAGCGACCATCGCAACCTGCAGGCTGTGCTCTGACACATTTTCCGTGCGGACATTGCGCATCAGCGGCCAGCGGTTGATGAGTTTCAGGCGGGAGAGGTGGGCAAAGAAATGACTCTGACTCATAGGTTACCTTTTGTCTTCACTGCGACAGGCGTTCATTGTGCGGGGAGGGGAGGCAAGATGCAAATTTGCGGATTGTGTAGGCCGGGTAAGCGAAGCGCCACCCGGCCGAAAGGCAATGTTACTGATGGTATCCGGAGAGGAAGCGCCCGAAGCGGCTGATGGCCATTTCGAGGTCATCTTCGCGCGGCAGCGTCACGATACGCACGTGATCCGGCCACGGCCAGTTAAACGCCGTCCCCTGAACCAGCAGCACTTTTTCCTGCAGCAGGAAATCGAGCACCATTTTCTGGTCGTCGTGAATATTGAAGCGCTTCGCGTCAATTTTCGGGAACATATAGAGCGCCCCGTTCGGCTTCACGCAGGAGACGCCCGGGATATCGTTGATCAGCTCCCACGCGCGGTTACGCTGTTCGTACAGGCGACCACCGGGCACGATAAACTCGCTAATGCTCTGATAGCCGCCGAGCGCGGTCTGGATCGCGTGCTGTGCCGGAACGTTGGCGCATAAACGCATGGAGGCCAGCATCTCCAGCCCTTCAATATAGCCTTTGGCGTGTTTTTTCGGACCGTTTAACACCATCCAGCCCTGACGGAAACCGGCCACGCGGTAGGTTTTGGACAGGCCGTTAAAGGTGACGGTCAGCAGGTCCGGGGCCAGCGCGGCGATGGAGTGGTGCTGCGCCGCGTCGTACAGGATCTTGTCGTAAATTTCGTCGGCGAAGATGATCAGGTTGTGCTGACGCGCCAGCTCGACGATCTCCATCAGCAGCTCTTTTGAGTAGACCGCGCCCGTCGGGTTGTTCGGGTTAATAATGACGATACCGCGCGTGCGGGGCGTAATTTTTGCGCGAATATCGTCCAGGTCCGGGAACCAGTCAGAGGATTCGTCGCACAGATAGTGCACCGCTTTACCACTGGATAGCGACACGGCAGCCGTCCACAGCGGATAGTCCGGCGCAGGGACCAGCATTTCGTCCCCGCTGTTCAGCAGGGCCTGCATGGCTTGCACAATCAGTTCGGAGACGCCGTTGCCGATATAGATATCTTCAACGGTAACATCGCGCATACCACGTGCCTGGTAGTGCTGCATGATGGCTTTACGTGCGGAGTAAAGTCCTTTTGAATCGCAATAGCCTTGTGCAGTGGGAAGGTTGCGGATCACATCAACCAGAATTTCATCCGGCGCTTCAAAACCAAATGGCGCAGGGTTACCAATGTTGAGTTTCAGAACCTTGTTGCCTTCTTCTTCAAGGCGTTTTGCCTCTTTCAGAACCGGGCCGCGGATGTCATAACAGACGTTATCTAGCTTGCTGGATTTTTCGATAGGGGACATGAACCTTTAACCTTTTCGCTATTATCGCCGCTCCCTGCCGTGGAAGTCAGCACGGAATAATGTACTCCCCCCTCGCTTCGTTTTGAAGGGTGTGCAGTAGAAGATTTTGTGCGGGGTGCAAATTTTTGATGAATCTTTTTCGCTGTGCGTACGCTTTTTCACTGTCTTAAAGTTGTGCGCATAGCGAGAGCTTAGGTTAAATGTGCTATTCATTTACCAAAATACTGTATAATGTGCTGTTAAAAATAAGTGGTGAGCTTGACAGCGGTGGCAGTCACCCTGAGTGACTTTTCGTAAAACCTGAATGCTTGATACCTGTTTCTGTAATAGCATACTGTGGATAAAAGTTACCCATGTGAAATTAATGTTAAGTGCCATTAATGAATGGTCTTAATCTAAATTAAAATTTATTTATTATTAACCTATAAAATGCAACTTTAGTTAATTTTAATAAAATTAGTTTAGAAGCTTAACATTCTTCTTTAATCCTTAATATTGCAATAAGACTTATAAATAAAGTGGATTTGGGTTAAGATGTCTTCCAGGAAAGCAGAGGGCAGATGCACGTTTTTTGTATATCTGACCCTGGTTTTCCGAATTAATTGATTGTTATTGTTAGAGTTATCTCTGGCTGGAATGTGTCGCACATCTCCTGCTACGTTGACAGCGCTGCGATACAGATGGCAGAAAAGGTGTTATACCTTTAATGTAATTTACATAAACCTGCGAACATCTAAATATCCTGAACGTTTAAGAGAATAAAAATATCGTCATGAAACGTGCTTTCTGACTGTTGATATAAAGCAGCACAATAACTATCTGTCAGGCAGTCTGCCGGGCCGGGATGCGAGGGAAAATCTTCAGAGGGAATTGCTTAACTGTACACACACAGCTTCAACCCGGGCAGCTCCGCACGAGCAACCTGAAAGTGAATAGATATGATAAATGCAAATCGTCCGATAATGAATCTCGACCTCGATCTGCTGAGAACGTTTGTTGCGGTCGCCGATCTCAACACTTTTGCAGCAGCTGCTGCCGCCGTTTGCCGAACTCAGTCCGCCGTCAGCCAGCAAATGCAGCGGCTGGAGCAACTGGTTGGTAAAGAGCTTTTTGCCCGTCACGGGCGTAATAAGCTCTTAACGGAACACGGTATTCAGCTTCTGGGTTATGCCAGGAAAATTCTTCGCTTTAATGATGAAGCATGTATGTCATTAATGTTTAGCAACCTTCAGGGCGTGCTAACGTTAGGTGCATCTGATGAGTCGGCGGATACTATATTGCCGTTTCTTCTCAATCGTATTAGTTCGGTTTATCCGAAGCTTGCGCTGGACGTGAGCGTAAAGCGCAATGCTTTTATGGTTGAGATGTTAAATGAGAATAAAGTCGACCTGGTGGTCACCACGCATCGTCCCGGGCAGTTTGACTGCCTGACGCTGCGTACATCGCCTACGCACTGGTATTGCGCGGCCGAATACGTGCTGCAAAAAGGGGAGCCGGTGCCGCTGGTGTTGCTGGATGACCCGAGCCCGTTCCGCGATATGGTGCTGACGGCGCTGAATGAGGCTAATATTCCGTGGCGTCTGGCGTATGTGGCGTCCACGCTGCCAGCGGTGCGTGCCGCCGTGAAAGCCGGTCTGGGTGTCACCGCCCGTCCGGTAGAAATGATGAGCCCCGATCTGCGCGTTCTGGGCAAATCCGATGGCCTTCCTGCACTGCCGGATACGGAGTATCTGCTCTGCCACAATTCGTCCAGTCATAACGAACTGGCGAAGGTGGTGTTCGAGGCGATGGAAAACTACCATAACCCATGGCAGTTCGAGCGCGTTACCTCCGAAGGGGGGGATGACTCCCTGATCGTTGAAGGGGATTTTGAGTGATCGCCCGCTCAGAATTCTGGTAACAAAATGTAAGTGTAAAAAAAAGCCACTCGTGTGATTTTCACATGCAGTGGCTTTTTTTTAGCAAAAATACCCGCTTATGACGCATGGGTTTTCAGGATATTCTATATTTATCAATGAACTAAATGGTTTTGTCTAAAACTTGTCCGTTTTCCGTTCTAACTTCATCCACATCCCTCCTATGTTAAAAAAACAGGAAATATGTTGCCGTTTTCCAGGTTGAATTAACAAAAGCGTGTCGCAGATCAAGAAAATACTCCTATTTGGGGGGAGGAATCGTTGGCAAATCCTGTCAAAATAGGAGGGTTATTTTTTTTACTTCCGAAACGGACACGATTCAACAACATACATTTGACGGAAAGTCATGAACCCACCAGGGTTAAAGGGCACCAAATGTTAATGAGAATCGCTCGATGTAATTTAATGTGAAGAAACCTTTGTTAAAGTTGACAATAGGTTATAGAAAGGAGTAAAAAACCCCATCATTTTGCTGTCTACGTCTCATTTCTGACAGTTAGTGTAAGGTTATTTGTTCCTCCCCATGAATCGATGTGATGCCCATCTGCCAGCAAGAGCAGTGTCGTTGGTATCACTTTTGATGAGTAAGCAATGAGTATGTCAACATCCACAGAAGTCATCGCTCATCACTGGGCATTCGCAATCTTTCTTATTGTAGCCATTGGCCTGTGCTGCCTGATGTTAGTCGGCGGCTGGTTCCTGGGCGGTCGCGCCCGTGCAAGGCACAAAAACACACCTTTCGAATCAGGTATTGATTCAGTAGGTACCGCTCGCTTACGCCTGTCTGCCAAGTTTTACCTGGTAGCCATGTTCTTCGTCATCTTCGACGTGGAAGCGCTTTACCTTTTCGCATGGTCGACCTCCATTCGCGAAAGTGGTTGGGTGGGCTTTGTCGAGGCCGCAATTTTCATTTTAGTGCTACTGGCCGGTCTGGTTTATCTGGTGCGTATTGGCGCGCTTGACTGGACGCCTGCGCGTTCACGTCGTGAACACATCAACCCGGAAAACAGTATCTCTAATCGTCAGCAGTAACAGCGAGGCAATAAGATGGATTATACGCTCACCCGCATAGATCCTAACGGTGAGAATGACCGTTACCCCCTGCAAAAACAGGAGATCGTAACCGACCCCCTGGAGCAAGAAGTCAATAAAAGCGTGTACATGGGCAAACTCGAACATGCCATGCACGATATGGTCAACTGGGGTCGTAAGAACTCCATCTGGCCTTACAACTTTGGCCTTTCTTGCTGCTACGTTGAAATGGTGACGTCATTCACTGCGGTGCATGACGTTGCGCGTTTTGGGGCAGAGGTACTGCGTGCTTCCCCACGTCAGGCTGACCTGATGGTGGTAGCCGGTACCTGCTTTACCAAGATGGCACCTGTTATTCAGCGTCTTTATGACCAGATGCTGGAGCCAAAATGGGTTATCTCCATGGGCGCATGTGCTAACTCTGGCGGTATGTACGACATCTATTCCGTCGTACAGGGCGTAGATAAATTTATCCCAGTGGATGTGTACATCCCGGGTTGTCCGCCTCGTCCGGAAGCCTACATGCAGGCGCTGATGCTGCTGCAGGAGTCCATCGGTAAAGAACGTCGCCCACTGTCGTGGGTCGTTGGCGATCAGGGTGTGTATCGCGCGAACATGCAGTCTGAGCGCGAGCGTAAACGTGGTGAACGTATTGCCGTCACCAATCTGCGTACGCCTGACGAAATTTAATTTGCGCCTGTAGGCCTGGAGAACACCTTCGCATATCACTACTCAAATAGCGCGAAGCCAGGCTCAACAGTCACCACGGACCATTTGCAATGGTGAACAATATGACCGACTTAACCGCGCAAGAAGCCGCCTGGCAGACCCGGGATCATCTGGATGACCCAGTCATTGGCGAACTGCGCAACCGTTTTGGGCCGGATGCCTTTACTGTTCAGGCTACCCGCACCGGGGTACCCGTTGTTTGGGTGAAGCGTGAACAATTGCTGGAAGTTGTCGATTTCCTCAAGAAATTGCCAAAACCGTACGTCATGCTGTTTGACTTACACGGCATGGATGAACGTCTCAGAACGCACCGCCAGGGTCTCCCTGCTGCGGATTTTTCCGTTTTCTACCACCTGATCTCAATAGACCGTAATACGGATATCATGCTCAAGGTGGCATTGTCTGAAAACGACATGCATCTGCCGACGATCACCAAACTTTTCCCGAACGCCAACTGGTACGAGCGTGAAACCTGGGAAATGTTTGGCATGACCTTTGACGGCCACCCGCACCTGACGCGCATCATGATGCCGCAGACCTGGACCGGCCACCCGCTGCGTAAAGACTACCCGGCACGTGCCACCGAATTCGATCCGTTTGAGCTGACCAAAGCCAAGCAGGATCTGGAGATGGAAGCGCTGACCTTCAAACCGGAAGACTGGGGCATGAAGCGCGGTACCGACAACGAGGACTTCATGTTCCTCAACCTCGGCCCAAACCACCCGTCTGCGCACGGTGCATTCCGTATTATTCTTCAGCTCGACGGTGAAGAGATTGTCGACTGCGTGCCTGACATCGGTTACCACCACCGTGGTGCTGAGAAGATGGGCGAGCGTCAGTCCTGGCACAGCTACATTCCGTATACCGACCGTATCGAGTACCTCGGCGGCTGCGTCAACGAAATGCCATACGTGCTGGCCGTTGAGAAACTGGCGGGTATTGTTACGCCGGATCGCGTTAACGTGATTCGCGTCATGCTGTCAGAACTGTTCCGTATCAACAGCCACCTGCTGTACATCTCCACGTTCATTCAGGACGTCGGCGCGATGACCCCGGTCTTCTTCGCCTTTACCGACCGTCAGAAAATCTACGATCTGGTAGAAGCCATTACCGGTTTCCGTATGCACCCAGCCTGGTTCCGTATCGGCGGTGTGGCACACGATCTGCCGCGCGGCTGGGACCGTCTGCTGCGTGAATTCCTCGACTGGATGCCGAAACGTCTGGCGTCTTACGAGAAAGCCGCGCTGCGCAACACCATCCTGAAAGGCCGTTCCCAGGGCGTTGCTGCCTACGGCGCGAAAGAAGCGCTGGAGTGGGGGACGACAGGGGCAGGTCTGCGCGCAACCGGTATTGATTTCGACGTGCGTAAAGCCCGTCCTTACTCTGGCTACGAGAACTTCGACTTTGAAGTCCCGGTGGGCGGCGGCGTGTCCGACTGCTACACCCGCGTGATGCTGAAAGTGGAAGAGCTGCGCCAGAGTCTGCGCATCCTTGAGCAGTGCCTCAACAACATGCCGGAAGGCCCGTTCAAGGCGGATCACCCGCTGACGACGCCGCCACCGAAAGAGCGCACGCTGCAACATATCGAAACCCTGATCACCCACTTCCTGCAGGTTTCCTGGGGTCCGGTCATGCCGGCGCAAGAATCCTTCCAGATGATTGAAGCGACCAAGGGTATTAACAGTTACTACCTGACCAGTGACGGCAGCACCATGAGCTACCGTACCCGCGTGCGTACGCCGAGCTTTGCGCACCTGCAGCAGATCCCGTCCGCCATCCGCGGCAGTCTGGTCTCCGACCTGATTGTGTATCTGGGTAGTATCGATTTTGTTATGTCAGATGTGGACCGCTAATTATGCACGAGAATCAACAACCACAAACCGAGGCTTTTGAGCTGAGTGAAGCAGAACGTGCCGCCATTGAGCACGAGATGCACCACTACGAAGACCCGCGTGCGGCGTCCATTGAAGCGCTGAAAATCGTACAGAAACAGCGTGGTTGGGTGCCGGATGGGGCGATCTATGCGATCGCGAAAGTGCTGGGTATTCCGGCAAGTGACGTAGAAGGCGTAGCCACGTTCTACAGCCAGATCTTCCGTCAGCCGGTAGGCCGCCATGTGATCCGCTACTGTGACAGCGTGGTCTGCCACATCACCGGTTATCAGGGCATTCAGGCTGCGATTGAGAAGAAGCTCAATATCAAGCCGGGCCAGACCACGTTCGATGGTCGCTTTACTCTGCTGCCAACCTGCTGCCTGGGTAACTGCGACAAGGGGCCGACCATGATGATTGATGAGGACACTCACAGTCATCTGACGCCGGAAGCGATTCCTGACCTGCTGGAGCAGTACAAATGAAAACTGTAATTCGTACTGCTGAGACGCATCCGCTGACCTGGCGTCTGCGTGATGACAAACAGCCGGTATGGCTCGACGAATATCAGAGCAAAAACGGCTATGCCGGTGCGCGTAAAGCCCTTGGCGGCATGGCGCCGGACGACATCGTTAACGCGGTAAAAGAGTCTGGCCTGAAAGGCCGCGGCGGCGCGGGCTTCTCCACCGGTCTGAAGTGGAGCCTGATGCCAAAAGACGAATCCATGAACATCCGTTACCTGTTGTGTAACGCCGATGAAATGGAGCCGGGCACCTATAAAGACCGCCTGCTGATGGAGCAGCTGCCGCACCTGCTGGTGGAAGGCATGCTGATCTCCGCGTTTGCGCTGAAAGCGTACCGTGGCTACATCTTCCTGCGCGGTGAGTACATCGAAGCAGCGGAAAACCTGCGTCGCGCGATTGCCGAAGCCACCGAAGCGGGCCTGCTGGGCAAAAACATCCTGGGTACCGGGTTTGACTTCGAACTGTTCGTGCACACCGGTGCCGGGCGTTACATCTGCGGTGAAGAGACCGCGCTGATTAACTCCCTGGAAGGCCGCCGCGCGAACCCGCGTTCCAAGCCACCGTTCCCGGCCAGCTCCGGCGTGTGGGGGAAACCGACCTGCGTAAACAACGTCGAAACCCTGTGTAACGTTCCGGCTATCCTCGCGAACGGCGTGGAGTGGTATCAGGGCATCTCCTCAAGCAAAGATGCCGGTACCAAGCTGATGGGCTTCTCCGGTCGCGTGAAAAATCCTGGCGTCTGGGAACTGCCGTTCGGTACTACCGCGCGCGAAATTCTTGAAGACTACGCCGGCGGCATGCGCGATGGCCTGAAATTCAAAGCCTGGCAGCCGGGTGGGGCAGGGACAGACTTCCTGACCGAAGCCCACCTTGACCTGCCGATGGAATTCGAAAGCATTGGTAAAGCAGGCAGCCGTCTGGGTACGGCGCTGGCGATGGCCGTCGACCACGAGATCGGCATGGTGTCGCTGGTGCGTAACCTGGAAGAGTTCTTCGCCCGTGAGTCCTGCGGCTGGTGTACACCGTGCCGTGATGGTCTGCCGTGGAGCGTGAAGATCCTGCGTGCAATCGAACGTGGCGAAGGCCAGCCTGGCGATATCGAAACACTTGAGCAACTGTGTCGATTCTTAGGCCCGGGTAAAACCTTCTGTGCCCACGCACCGGGTGCCGTCGAACCTCTGCAGAGCGCGATCAAATATTTCCGCGACGAGTTCGAAGCAGGCATCAAGCAGCCGTTCAGCAATACCCATGCGATCAATGGGATTCAGCCGAACCTGCTTAAAGCGCGCTGGTAACGACAAGAATTTTGATTAACGCTCGGTTTCGACCGAGCCAACTGGAAGCATGCTAATGGCTACGATTCATGTAGACGGCAAAGAATACGAAGTCAACGGGGCGGACAACCTGCTGGAAGCTTGTCTGTCTCTTGGCCTCGATATTCCGTACTTTTGCTGGCATCCGGCGCTGGGCAGCGTCGGTGCTTGCCGCCAGTGTGCGGTGAAGCAATATCAAAACGCGGAAGACACGCGTGGTCGCCTGGTGATGTCCTGTATGACGCCAGCCACCGAAGGCACCTTTATTTCGATTGATGACGAAGAAGCCAAACAGTTCCGCGAAAGCGTGGTGGAGTGGTTGATGACCAACCACCCGCACGACTGTCCGGTTTGTGAAGAGGGCGGTAACTGCCACCTTCAGGATATGACCGTGATGACCGGTCACAGCTTCCGTCGCTATCGCTTTACCAAGCGTACCCACCGTAACCAGGATCTGGGGCCGTTCATCTCTCACGAAATGAACCGCTGCATCGCCTGCTATCGCTGCGTGCGTTACTACAAAGACTATGCAGACGGTCAGGATCTGGGCGTGTATGGCGCGCATGACAACGTCTACTTCGGTCGTCCGGAAGACGGCGTGCTGGAGAGCGAATTCTCCGGTAACCTGGTAGAAATCTGCCCGACCGGCGTCTTCACGGATAAAACTCACTCCGAGCGTTACAACCGTAAATGGGACATGCAGTTTGCACCAAGCATCTGCCAGCAGTGTTCCCTCGGCTGTAACACCAGCCCGGGTGAGCGCTACGGCGAACTGCGTCGTATTGAAAACCGCTACAACGGTACCGTTAACCACTACTTCCTGTGCGACCGCGGTCGTTTCGGCTATGGCTATGTGAACCTGAAAGACCGTCCGCGTCAGCCGGTTCAGCGCCGTGGTGACGACTTCATTACCCTGAACGCAGAACAGGCGATGCAGGGCGCGGCAGATATTCTGCGCCAGTCGAAGAAAGTGATCGGTATCGGCTCCCCGCGCGCCAGCATCGAAAGCAACTTCGCGCTGCGCGAGCTGGTCGGGGCGGAAAACTTCTATACCGGCATCGCCCAGGGCGAGCAGGAACGTCTGCAGCTGGTACTGAAAGTGCTGCGTGAAGGCGGTATCCATACCCCTGCGCTGCGCGAAATCGAATCCTATGATGCGGTCCTGGTGCTGGGTGAAGACCTGACCCAGACCGGCGCCCGCGCGGCTCTGGCGGTTCGTCAGGCGGTGAAGGGTAAAGCACGTGAAATGGCAGCGGCGCAAAAAGTGGCTGACTGGCAGATTGCGGCGATCCTGAACATCGGTCAGCGCGCGAAGCATCCTCTGTTTGTGACCAACGTCGACAATACCCGTCTGGACGATATCGCGGCGTGGACCTACTGCGCACCGGTTGAAGATCAGGCGCGTCTTGGTTTTGCCATTGCCCACGCGCTGGACAACAACTCACCGGCCGTTGAGCTGGATCGCGACCTGCAAAACAAGGTTGACGTGATTGTTCAGGCCCTGGCCGGTGCGAAGAAACCGCTGATTATTTCCGGTACCAACGCCGGTAGCGCAGAGATCATTCAGGCCGCAGCCAACGTGGCCAAAGCCCTGAAAGGCCGCGGTGCTGACGTCGGTGTGACCATGATTGCCCGTGCGGTGAACAGCATTGGTCTGGGCATGATTGGTGGCGGCTCGCTGGAAGCTGCGTTAAGCGAACTGGAATCCGGTGCCGCTGACGCCGTGGTGGTGCTGGAAAACGACCTGCATCGTCATGCTTCTGCCGCTCGCGTTGACGCCGCGCTCTCCAAAGCGCCGCTGGTGATGGTGATTGACCATCAGCGCACCGCGATTATGGACAAAGCGCACCTCGTGCTCTCTGCGGCAAGCTTCGCAGAAAGCGACGGTACCGTTATCAACAACGAAGGCCGCGCGCAGCGTTTCTTCCAGGTTTATGACCCGTCTTACTACGACAGCAACACCGTGATGCTGGAAAGCTGGCGCTGGCTGCACTCCCTGCACAGCACCGTGCAGAGCCGTGAAGTGGACTGGACGCAGCTCGACCACGTTATCGACGCGGTGGTGGAAAAACTGCCTCAGCTGGCAGGCATTAAAGATGCTGCGCCTGAAGCGAGCTTCCGCATTCGCGGCCAGAAACTGGCGCGTGAACCGCACCGTTACAGCGGCCGTACCGCAATGCGCGCCAATATCAGCGTGCACGAACCGCGCCAGCCGCAGGATAAAGACACCATGTTCGCCTTCTCCATGGAAGGGAACAACCAGCCGTCTGCGCCGCGTTCGCAAATCCCGTTCGCATGGGCACCGGGCTGGAACTCCCCGCAGGCATGGAACAAGTTCCAGGCTGAAGTGGGCGGCTCCCTGCGCCACGGCGATCCGGGCGTGCGTCTGATTGAAGCTTCCGAAACCGGTCTGGACTTCTTCAGCACCGTACCGGCGAGCTTCCAGCCGCAGGATGGTAGCTGGCGTATTGCGCCGTACTACCACCTGTTCGGTAGCGACGAGCTGTCCCAGCGTTCACCGGTCTTCCAGACCCGTATGCCGCAGCCGTACATCAAGCTTAACCCGGCGGATGCCGCGAAGCTTGGCGTTAACGCGGGTGCGAACATCGCCTTTAGCTATGACGGCCAGACTATCAGCCTGCCGCTGATTATTTCTGAAAGTCTGACAGCAGGGCAGGTCGGTCTGCCGATGGGTATGCCTGGCATCGCGCCGGTTCTGGCGGGTGCGCGTCTTGATAATCTGCAGGAGGCAAAAGCATGAGTTGGTTAACGCCGGATCTTATCGACATCCTGCTGAGCATTCTGAAAGCGATTGTTATCCTGCTGGTGGTGGTCACCTGCGGCGCGTTCATGAGCTTTGGTGAACGTCGTCTGCTCGGTCTGTTCCAGAACCGTTACGGACCGAACCGCGTGGGCTGGGGTGGTTCACTCCAGCTGGTCGCGGATATGATCAAGATGTTCTTTAAAGAGGACTGGATCCCGCGCTTCTCGGATCGCGTGATCTTTACTCTGGCACCGATGATCGCCTTCACCTCGCTGCTGCTGGCGTTTGCTATCGTGCCGGTCAGCCCGACCTGGGTGGTCGCTGACCTGAACATCGGCATACTGTTCTTCCTGATGATGGCAGGCCTCGCGGTTTACGCGGTCCTGTTCGCAGGCTGGTCCAGTAACAACAAATACTCGCTGCTGGGTGCGATGCGTGCTTCCGCGCAGACCCTGAGCTACGAAGTGTTCCTGGGTCTCTCCCTGATGGGCGTAGTGGCGCAGGCCGGTTCATTCAACATGACCGACATCGTCAACAACCAGGCCGACATCTGGAACGTTATTCCGCAGTTCTTTGGGTTTATTACCTTTGCCATCGCGGGCGTGGCCGTGTGTCACCGTCACCCGTTTGACCAGCCAGAAGCCGAACAGGAACTGGCCGACGGTTACCACATCGAATATTCCGGTATGAAATTCGGTCTGTTCTTCGTGGGCGAGTACATCGGTATTGTCACCATTTCCGCGTTGATGGTAACGCTGTTCTTTGGTGGCTGGCATGGCCCGTTCTTACCGCCGTTCATCTGGTTCGCGCTGAAAACCGCGTTCTTCATGATGATGTTCATTTTGATTCGCGCAGCGTTACCGCGTCCGCGTTATGACCAGGTAATGTCCTTCGGCTGGAAAGTGTGCCTGCCGCTGACGCTCGTCAACTTGTTGGTAACGGCCGCTGTCATTCTCTGGCAGCAGCCATAAGGGGCAATAGACCATGACCTTAAAAGAATTACTGGTAGGCTTCGGTACCCAGGTACGCAGTATCTGGATGATCGGCCTGCATGCGTTTGCCAAACGCGAAACCCGGATGTACCCGGAAGAGCCGGTATATCTGCCGCCGCGCTACCGTGGCCGTATCGTGCTGACGCGCGACCCGGACGGTTCCGAGCGCTGCGTTGCCTGTAACCTGTGTGCGGTAGCGTGCCCGGTCGGCTGTATCTCTCTGCAGAAAGCCGAGACGGTAGACGGCCGCTGGTACCCTGAGTTCTTCCGCATCAACTTCTCACGCTGCATCTTCTGCGGTCTGTGTGAAGAAGCGTGCCCAACCACGGCGATTCAGCTCACTCCAGACTTCGAGCTGGGTGAGTACAAGCGTCAGGACCTGGTGTACGAGAAAGAGGATCTGCTGATTTCCGGTCCGGGCAAATACCCGGAATATAACTTCTACCGGATGGCGGGTATGGCAATCGACGGCAAAGATAAGGGCGAAGCAGAGAACGAAGCTAAGCCTATCGACGTCAAGAGCCTGTTACCGTAAGGAGAGGGCAATGGAATTCGCTTTTTATATCTGTGGCCTTATCGCCATCCTGGCTACGCTGCGAGTGATCACGCACACCAATCCGGTGCATGCGCTGCTGTACTTAATCATCTCGCTGCTGGCCATTTCCGGGGTGTTCTTCGCACTGGGCGCGCACTTCGCCGGTGCGCTGGAAATCATCGTCTACGCCGGGGCCATCATGGTGCTGTTCGTGTTCGTGGTGATGATGCTGAACCTGGGCGGCTCTGAAATTGAGCAGGAACGTCAGTGGTTAAAACCGCAGGTGTGGATCGGCCCGGCAATTTTGTCGGCCATCATGCTGGTGGTGATCGTTTACGCCATTCTGGGTGTTAACGATCAGGGCATCGACGGCACGCCGATTGGCGCGAAAGAGGTGGGTATCACGCTCTTTGGCCCATACGTTCTGGCAGTGGAACTGGCCTCAATGCTGCTGCTGGCAGGTCTGGTTGTGGCTTTCCACGTTGGCCGCGAAGAGCGTGCTGGCGAGGTGCTGAGCAACCGCACTGACGACCGCGCGAAAAGAAAAACGGAGGAGCGCGCATGATCCCCTTAACACATGGACTGATCCTCGCTGCGATTTTATTCGTTCTGGGTCTGACCGGTCTGGTTATCCGCCGCAATCTGCTGTTTATGCTGATCGGGCTGGAAATCATGATTAACGCCTCCGCGCTGGCCTTCGTGGTCGCCGGAAGCTACTGGGGCCAGACCGATGGTCAGGTGATGTACATTCTCGCCATCAGCCTCGCGGCTGCCGAAGCGAGTATTGGCCTGGCGCTGTTGCTGCAGCTCCATCGTCGCCGCCAGAATCTGAACATAGATTCAGTAAGTGAGTTGCGTGGATGAACATGCTTGCCTTAACCATTATTTTTCCGCTGATTGGCTTCGTGCTGCTGGCGTTTTCTCGCGGCCGCTGGTCTGAGAATCTGTCTGCAACCGTCGGCATGGGCTCTGTTGGCCTGGCCGCGCTGGTGACAGCGTATGCGGGTATCGACTTCTTTAACAACGGGCGTCAGCCTTTCAGCGTGCCGCTGTGGACCTGGATGTCAGTCGGTGATTTCAACATCGGTTTCAACCTGGTGCTGGATGGTCTCTCCCTGACCATGCTCTCCGTGGTCACCGGCGTCGGCTTCCTGATCCACATGTTCGCCTCCTGGTATATGCGCGGTGAAGAGGGTTACTCCCGCTTCTTCGCCTACACCAACCTGTTTATCGCCAGCATGGTGGTTCTGGTCCTGGCCGATAACCTGCTGCTGATGTATCTGGGCTGGGAAGGCGTGGGTCTGTGTTCTTACCTGCTGATCGGTTTCTACTATACCGATCCGAAGAATGGCGCAGCGGCCATGAAAGCGTTCGTCGTGACCCGCGTGGGTGACGTCTTCCTCGCTTTCGCGCTGTTCATTCTTTACAACGAACTGGGCACGCTGAACTTCCGCGAAATGGTGGAACTGGCGCCAGCGCACTTCGCCGCAGGAAACAATATGCTGTGGTGGGCAACGCTGATGCTGCTGGGTGGTGCCGTGGGTAAATCCGCGCAGCTGCCGTTGCAGACATGGCTGGCCGACGCGATGGCGGGTCCAACCCCTGTCTCCGCGCTGATCCACGCTGCGACCATGGTCACCGCCGGTGTCTACCTGATTGCGCGTACCCATGGCCTGTTCCTGATGACCCCGGAAATTCTGCATCTGGTGGGTATCGTCGGTGCGGTCACGCTGGTGCTGGCAGGCTTTGCCGCGCTGGTGCAGACCGACATCAAGCGCGTTCTCGCGTACTCAACCATGAGCCAGATTGGTTACATGTTCCTCGCGCTGGGCGTTCAGGCGTGGGACGCGGCCATTTTCCACCTGATGACGCACGCGTTCTTTAAAGCGCTGCTGTTCCTCTCATCCGGTTCGGTGATTCTGGCCTGCCATCACGAGCAGAACATCTTCAAAATGGGCGGACTGCGTAAGTCCATCCCGCTGGTCTATGTCTGCTTCCTGGTGGGCGGCGCGGCGCTGGCGGCACTGCCGCTGATCACCGCGGGCTTCTTCAGTAAGGACGAAATCCTTGCGGGTGCCATGGCGAATGGTCATATCAATCTGATGGTTGCGGGTCTGGTCGGTGCGTTCATGACCTCCCTGTATACCTTCCGTATGATTTTCATCGTATTCCACGGTAAAGAACAAATTCATGCTCATGCAGGGAAGGGGATTACCCATCACCTGCCGCTGATTGTGCTGCTGGTACTGTCCACCTTCGTTGGCGCGATGATTGTGCCTCCGCTGCAGGGCGTACTGCCAGACACCACCGAGCTTGAGCACGGTCGCGTTCTGACGCTTGAAATCACCTCCGGTGTGGTCGCTATCGCGGGCATCCTGATCGCAGCATGGCTGTGGCTGGGCAAACGTACGCTGGTCACTGCCGTGGCCAACAGTGCGCCGGGCCGCCTGCTGGGCACCTGGTGGTACAACGCGTGGGGCTTCGACTGGCTGTACGACATGATCTTCGTTAAGCCGTTCCTGGGCATCGCGTGGCTGCTGAAGCGCGACCCGCTGAACAGCCTGATGAACATCCCGGCGATCCTTTCCCGCTTTGCAGGCAAGGGCCTGCTGTACAGCGAGAACGGTTACCTGCGCTGGTATGTGGCGTCCATGAGCATCGGTGCGGTTGTCGTGCTGGCGCTGCTGATGGTGTTGCGTTGATCGTTAAGTGAATTTTATTCGAATTCGTTGAAAATCAGGCCCCTGCTGGGGGCCTTAAAAAGGAATGTAAATCGCCATGTTACTACCCTGGCTAATATTAATTCCCTTCATCGGCGGCTTCCTGTGCTGGCAGACTGAACGCTTTGGCGTGAAGATGCCGCGCTGGATCGCGCTGATCACCATGGGATTGACGCTCGCGCTTGGCCTGCAACTGTGGTTGCAGGGCGGTTACTCACTGACCCAGTCTGCGGGCATTCCGCAGTGGCAGTCTGAGTTCATCCTGCCGTGGATCCCACGTTTCGGCATTACGATCCACCTGGCGATTGACGGTCTCTCACTGCTGATGGTGGTGCTGACCGGTCTGCTCGGCGTTCTGGCGGTACTCTGCTCCTGGCGTGAAATCGAAAAATACCAGGGCTTCTTCCACCTGAACCTGATGTGGATCCTGGGCGGCGTAATCGGCGTGTTCCTTGCCATCGACATGTTCCTGTTCTTCTTCTTCTGGGAGATGATGCTGGTGCCGATGTACTTCCTGATCGCGCTGTGGGGCCACAAGGCGTCCGACGGTAAAACGCGTATCACGGCGGCAACCAAGTTCTTCATCTATACCCAGGCGAGTGGTCTCGTGATGTTGATTGCCATTCTGGCGCTGGTGTTTGTTCACCACAACGCGACCGGCACCTGGACCTTCAACTACGAAGACCTGCTGAAGACCCCAATGTCTCACGGCGTGGAATATCTGCTGATGCTGGGCTTCTTCATCGCCTTCGCGGTGAAAATGCCGGTGGTTCCGCTGCACGGCTGGCTGCCAGACGCGCACTCTCAGGCGCCAACGGCGGGTTCCGTTGACCTGGCGGGCATCTTGCTGAAAACGGCGGCCTACGGTCTGCTGCGTTTCGCTCTGCCGCTGTTCCCGAATGCCTCCGCAGAATTCGCACCGATTGCCATGTGGCTGGGTGTCATCGGTATCTTCTACGGTGCCTGGATGGCCTTCACCCAGTACGACGTCAAGCGTCTGATTGCTTATACCTCCGTTTCCCACATGGGCTTCGTGCTGATTGCTATCTACACCGGCAGCCAGCTGGCGTACCAGGGGGCGGTGATCCAGATGATTGCGCACGGTCTGTCCGCAGCCGGTCTCTTCATCCTGTGCGGCCAGCTGTATGAACGTCTGCACACTCGCGACATGCGTATGATGGGCGGCCTGTGGAGCAAAATTAAGTGGCTGCCAGCGCTCTCCATGTTCTTCGCGGTGGCGACTCTGGGGATGCCGGGCACCGGTAACTTCGTCGGCGAATTTATGATTCTGTTCGGCAGCTTCAAAGTGGTACCGGTGATTACCGTGATCTCCACCTTTGGTCTGGTGTTCGCTTCCGTCTACTCGCTGGCGATGCTGCACCGCGCTTACTTCGGTAAAGCGAAGAGCGAAATTGCTGCACAAGAACTGCCGGGGATGTCGCTGCGTGAGCTGTTCATCATCCTGCTGCTGGTCGTACTGCTGGTGCTGCTGGGCTTCTTCCCGCAGCCGATTCTGGATACCTCGCACAGCGCGATGGGCAATATCCAGCAGTGGTTTGTTAATTCTGTTTCTACTACAAGGCCGTAATTCGCCATGACAATAACTCCACAACAACTGATCGCGCTGCTACCGCTGCTGATCGTCGGATTGACGGTGGTGGTTGTGATGCTCTCCATTGCGTGGCGACGCAATCACTTCCTGAATGCCACGCTGTCGGTCATCGGCCTGAACGCCGCGTTAGTCTCTCTCTGGTTTGTTGGCCAGGGTGGGGCGATGGACGTCACCCCGCTGATGCGCGTTGACGGTTACGCCATGCTGTATACCGGTCTGGTGCTGCTGGCGAGCCTGGCAACCTGTACCTTTGCGTACCCGTGGCTCGAAGGCTACAACGACAACAAAGAAGAGTTTTACCTGCTGGTTCTGATTGCCGCGCTGGGCGGCATTCTGCTGGCGAATGCGAACCACCTGGCCGCGCTGTTCCTCGGCATTGAGCTGATCTCTCTGCCGCTGTTCGGTCTGATTGGTTACGCCTTCCGCCAGAAGCGCTCCCTGGAAGCAAGCATCAAGTACACCATCCTGTCTGCGGCGGCGTCCTCGTTCCTGCTGTTTGGTATTGCGCTGGTATACGCACAGTCCGGTAACCTCTCCTTTATGGCGCTCGGCAAGAGCCTCGGTGACGGCATGCTGCATGAGCCGCTGCTGCTGGCGGGTCTGGGCATGATGATTGTTGGCCTTGGCTTCAAACTCTCTCTGGTGCCGTTCCACCTGTGGACGCCAGACGTTTACCAGGGCGCGCCAGCGCCGGTGTCGACCTTCCTGGCGACGGCGAGCAAAATCGCCATCTTCGGGGTGGTTATGCGTCTGTTCCTGTACGCACCGGTGGGTGACAGTGAAGCGGTTCGCGTGGTGCTGGGCATTATCGCGTTCGTCTCCATCATCTTCGGTAACCTGATGGCGCTGAGCCAGACCAACATCAAACGTCTGCTGGGCTACTCGTCTATCTCTCATCTGGGCTACCTGATGGTGGCGCTGATTGCGCTGCAGAGCGGTGAGATGTCGATGGAAGCCGTGGGCGTCTATCTGGCCGGTTACCTGTTCAGCAGCCTCGGCGCCTTCGGCGTGGTGAGCCTGATGTCCAGCCCGTACCGTGGTCCGGATGCCGATTCACTGTTCTCCTACCGTGGTCTGTTCTGGCACCGTCCGATCCTGTCCGCGGTGATGACCGTGATGATGCTCTCTCTGGCGGGTATCCCGATGACGCTCGGCTTTATCGGTAAGTTCTACGTGCTGGCTGTCGGTGTGCAGGCGCACCTGTGGTGGCTGACTGCGGGCGTGGTGATCGGTTCCGCGATTGGTCTCTACTACTACCTGCGCGTGGCCGTGAGCCTGTACCTGAGCGCGCCTCAGCAGCTCAACCGTGATGCCCCAACCAACTGGCAGTACAGCGCTGGCGGTATTGTGGTTCTCATCTCCGCGCTGCTGGTGCTGATCTTCGGTATCTATCCGCAGCCGCTGATTGATATCGTGCAGCGAGCAATGCCATTGATGTAAAAACAAAAAACCCGCCTCGGCGGGTTTTTTGTTGCCCAGCGGCGCTACGCTTGCAGGGCCTACGGGTTTTGTAGGTCGGGTAAGCGAAGCGCCACCCGACTAAGCCAGCTGTTTACGGCTAATCAACGGCCCGTCAATCTTCTTCATCGAGCGGTCCAGCACTTCCTCAATCACTGACGACAGCTCGTTCAGCTCAAACTTCGCGACGTAGCCATCCGCTTTCACCTTACGAATATGGTCTTCGTTGGCGTTGCCGGAAAGGGAAGAGTGGATCACCACCGGAATATCTTTCAATACCGGGTCGGTTTTGATTTTGCGCGTCAGAGTAAAACCGTCCATCTCCGGCATTTCGAGGTCGGTCAGCACCAGCGCGATCTTATCGGTGATGGGAACCCCCTCAGCCTGCGCCTGTGCGGCCAGAACCCCAATTTTCTCCCACGCCTCTTTGCCGGTGATATGCAGCTGCGCCGGGATCTCCATCGCCTGCAGGCCTTTCTCCAGCATCGAGCGCGCCACTTTGGAGTCTTCCGCGACGATGGCGACCGCGCCCGGCTTGATATGGAATTTGGTGGTTTTCAGATTGGTGGCGTGCAGATCGTGATTGGCCGGAGTGATGTCGTACAGGATCTGCTCAACGTCCAGCACCATCGCCAGATCGTTGGTATCGCTCTTCTCGTCAAGACACGCAATGCTGGTGATGTAGCGACCGCTGACGGCGGTTTCCGCCGCGTGCACCTGCTTCCAGTCCAGACGCATGATGTTCTCAACCGACTCCACGGCAAACGCCTGCACGCTGCGCGCGTATTCGGTGATCAGCAGGATATTCAGCCCGGTGGTGGGCTTACAGCCCGCCACGGCGGCCAGGTCGATCACCGGGATCACCTGATCGCGAATATTCACCATTCCCATCAGCGGTGATTTCATCCCGGCGGGTTTCGTGAACTCCGGCATCGGCACAATTTCACGCAGCTTAAAGACGTTAATGCCAAACAGCTCAGATTTATTTTCGTTAAGAGAGGTGCCAAGACGGAACAGCAACAGTTCAAAACGGTTCGACAGGGTCAGATTCGCCCTGTCATCAATATCTTTCTGGAAATTATCCATTCTACCCTCGAGAGAAATGCTGACCTTTTAATCGTTATCGGCATCCTGAGGGAAAAATGAAGGACTAAACGCTGACCTGAGCGAAATCTTCGGCCAGCTCACATTCCGGGAACAGCGCGCGACACTCTGCCAGCAGCTTTTCACAGCCCCGCGCGTCGTAGCGCGAGCTGACGTGGGTGACGATAAGCCTCCCGACGCCCGCGTCACGGGCAAGCTGCGCCGCCTGTCGCGTCGAGCTATGACCCCGGCCGTTGGCTTTCTCTTCCATCGCCGTTTCGAGGGTCGCTTCATGTACCATCACGTCCACGCCCTGGGCCAGCGTGAGCGCCGCCCGGCACGGGGCCGTGTCGCCAAAAATAGCCAGCTTCTTGCCGGGCTGCGGTGCGGCGAGATAATCCTGACCGTTGATGACGCGCCCATCCTCCAGCGTGACGGTCTCACCGTGCTTCAGGCGCTGGAACAGCGGTCCGGGTTTTACGCCATCGGCCATCAGCGCGGCGGCGTCCAGCGCGCCGGGTTTGTCATGCGCGTCAATGCGATAGCCATAGCACTCGACAGGGTGATTGAGCGGCTGAGCGCTCACCTTATAATCGCCGTCATCGAAAATCAGGCCTTCGCTAATCTCAACGACCTCCAGCGGATAATCCGTCCACGACCCGCTCAGGCGCAGCGTGGTTTCAACAAATTCACGAATACCCGCAGGCCCGTAAATCGTCAGCGGGTTGGCGTTACCGGCCATCGAGCGGCTGCACAGCAGGCCGGGAAGGCCAAACAGATGGTCGCCATGCAGATGGGTGATAAAAATTTTATCCAGCTTGCCGGGATGATAAGCGGTGTGTAACAGCTGATGCTGCGTCCCTTCACCACAGTCAAACAGCCACAGCCCGCCGCGGGTGGGGTGTTTAAGATCCAGCAATATCGCCGTCACATTTCGTGAGCGGGTTGGTACGCCCGCGGACGTACCCAGAAAAATCAGTTCCATAACGCAATCAGCCCTTTGCCGAACGGGGAGGGGTTTAGTATAACGTGATGAACCCCAGGAAGGAGACTGACATGATCCAGTGGCAAGATTTACACCATAGTGACCTCACCGTTCATTCACTTTACGCCCTGCTGAAACTGCGCTGCGAAGTGTTCGTGGTTGAACAGACCTGCCCGTATCAGGACATCGACGGCGACGATCTCGTCGGCGAGAACCGCCATATCCTCGGCTGGCGGAATAACGAGCTGGTGGCGTATGCGAGGATTCTGAAAAGCGAAGACGATTTTGAGCCTGTCGTCATTGGCCGCGTCATCATCAGCGGCAAAGCGCGCGGTGAAAAACTGGGCTATCAGCTGATGGAGAAAACGCTGGAGGCATGCCAGAAACAGTGGCCGAACAAGGCGTTATACCTGGGCGCGCAGGCGCACCTGCAGTCCTTCTACGGCCACTTTGGTTTCGTGCCGGTCACCGAGGTGTACGATGAAGACGGCATTCCCCACATCGGCATGGCGCGGGAAGCGAAGCAGGCGTAATGACGAGTCGTTGGCTATAGTTAGCGGACTGGTGTACTAACATGGAGAAAAATATGTCATTTCAATCCTGGGATACCCGTATCGACGACGACCTGGCCTTACTGAGCGAAACGCTGGAAGAGGTGTTACGTTCCTCTGGCGACCCTGCCGATCAGAAATATATTGAGCTAAAAGCCCGCGCCGAGCAGGCGCTGCATGAAGTGAAAAACCGCGTCAGCCATGCGTCTGATACCTACTACTACCGCGCCAAAAAAGCGGTGTACCGTGCCGATGATTACGTGCATGAAAAACCGTGGCAGGGTATTGGAGTCGGTGCTGCCGTCGGGCTGGTGCTGGGGCTGCTGTTGGCCCGTCGTTAAGCCGCTTAACCACTCCCTATACGTGGGTACTGCTATTTATTGCCAGTACCCCGTATAATACGAAGTTTTAACAGGGAGAGGTTCGCGTGAATTCGATTTTCCTCGCGCTGGAGCAATTGCGTACCCAGCTTTCGCAAGCGTTACCCGCAACACCCGGCATACGTCATTTCGACGTCTCTTTCCCGTTAAACGACGCTTTCGACCCTCTCGCCTGGCTTGGGGCGCAGCAGTGCTATCCGCAGTTTTACTGGCAGCAGCGTAACGGCGATGAAGAGCTGGCTGCGCTGGGGGCGGTGATCCCCTTTTCCTCTCTGGCGTTAGCCACGCAGTTTTTGCGCGAGCAAAACGCGGCAGGTGATACCCGTATCTGTGGCCTGAACGCCTTTACTCCGGAGCAGGGCAGCCTCTTTTTACCGCGACTGCTCTGGCGACGCACCGCCGGCACCGCTACGCTGCGTCTGCAGCTGTGGAGTGATTATTCACTTCAGGAAGATGCCCTCGCCGCGCGGGATTTTTTAGAGCAACTCCGTCCTGCGAGATCTATCCGTCCGCTATCCGTTCAGGTTGAGCACGAAACCCATCAGCCGCAACAGGCCGAATGGCTGACGCTTATCCGCATAGCGACAGAGACCATCGCACGCGGTGATTTTGAAAAGGTGGTTCTCGCCCGGGCAACCGATATCCGGTTTACACAGCGGGTTAACCCTGTCGCGCTGATGGCGGCCAGCCGCGCCCTGAATTTACATTGCTACCATTTCTGCATGATTTTCGACGCCAGCAACGCGTTTCTTGGCTCGACCCCCGAGCGTCTCTGGCGGCGGCGCGGCACGCTGCTGCGTACGGAAGCGCTGGCGGGCACCGTCGCCAGCCATGCCGATGATGGCCAGGCGCAGCGTCTCGGCGAATGGCTGCTGAACGACGATAAAAACCAGCGCGAAAATATGCTGGTCGTGGAAGATATTTGCCAGCGTCTTCAGCACTACATGCAGACGCTTGAGGTACTGCCCCCCCAGGTGGTGCGCCTGCGTAAAGTGCAGCATTTGCGCCGCTGTATCTGGACCGAACTCAAACAGGCCGACGACGAGCAGTGCCTGCATATACTACAACCGACGGCGGCCGTTGCCGGTTTGCCGCGACAGCCTGCGCGCGAATTTATTCAGAAGGTTGAGCCCTTTAACCGCGAGTGGTACGCCGGTTCTGCCGGGTATTTATCGCCTGACCAGAGTGAATTTTGCGTGGCGTTGCGCTCCGCCCGCGTCCAGGATGACTCCCTGCGGCTCTACGCAGGGGCCGGCATTGTCAGCGGGTCTGACCCGGAACAGGAGTGGCAGGAGATCGAAAACAAAGCGGCCGGATTGCGCTCTCTGCTCCTTAGGGATTAATACTGATTCGCGCAATCCCGATTCATATCAAAATTCCAATTTTTTCTATTATTTATACTGTGTCGCATTCTTGATACCGGACAATCTCATGTCAGTAAGTTCTTTTAACCGACGCTGGGCGGCGGTGATCCTTGAAGCCCTGACGCGCCACGGCGTCAGGCACGTGTGTATTGCACCGGGTTCTCGCTCAACGCCGCTGACGCTGGCGGCCGCCGAAAACCGGGCGTTGATTCACCACACCCACTTTGATGAGCGTGGCCTCGGGCATCTCGCGCTGGGTCTGGCGAAGGTCAGCAAAGAACCCGTGGCGGTGATTGTCACTTCCGGTACTGCCGTGGCGAACCTCTATCCGGCTCTGATTGAAGCCGGGTTAACCGGTGAAAAGCTGATTCTGCTGACGGCCGATCGTCCCCCTGAGCTTATCGACTGCGGCGCCAATCAGGCCATCCGTCAGCCGGGACTCTTTTCTTCGCATCCTTCGCAGACGATTTCGCTGCCCCGTCCCACCCAGGATATTCCGGCAAGCTGGCTGGTCTCCACCGTCGATCATGCCATGGAGACGCTGCGCAACGGGGCGCTGCATATTAACTGCCCGTTTGCCGAGCCCCTGTACGGCGAGCTGGACGATACGGGTCTTGACTGGCAGCAGACCCTCGGCGACTGGTGGCACAGTGAGAAACCGTGGCTGCGCGAGCAGACGCACCTTGAGAGCGCGAAACAGCGCGACTGGTTCTTCTGGCGGCAGAAGCGCGGCGTGGTTATCGCCGGGCGCATGAGCGCCACCGAAGGCAAGCTGGTCGCCGAGTGGGCGCAAACCCTGGGCTGGCCGCTGATAGGCGACGTGCTTTCCCAGACCGGGCAGCCGCTGCCGTGCGCGGATCTCTGGCTGGGTAATGCCAAAGCGGTCACCGAGCTGTCGCAGGCGCAGATTGTGGTCCAGCTTGGATCGAGTTTAACCGGCAAACGGTTACTGCAGTGGCAGGCCACCTGCACACCGGACGAATACTGGCTGGTGGACGCCCTGGAAGGGCGTCTTGACCCGGCGCACCATCGCGGTCGTCGTCTGGTCAGCCGTATCGACGCCTGGCTGGCGCTCCATCCGGCTGAAAAACGCAAACCCTGGGCGGTTACCCTCCCGGACCTGTCGCGGCAGGCGTGGGAACTGACCCATGCGCGCTGTGAAGCGTTCAGCGAGGCCGGGCTGGCGCACCGTATTCGCCAGTACCTGCCCGAGCAGGGGCAGCTGTTTGTCGGCAACAGCCTGGTCGTGCGGCTGATAGACGCCTTTTCGCAGCTGCCAGCAGGCTACCCGGTGTACAGCAACCGTGGCGCCAGCGGCATCGACGGGCTGATCTCCACGGCGGCGGGCGTGCAGCGCGCCAGCGCGAAATCGACGCTGGCCATCGTGGGGGATCTCTCCGCGCTCTACGATCTCAACGCGCTGGCGCTGCTGCGTCAGGTGTCAGCCCCGTTCGTGCTGATTGTGGTCAACAACAACGGCGGGCAGATTTTCTCCCTGCTGCCTACGCCGCAGAGCGAGCGCGAGCGCTTCTATCTGATGCCGCAGAACGTACAGTTCGAACACGCCGCGGCAATGTTCAGCCTGAAATATCATCGCCCGGGAAGCTGGGAACAGCTGGGTGCCGCGCTCGGTACAGCCTGGAAACAGCCCGGCGCGACGCTGATTGAGCTGGTGGTGAACGAGGCTGACGGTGCGCAGACCCTGCAAAGCCTGCTGGCGCAGGTGAGCCAGCTGTGATCCTCTCGGGCGTGCAGCAGGCCGGAAAACCAGGCTATCCCTGGCTGGTCTTTTTGCACGGTTTTTCCGGCGATTGCCGCGAGTGGCAGGGTGTTGGAGAGCGACTTCGTGACTACCCCCGGCTGTATCTGGATCTGCCGGGTCACGGTGGATCCCGGCACCTGGGCGTCGGGGGCTTCGACGAGATAAGTGCGTTGCTCACTCGAACTCTGATTAGTTACAACATACTGAGGTTCTGGCTCGTCGGGTACTCCCTCGGCGGCCGCATTGCGATGTTCCATGCCTGCCAGCAGCCAAAGGGTCTGTTGGGCCTGACGGTAGAAGGGGGACATCCGGGCCTGCAGGATGCCGATGCGCGACAGGCGCGGCTGGCATCCGACCGCCGCTGGGCAGCACGTTTTCGCAACGAACCGCTGGATAAGGTGTTCGCTGACTGGTACCAACAGCCCGTGTTTGCCTCCCTGACGGACGCCCAGCGCGACGCGCTGATTACCCTGCGCAGCCAGAACTGCGGCGCGGCGCTGGCGATGATGCTCGAGGCAACGTCGCTGGCCGTGCAGCCCGACCTGCATGCTGCCCTGAGCGCGCGCCATTTCTCTTTTGATTATCTCTATGGCGAACGTGATGAGAAGTTTGCGGCCCTTGCCGCGGAGCTGAACGCTGTTCGCCATGCAATTCCCAACGCCGGACACAACGCCCACCGGGAAAACCCCGATGCGGTTGCGGCAAGTCTGGCTCAGATACTGCGTCTTCGAATAAAGGACACTCTATGATCTACCCTGATGAACACATGCTTTACGCCCCGGTTGAATGGCAGGACTGCTCCGAAGGCTACACCGACATTCGTTACCACAAATCCACCGACGGCATCGCCAAAATCACCATCAACCGCCCGCAGGTGCGTAACGCCTTCCGTCCGCTGACCGTGAAAGAGATGATTCAGGCCCTGGCGGATGCGCGCTACGACGACAATATCGGCGTGATTGTCCTGACCGGCGAAGGCGAGAAAGCGTTCTGCTCCGGTGGCGATCAGAAAGTGCGCGGTGACTACGGCGGATACCAGGACGACGCGGGTACGCATCACCTGAATGTCCTCGATTTCCAGCGTCAGATCCGCACCTGTCCAAAACCGGTGGTGGCGATGGTGGCGGGCTACTCCATCGGCGGTGGCCACGTGCTGCACATGATGTGCGACCTGACTATTGCCGCCGAGAACGCCATCTTCGGCCAGACGGGCCCGAAAGTGGGATCTTTCGATGGCGGCTGGGGGGCCTCCTACATGGCGCGCATCGTCGGTCAGAAAAAAGCCCGCGAAATCTGGTTCCTGTGCCGTCAGTACAACGCGCAGGAAGCGCTGGATATGGGCCTGGTGAACACCGTGGTGCCGCTTGCCGATCTCGAAAAAGAGACCGTGCGCTGGTGCCGTGAAATGCTGCAAAACAGCCCGATGGCGCTGCGCTGCCTGAAAGCGGCACTCAACGCCGACTGTGACGGTCAGGCGGGTCTGCAGGAGCTGGCGGGCAATGCCACCATGCTGTTCTACATGACCGAAGAGGGTCAGGAAGGGCGCAACGCGTTTAACGAAAAACGCCAGCCAGACTTCAGCAAATACAAACGGAATCCGTAATGCGTCGCGCGCAGGTTTACCGCTGGCAGATACCGATGGACGCGGGCGTGGTGCTGCGTGAACGGCGGTTAAAAACCCGTGACGGCTTCTTCGTGCATCTGCAGCAGGGCGAGCGGGAAGGCTGGGGCGAGATTTCGCCTCTGCCGGGCTTTAGCCTCGAGTCGCTGGATGACGCGCGGGCGGCCTTGCTGGCGTGGGCGTACGCGTGGCGCGAGGGTGCAAATCCGGCGCTGCCGGAGGTGCCTTCCGCGGCCTTTGGTATCAGCTGCGCGCTGGCGGAGCTGGACGGTAGCCTGCCGGAGGCGGGGAATTACCGCGCAGCACCGCTCTGCACGGGCGATCCGGACGAGCTGTTCGCGCTGCTCTCCGCCATGCCGGGCGAGAAGGTGGCGAAAATCAAAGTCGGGCTGTATGAAGCGGTGCGTGACGGCATGGTCGCCAACCTGCTGCTGGAGGCGATCCCCGATCTGCATCTGCGTCTGGACGCCAACCGCGCCTGGACGCCGCTTAAGGCGCAGCAGTTTGCAAAGTACGTCAATCCGGCGTACCGGAGCCGCATTGCCTTCCTCGAAGAGCCGTGCAAAACCCGCGAGGATTCGCGTGCGTTCGCCCGCGAAACGGGGATTGCCATCGCCTGGGATGAAAGCCTGCGCGAGGCCGATTTTGAATTTGCTGCAGAGCCCGGCGTCAGCGCAGTGGTGATTAAACCGACGCTGACCGGCAGCCTGGCGAAAGTGCGCGAGCAGGTCGCGGCGGCGCATGCCTTAGGGCTGACGGCGGTGATCAGCTCGTCGATTGAGTCCAGCCTTGGGCTAACCCAGCTGGCGCGCATGGCCGCCTGGCTAACGCCGGATACGGTTCCTGGCCTCGATACGCTGAACCTGATGCAGGCTCAGCTTCTCCGCCCGTGGCCGGACAGCGTGCTGCCGTGCCTGGGCTCCGAGGCGCTGGAGCCGTTGCGATGAGTTTTACCGACTGGCCGTGGCGACACTGGTGCGCGCTGTTTGCCGATAAACCGGCCCTGAGGCTGAACGACGAGGTGCTCAGCTGGCAACAGCTGTGCGCGCGCATCGACAGCCTTGCGGCAGGCTTTCACCGGCAGGGCGTGGAGGAGGGCTGCGGCGTGCTGCTGCAGGCCCATAATCATCCGCAAACCCTGCTGGCGTGGCTGGCGCTGCTCCAGTGCGGGGCGCGTATTCTTCCCGCTAATCCGCAGCTGCCGCGCCCGCTGCTGGACGTGCTGCTCCCGCAGATGACGCTGCGCTTTGCGCTGGTGCTGGACGGCAGCTACGACGCTCTTCCTCCCCTGTGCATGCGCGAGACAGCCGATGCGTATTGCGCTGCGTGGCAACCGGCGCGGCTGGCCTCCATGACGCTGACCTCCGGCTCCACCGGGCTGCCGAAAGCGGCGGTCCATACCTGCGAGGCTCATCTTGCCAGCGCGCGCGGCGTTTTGTCGCTGATGCCCTACGGTGAAGACGACGACTGGCTGCTTTCGCTGCCGCTGTTTCACGTTTCCGGCCAGGGGATTTTATGGCGCTGGCTGCAGGCCGGCGCGCGGTTAACCGTACGCGAGAAACAGCCTCTGGAGCAGGCGCTGTGCGGCTGCACCCACGCCTCACTGGTGCCAACCCAGCTCTGGCGTTTGCTGAATGCCCACCAGCCTGTCGCACTGAAAGCGGTGCTGCTGGGCGGGGCGGCCATCCCTGTTGAATTGACCGAACAGGCGCGAGAGCAGGATATACGCACCTTCTGCGGTTACGGTCTGACCGAGTTTGCCTCTACCGTCTGTGCGAAAGAGGCGGACGGCGAGCCGGACGTGGGCTGTGCGCTGCCGGGCAGAGAGGTGCAGGTCGTTAACGGTGAAGTCTGGATCAGGGCGCAAAGCATGGCCTCAGGCTACTGGCGGGATGGCGAACTGATTCCGCTGACCAACGCGCAGGGTTGGTTCGCCACACGCGATCGCGGCGAATGGCATGACGGCCGTCTGACGATCCTTGGCCGCATGGACAACCTCTTTTTTAGCGGTGGAGAAGGGATCCAGCCGGAATCGCTGGAGCGCGTTATCGCCACGCACCCGCAGGTTAACCAGGTGTTTGTCGTTCCGCTGGACGACGCTGAATTCGGGCAACGCCCGGTGGCGGTCGTGGAGTGCGAGCCGGGAACGGATATCACCTGCTTACCCGACTGGGTGAGGGACAAGGTGGCGCGTTTTGAGCAACCCGTCCGCTGGCTGCTGCTGCCGACTGAACTCAAAAATGGCGGCATTAAAGTTTCGCGCCGCGCGCTGCAGGAGTGGGTTAACGCAGCGCTGAAGGGATAATAGCCGTTTCAAATAGTTACAATCTACTGACCGGCCGCACGCAGAGTGCTTGATCCCCGAAAGACCCAGGTTAAAATCTCGCGGTTTTGGGACTTCTCTATAAAAATTGTGCGGGATCACGACAATGAAAAAAGTGGCATTACTGGGCTTCGGCCTGATGGTTGTATCTGCGGCGGCGAACGCCATTAGCATTAACGGCTCGGCGGGTCAGGATTATACCCACCTGGGCTTTGGCATGGGTACCGAGACATCCGGTCTGGCGATGACCGGCGGCTGGACGCATAACGATGACGACGGCGACGCGGCCAGCCTCGGCCTGGGTCTCAACGTTCCTCTTGGCCCGTTCCTGGCGACCGTCGGCGGTAAAGGTATCTATACCAACCCAAATGATGGTGATGAAGGGTATGCGGCGGCAGTGGGCGGCGGTCTGCAGTGGAAAATTGGCGACAGCTTCGGGCTGTTTGGTGAGTTCTACTACTCTCCAGATTCCCTCTCAAGCGGTATCGACAGCTATGAAGAGGCCAACGCTGGCGCACGCTGGACCATCATGCGTCCAATCACCATCGAAGCAGGCTATCGCTATCTGAACCTGGCCGGCAAAGACGGCAACCGCGATAACGCGCTGGCCGACGGTCCGTACGTGGGCGTCAGCGCAGGCTTCTAATCTCTCCGGCGCGGCATGCTGTCGCGCCAGTTTCTCTCTGCTCCACCCCGCGTTTGCGCTATAGTGTTTTGACCAAATAAGCGGGAGAACACAATGATTAACGTGGAGATGTTATCCACCGGCGACGAAGTGCTGCATGGACAAATTATTGATACCAATGCTGCCTGGCTGGCCGATCTTTTCTTTGAGCAAGGATTACCGTTAACGCGCCGCAATACGGTGGGCGACAATCTTGAGTCACTGGTCGCTGTTCTGCGCGAGCGCAGTGAACAGTGCGACGTGCTGATTGTGAACGGCGGGCTCGGCCCCACCAGTGACGATCTCAGTGCCCTGGCCGCCGCGACCGCAAAAGGCGAAGGGCTGGTGCTGCATGAGGCGTGGCTCTCGCAGATGGCGCGTTTTTTCTCCGAACGTGGCCGCGTCATGGCCCCCAGCAACCGCAAACAGGCTGAAATTCCCGCCAGTGCTGAACTGGTCGATAACCCGGTCGGTACCGCGTGTGGGTTTGCCATGCACCTGAACCGCTGTCTGATGTTCTTCACGCCGGGCGTGCCCTCAGAATTTAAAGTGATGGTCGAGCAGCAGATCCTGCCGCGCCTTCGCGATCGTTTTACCCTGCCGGAACCGCCGCTGTGCCTGCGTCTGACCACCTTTGGCCGCTCGGAAAGCGATCTGGCCCAGAGCCTCGATCACCTTCCTCTGCCGCCGGGCGTGTCCATGGGCTATCGCTCCTCCATGCCGATCATTGAACTTAAGCTGACAGGCCCGGCCGAACAGAAAGAGGCGATGCTGGCGTTGTGGCCCGAGGTGCAGCGCGTGGCGGGCGAAAGCCTGATCTTTGAAGGTACGGAAGGGTTGCCCGCGCAGATTGCGAAGCAGCTGCAGGCGCGTCAACTGAGCGTGACCTTAAGCGAGCAGTTCACCGGTGGCCTGCTGGCACTTCAGCTGTCGCGCGTCAACGCGCCGCTGCTGGCGAGCGAAGTGGTGCCGTTCCAGCAGGAGACCCTGGCGCAGACCGCCCGCTGGGCGTCCGAGAGAAGGGTGAAGCATTTTGCCGGTCTGGCGCTGTTTGTCGGCGGGCTGGATGAAGAACATCTCAACTTCGCGCTGGCGACGCCCGAGGGCACCCACGCCCTGCGGGTAAAAATGAGCATTACCCGCCACAGCCTGGCGGTGCGTCAGGAGGTGTGCGCTATGATGGCGCTGAACATGCTGCGCCGCTGGCTGAATGGCAAAGAGTTGGCCAGCGAGCACGGCTGGATTAACGTGGTTGAGTCGCTGTTCGTGGAGTAACGCCTGTGCCGGGGCCTTTCGCCCCGGCCATGTTCACCCGAGCGCCTTTGCCAGCAGCGTAATCGGATGCTCGCAGCGCTTGCTGGTGGACATCTCAATCTGCCACTTGCAGGTTTCGCAGTCCGTCACCACGATATCCGCGCCGCTCTCCTCAATTTGACGGAACAGCGGAGCGCCGATCGCCTGCGACGTTTCGTAGTTTTCACGCTTAAAGCCGTAGGTTCCCGCAATCCCGCAGCAGCGCGAGTCCAGCACCGTCAGCTCCAGCCCCGGGATTAACCGCAGCAGCTCCAGCGTATAGAGCGACCAGCCCATCTTCTCCATATGACACGGCGTGTGGTACACCACTTTCAGCGGCAATTTCCCCAGCGGCAACGTCTGCCCGCTGTCCAGCTTGCGCCACAGGAAGCGCGTTGCCAGCTCGATGTGCTCTCGCAGGCCGGTGTTGTCCACGTCCAGCAGATGCGGATACTCATCGCGTAGGGTGAAGGTACAGGTGGACGAGGTCGCCAGCACCGGTATGCCCTTGTCGACGATGGCTTCACGCAGGGAGGTGACATTGCTTTGAGCCTGACTGCGCGCTTTATCGGTAAACCCGTTAGCAATCAGCGGCACGCCGCAGCACTTCTCCTTGCTAAGCAGCTGTACGCCGGTTCCCATGGCGTTCAGCACCTTCAGCAGATCTTTACCCAGCTGCGGATGGTTGTAGTTCACATAGCAGCCGTGGAAAAAGGCCACCTGCTCGGCGTACTGCGCCTGCTCCGCCGCCACGGATTTATACCAGCGGCGGAAGGTGCCGTGAGAATATTTCGGCAGGCTGCGGTGATGGTCTATCTTCAGCGTGGCATCCAGCAGCTGGCGCACCGGTTTGAGAGAGGTCGCGGCATTCACCAGCGGGGCAAACGGCGTAGAGACGCTGCCCATCAGATCGGTGTGGCTCAGAATCGCGTCCCGCAGCGACGGCTTTTGCGTACTGTAGCGCGCCCGGGCGCGCTGGATAATATCGCCGATTTTCACATCCGACGGGCAGGCGACTTCGCAGCGTTTGCAGTTGATGCAGTATTTCAGCGCCTCATCGTACAATTTGCCGTCCTTCAGGCGCAGGCGCTCGCCGTCCGGTCCGGCCTGTTTAGGCCCGGGATAGCGTGGGTTCACGCCGCTGACCGGGCAGACGGTGGTACACACCGTGCATTTGATGCAGCTTTCAAAACGGGTGTCGTTCATTGTTCAGCCTCCGTGCGCTGGCTAATCTGCTCTGCCACATACAGCGCCGTGACGGCGCAGACGCAGCCACCGCATCCCTGGGCGATGGGATCGTATCCGCCCAGCAGCGAACCGATGGCAAAAAGAGTACTGACGGGCTTACCGGAAAGCTGAGGATGCAGGTGGTTATCGACAATCACGCCGAACTGCTGCCAGGGCTGCGGCGAGAAGAAATCACTCTGATACCAGTCCGCGCGGGAGGCTCGCTGGCGAACATCCAGGCCCATAATAGCTTCCCGAATGCCTTCCCGGCTGCTCAGCAGCCCGTTGCTGAAGAAACTGCCGCTTGCCAGCACCGTATAGCGGGCGCGAAGCGGAATATCCTCGTGGTTTCGCGTCCAGATTTCGCTTACCGCGCCGTCCACCAGGGTAATTTTCTTCACCTCATCCCCCGCCATCCACACGCCGCCCTGGGCAACAAACTGGCGCTGGAGCTGGGTGTGCAGGCGGATGCCGGGGACAGACGGGGGCAGCGTTGGCAGCAGGCCGAGCGAGCAGGGCAGACGATCCGAGAGCCAGCGCCAGAGCCGGTTGTCGCGTAAACCGAAGCAGGCGGGCATCAGCAGGGCGTCACAGTTGTCGCTAAGCGGCCTGAGGGCGTCATACAGCAACGGCCATTTCTCTTCATTATCCAGAAAACGGGCGATATTCACCGCGCGAAACTCGCTCGGGTTATCGCGCAGGACATCAAGCTCAGGCAGTTCTATCTCTGCCGTTTCGGCGTTAACGCCCTGGCGACAGAGCGACGCCGCCGCGAGATGGGGCTGGAAATCCAGAAAGCCGCTAATCCCTACCACCCGCACGCGTTCCGCGCGAATGGGGGCAACGGGCACCTCCTCCGGGCTGAGCCACGCGGAACGCAGGGTGCCGAGCGGCGTGACGCGCTGGTGATTGAGCCGGGCGCTACCCTGCAGACGTGCGCCGCAGTCCGCCAGCAGCGCTTCGGTCTCCAGCGCAAAGCGGTCAATATGCTGCGCGCCAATCAGGTGATACGGGTGTTCGGGTGGCAGTTTATCGCGGTACGCTTCGTCCACCAGATCCAGCGAGCCCGACGAGAAGTGCAGGGCGCTCTGCCCCCGGGTGATAATGGCGCAGCGCAGCCCCTGCTTCGTGAGCTTAATGCCGCAGAGCAGGCCCGCCAGCCCACCGCCGACAATCACGGTATCAAATTTCATCGTGTTGCTCCTTCTCAAGACCGCAAAGCCCCTGGTAGACCCAGCGGGTAAATTCACTTTCACGCAGGGCATCGCCCCAGGCGACAGGCTGAATACCTTTCCAGCGCTCGTTTAAAAACGCGCTGAGCTGATCGAGCGACTGGGTAGCGGTGGTGGTGTGAAAGCGCTGCAACAGCCCGGCGGCGCGACAGGCGCACAGCTCGCCCTGGCAGGTGCCCATTCCGACGCGGGTGCGGCGACGAAGATCGAGCAGGCTGGTGACCGTCAGGTTCTCCACCGCGTACTGCACCTCACCGGCGGTGACGGCTTCGCACTCGCACACCAGGCTGCGGCTTACTCGTCCTTCACCGAGCCACGGTGGCGTTCTGTCGCCGTGGCGGTACACCGCGGACCCGCGCAGCGGCGCAGGCAGAGAGATGATTTTTTGCAGCGTTTTTTCGGTGGACTGGCGCGATCCCGGCAGCGGCTGCTCTGCCGTCACGCACGGCCTGGTATTCCCCAGCTTGCGGCAGACGGCATCGGTTGCCCACTCGGCCATCAGGCGATAGGTCATCAGCTTGCCGCCGGTGATGGTGATAAACCCGTCCATGCCGTCGCGCGCGGCGTGATCGAGCAGCACGATGCCCCGGCTGACGTTACGTCCGCTCGGATCGTTGTCGCTGGCGACCAGCGGACGCACGCCCGCGTAGGCGCGCAGAATGCGCGTCTGCGCCATCACCGGCACCAGTTTATCCCCTTCGCGCAGCAGGATATCCACCTCTTCAGCGGTGACGCGGTTGTAGTCAATTTCGCTGTAGTCCACGTGGGTTGAGGTCGTCCCGATTAACGAAATGGTATCTCCCGGCACGAGGATATCGGCGTCAGACGGTTTGCGGCAGCGGTTGATCACGTGGTTATTAATGCGGTGGTCGAGGATCAGCAGCGAGCCTTTCGCCGGGAACATGCGCACCGACAGGTCAGCGTATTCCGCAATCCGTTGCCCCCAGATCCCCGCCGCGTTGACCACCACGGTGGCATACAGCTCGCTGTGCTCATTGTATTGCGCATTAAAAAGCCGCACGCCGCAGATGCGGTGGCCTTCGCGGATAAGGCCGGTCACTTCGTGCCCGGTGAGGATATGTGCGCCATGCTCCCGGGCGTCCAGCATGTTGGCGGCGGTCAGGCGGAACGGATCGACGGTGCCGTCAGGGACTTTCACCGCGCCGATAAGCGCCGGGTTAACCGACGGTTCCAGCCGCCGCGCCAGCGCCGGATCCATGGCTTCAGCCTGAATGCCCGCGGCGCTGCAGGCGGTAATAAAGGTGTCCTGAAAGGCGAGGTCATCTTCAGGAAGGGTAATAAAGAGGCCGTCGGTCGGCTCAATGCAGTGTCGGGCGATACGCTTGAGGATCTGGTTTTCAGCAATACATTCGCGTGCGGATTCCGCGTCGGTGACCGCATACCGGGCGCCGCTGTGCAGCAGGCCGTGGTTACGCCCGGTTGCGCCCGTGGCGATATCATGGCGTTCCAGAAGCGTGACGCTTAAGCCGCGAAGGGCGCAATCGCGCGCGATCCCGGCGCCGGTTGCGCCACCACCAATGATTATCACATCGCTATAACGAGGATCGTGACTGGTCATTGTTTACCCTCTATGTTCGTTTTTTATCATTTAGCCATATTAATTTTGTGGTTTGTTTGATTTCGAACATAAACGCGCGGAATTCGAAAGTGAAACGTGATTTCATGCGCTTTTTTGCGCATTCTGTCATATTTCTGTAACAATCTGTGCGTTGATTCACAGTAACAATCACCGTGATTTCTTAACATCCCCGCCTCTGGAATTCAGGTGCGAGCCACCTGCTCATTCATTTCAAGGCCACGGAGGCTGTTATGCTCAGTATCTTCAAACCTGCGCCCCACAGGGCGCGTCTGCCAGAGGCAGAAATAGATCCGCTCTATCGCCGCCTGCGTTGGCAAATCTTCCTGGGGATCTTCTTCGGGTACGCGGCGTACTACCTTGTACGTAAAAACTTCGCGCTCGCTATGCCGTATCTGGTGGAGCAGGGCTTTTCCCGCGGCGATCTGGGGTTCGCGCTGTCGGGGATCTCTATCGCCTACGGTTTTTCCAAATTCATCATGGGCTCCGTGTCGGATCGCTCGAATCCGCGCGTGTTCCTGCCCGCCGGTCTGATCCTGGCGGCCGCGGTCATGCTGTTCATGGGCTTTGTGCCGTGGGCAACCTCCAGCATTGCCATCATGTTCGTGCTGCTGTTCCTCTGCGGCTGGTTCCAGGGGATGGGGTGGCCACCGTGCGGGCGTACCATGGTGCACTGGTGGTCGCAGAAAGAGCGCGGTGGCATCGTGTCGGTGTGGAACTGCGCCCATAACGTGGGCGGCGGTATTCCGCCTCTGCTGTTCCTGCTGGGGATGGCCTGGTTCAACGACTGGCACGCGGCGCTCTACATGCCTGCCTTTGGCGCCATTCTGGTGGCGATTATTGCCTTCGCCCTGATGCGCGATACGCCGCAGTCCTGCGGTCTGCCGCCGATTGAAGAGTACAAAAACGACTATCCGGATGATTACAGCAAGGAACATGAAGAAGAGCTGACCGCAAAACAGATCTTCATGAAGTACGTGCTGCCGAACAAGCTGCTGTGGTACATCGCGGTCGCGAACGTGTTCGTTTACCTGCTGCGCTACGGCATCCTCGACTGGTCGCCAACCTACCTGAAAGAGGTGAAGCACTTCGCGCTGGATAAATCCTCCTGGGCCTATTTCCTGTATGAATATGCCGGGATCCCGGGCACGCTGCTTTGCGGCTGGATGTCGGACAAAGTATTTAAAGGTAACCGCGGTGCGACGGGCGTGTTCTTTATGACGCTGGTGACCATCGCGACGGTCGTTTACTGGCTTAACCCGCCGGGCAACCCATCAGTAGATATGGCCTGCATGATCGTCATCGGCTTCCTGATTTACGGTCCGGTGATGCTGATCGGTCTGCATGCCCTGGAGCTGGCGCCGAAAAAAGCGGCGGGCACGGCGGCGGGCTTTACCGGCCTGTTCGGCTACCTCGGCGGTTCGGTCGCGGCGAGCGCCATTGTGGGCTACACCGTTGACTTCTTCGGCTGGGACGGCGGCTTTATGGTGATGATCGGCGGTAGCGTGCTGGCGGTACTGCTGCTGATTGTTGTGATGATCGGGGAAAAACGTCACCACGCTGAAGTGCTGGCACGTCGTCAATAAGGAGCTTTGCGATGAAATTAACTCAGTTAGCGACAGGCCTGCTGATGGCGGGCCTGATGACCGGGTCCGCGCTGGCGGCGGATAAAATCGTTATTGCCCACCGCGGCGCGAGCGGCTATCTGCCGGAGCATACGCTGCCGGCGAAAGCGATGGCCTATGCGCAGGGTGCGGATTACCTGGAGCAGGATCTGGTGATGACGAAGGACGACCAGCTGGTCGTCCTGCACGATCACTATCTTGACCGCGTGACGGACGTGGCGGAGCGCTTCCCGGACCGCGCCCGCAAAGATGGCCGCTTCTACGCCATTGACTTCACGCTGGCGGAGATCCGCTCTCTGAAGTTTACCGAAGGCTTCGAGATTGAAAACGGCAAGAAGGTGCAGGTCTATCCGGGACGTTTCCCGATGGGCAAATCTGACTTCCGGATCCATACCTTCCAGGAAGAGATTGAGTTTGTTCAGGGGCTGAACCACTCAACCGGTAAAAACATCGGCATCTATCCGGAAATCAAAGCGCCGTGGTTCCACCATCAGGAAGGGAAGGACATTGCCGCGAAGACGCTGGAGGTGCTGAAACAGTACGGCTACACCAGCAAGAAGGACAAGGTCTACCTGCAGTGTTTTGATGCCGCCGAGCTGAAGCGCATCAAAACCGAGCTGGAGCCGAAGATGGGCATGAACCTCAACCTGGTGCAGCTGATTGCCTACACTGACTGGAATGAAACCCAGGAGAAACAGCCGGACGGGACGTGGGTGAACTACAACTACGACTGGATGTTTAAGCCGGGCGCGATGAAGCAGATTGCACAGTACGCCGACGGCATTGGGCCGGATTACCATATGCTGGTAGCGGAAGGCTCAACGCCGGGCCACGTGAAGCTGACGGCGATGGTGAAAGAGGCGCATGCCAGCAAGATGCAGGTGCATCCGTACACCGTGCGTGCAGACCAACTGCCGCCGTATGCCTCGGATGTGAATCAGCTTTATGAGGTGTTGTATAAGCAGGCGGGCGTGGACGGACTGTTTACGGATTTCCCGGATAAAGCGGTGAGCTTTTTGAAGGATTAACGCTGAAATTGCCGGGGGGCGGCTGCGCCTTACCCGGCCTACGAACTGCGGTTTTGTAGGTCGGGTAAGCGAAGCGCCACCCGACACATTCACATCTCGATCTCGATATCGCCTTTTGCCCGGCAGCAGCAGGGCAAAATTTCCCCTTCGTTGATAAAGGCCAGCGGTTCGGTCAGCCAGTCCACCTGGCCGGCGACCAGACGGCAGCGGCAGGAGCCGCAATAGCCTTCACGACACTGGTACTCGACCTCCACCTGATGCGCTTCAAGCGCCACCAGCAGGGAAGGGTGCTCTTCCTGGCACAGCACTTCTGTACCCGAAAGGCTCAGCGTGACGCGCGTCATCAGAGCTGGAAATCGCTCAGGTCGTCGGTGTTGACTTCAGAATCAATCTGACCGACCAGATAAGAACTCACTTCCACTTCCTGCGGCGCGACCTGCACGTTATCGGACACCAGCCAGGTGTTGATCCACGGGATAGGGTTAGAGCGCGTCTGGAACGGCAGGTCGAGACCGACAGCCTGCATGCGGATGTTGGTGATGTACTCCACGTACTGGCACAGGATGTCTTTGTTCAGGCCAATCATGGAGCCGTCACGGAACAGGTAGTCTGCCCACTCTTTCTCCTGCTGGGCCGCCAGCACGAACAGGTCGTAGCACTCCTGCTTGCACTCTTCGGCGATTGCCGCCATCTCAGGATCGTCCGTGCCGCTGCGCAGCAGGTTCAGCATGTGCTGGGTACCGGTCAGGTGCAGGGCTTCATCACGGGCAATCAGACGGATGATCTTGGCGTTGCCTTCCATCAGCTTGCGCTCGGCAAAGGCGAAGGAGCAGGCGAAGCTCACGTAGAAGCGGATCGCTTCCAGCGCGTTGACGCTCATCAGGCACAGGTACAGCTGCTTTTTCAGCGCACGCAGGTTTACGGTGATGGTTTTGCCGTCCACGTGGTGGGTGCCTTCACCCAGCAGATGCCAGTAGCTGGTCATCTCGATCAGCTCGTCGTAGTAATGAGCAATGCCTTCCGCGCGCTTCTGGATCTGCTCGTTGGTGACGATATCGTCAAACACCACCGCCGGATCGTTCACGATGTTGCGGATAATGTGGGTATAAGAGCGGGAGTGGATCGTCTCGGAGAACGCCCAGGTTTCCACCCAGGTTTCCAGCTCTGGAATCGAGATCAGCGGCAGCAGCGCCACGTTCGGGCTACGGCCCTGAATGGAGTCCAGCAGCGTCTGGTACTTCAGGTTGCTGATGAAGATATGTTTTTCGTGATCCGGCAGCGACTGGTAGTCAATACGGTCGCGGGAGACGTCCACTTCTTCCGGACGCCAGAAGAAGGAGAGTTGCTTTTCAATCAGCTTTTCGAAGATGTCATATTTTTGCTGATCGTAGCGTGCCACGTTGACCGGCTGGCCGAAGAACATCGGCTCTTTGAGCTGGTCGTTTTTCGTCTGTGAAAAGGTGGTATATGCCATTGCGGTGAGTCCTGTTGAGATTTTATTGCCCGGCGGCACTGCGTTTGCCGGGCCTACAAAACCGTAGGCCGGGTAAGCGTAGCGCCACCCGGCGAAGTGCTTAGATCTTACATGCGCCGCTTTCGCAGCCATCGTCCTGAATTGACGGAACCAGGTCGTCCTGCGCGTCTTCCGCACCATCACGGGTGTTGTGATAGTACAGCGTTTTCACGCCAAATTTGTAGGCGGTGAGCAGGTCTTTCAGCAGTTGCTGCATCGGAACCTTGCCTGACGGGAAGCGCGTCGGGTCATAGTTGGTATTGGCAGAGATCGACTGGTCGATAAACTTCTGCATGATCCCTACCAGCTGCAGGTAACCGTCGTTGTTTGGCATTTCCCACAGCAGCTCGTAGTTGTCACCCAGCGTCTCGTAATCCGGCACCACCTGACGCAGCACGCCGTCTTTCGAGGCTTTGATGCTGACGTGGCCGCGCGGTGGCTCAATGCCGTTGGTGGCGTTAGAGATCTGCGAAGAGGTCTCAGACGGCATCAGGGCAGAGAGCGTGGAGTTACGCAGGCCGTGCGTTTTAATGGACTCGCGCAGGCCTTCCCAGTCGAGATGCAGCGGCTCGCTGACGATCGCATCCAGGTCTTTCTTGTAGGTGTCGATCGGCAGAATGCCTTTCGCGTAGGTGGTTTCGTTGAACCACGGGCACGCGCCTTGCTCTTTCGCCAGCTCGTTAGAGGCTTTCATCAGGTAGTACTGAATGGCTTCAAACGTCTGGTGCGTCAGGTTGTTAGCGCTGCCGTCGGAGTAACGCTTGCCGTTTTTCGCCAGCCAGTAGGCGAAGTTGATCACGCCGATACCCAGGGTACGACGGCCCATCGCACCGCGTTTCGCTGCCGGGATTGGGTAATCCTGGTAGTCCAGCAGAGCGTCGAGGGCACGAACTGCCAGCACGGCCAGCTCTTCCAGCTCGTCCAGGCTCTTAATTGCGCCCAGGTTAAATGCGGACAGCGTACACAGCGCAATTTCACCGTTTTCGTCGTTCACGTCTTCCAGCGGTTTGGTCGGCAGGGCGATCTCCAGGCACAGGTTAGACTGGCGCACTGGCGCAACGACCGGATCAAACGGGCTGTGGGTGTTGCAGTGGTCAACGTTCTGGATGTAGATACGGCCGGTAGAGGCACGTTCCTGCATCATCAGGGAGAACAGATCGACCGCCTTCACGCGCTGCTTGCGGATGCTGTCGTCTTTTTCGTATTTGGTGTACAGACGCTCGAACTCGTCCTGATCGGCGAAGAACGCGTCATACAGGCCCGGGACGTCGGACGGGCTGAACAGGGTAATGTCTTCGCCCTTCAGCAGACGGGTGTACATCAGCTTGTTGATCTGCACGCCGTAGTCCATGTGACGTACGCGGTTGCCTTCGACACCACGGTTGTTTTTCAGAACCAGCAGGCTTTCCACTTCCAGGTGCCACATTGGGTAGAACAGGGTCGCAGCACCGCCGCGCACGCCGCCCTGAGAGCAGGATTTTACTGCCGTCTGGAAGTGCTTATAGAACGGGATACAGCCGGTGTGGAACGCTTCACCGCCGCGAATCGGGCTGCCCAGCGCACGAATGCGGCCGGCGTTGATGCCGATACCGGCGCGCTGGGAAACGTATTTCACAATGGCGCTGGAGGTGGCGTTGATGGAATCCAGGCTGTCACCGCACTCGATCAGCACGCAGGAGCTGAACTGGCGGGTAGGGGTGCGCACGCCAGACATGATTGGCGTCGGCAGAGAAATCTTGAACGTCGATACCGCATCGTAGAAACGCTTCACGTAATCCAGACGGGTATCACGCGGGTAGTTTGAGAACAGGCAGGCGGCCACCAGAATGTAGAGGAACTGGGCGCTTTCGTAGATCTCACCGGTTACACGGTTCTGAACCAGGTATTTGCCTTCGAGCTGCTTCACCGCCGCGTAGGAGAAGTTCATGTCGCGCCAGTGATCGATAAACCCGTTCATCTGCTCGAACTCTTCTTCCGTATAGTCTTCCAGCAGATGCGTGTCGTATTTGCCCAGCTCAACCATTTTCACCACGTGATCGTAAAGCTTCGGCGGCTCAAACTGGCCGTAGGCTTTTTTACGCAGGTGGAAAATCGCCAGACGTGCAGCCAGGTACTGATAATCCGGTGCTTCGCGGGAGATGAGGTCTGCCGCCGCTTTGATGATGGTTTCGTGGATATCAGACGTTTTGATGCCGTCGTAGAACTGAATATGAGAACGCAGTTCAACCTGGGAGATAGATACGTTGTTCAGTCCTTCTGCTGCCCAGTCGAGAACTCGATGGATTTTGTCCAGATTGATACGCTCGGTAGTACCGTCGCGCTTTGTCACCAGCAGACTCTGATTCATGTGGGTTTTACCTGTCCGTGAAATAAAAAATATCCCCCGCTTATCCACAGAACCGTCTTGTGACTAACTCTGTGGATAAATACTACATATAGGGGGTTTGCGATAAGAAAAACGCTATATGGTGAGTATTCTAGTATCGAATCTTTTCAGCACAAGGGTTGATTTTGACGTTAAATTGAGGTTGTGAAAGGGTAAAAAAGGCTAAGTCCTCGTACCGTAAGGCCTGGAAGACATGTCAATAATTAAGAAAAAAAATTCAAAATTTGATCGAGTGCTGATTTCTTCAACGGGAGGTCAGAATTGCGCAACATGATGTCGCGCAATCTTTATAAGAATAACGAATGACGTTAGTCGTTTTTGGCGGTTGTGTGCAACATATAGTTAACATCAACGCCCGGTGCGAGTTTGAATTTATTGGTCAGCGGATTGTAGTGCAGGCCGGTGATGTGCTGCTCCTTGAGCCACGTCTGGTCAACCCAGCTTAACAGCTCCGCCGGCTTGATGAATTTCTTCACGTCATGCGTGCCTTTCGGCACCATGCGCAGCACATACTCCGCGCCGACGACGGCCATCAGCCAGGCTTTAGCGTTGCGGTTGAGGGTTGAGAAGAAGACCTGGCCGCCCGGTTTCACCAGTTTTGCACAGGCGTGCACCACGGATTGCGGATCGGGAACGTGCTCCAGCATCTCCATGCAGGTCACCACATCGTACTGATGGGCATGTTTTGCCGCGTGTTCTTCCACGGTTTCCTGCACGTAGTCTACCTGTATGCCAGACTCCAGCGCGTGAAGACGGGCAACCTGCAGCGGTTCAAAACCCATATCCAGGCCCGTGACGTTCGCCCCTTCGCGCGCCATGCTTTCCGCCAGGATACCGCCGCCGCAGCCGACATCGAGCACTTTTTTACCGAACAGACCGCCGGAACGCTCCGCAATATAGCCCAGACGCAGCGGGTTAATACGGTGCAGCGGTTTGAACTCACCTTCGAGATCCCACCAGCGGGACGCCACCGCTTCAAATTTGGCAATCTCTTCGTGGTCAACGTTGTGAGCCACCGGGGATTTTTCGGCATTCATGGGCGCTTTTACTCCTTATTTAGCAAGACGAATGAGTATATCAGGCAATCCCTGTGAATAAAGCGTATAGGTTTACCTCAATCACCTCGGCTGTGTTATAATTTGCGACCTTTGAATCCGGGATACAGTAGAGGGATAGCGGTTAGATGAGCGACCTTGCGAGAGAAATTACACCGGTTAACATCGAGGAAGAGCTGAAGAGCTCCTATCTGGACTATGCGATGTCGGTCATTGTTGGCCGTGCGCTGCCGGACGTCCGCGATGGCCTGAAGCCGGTACACCGTCGCGTACTATACGCCATGAACGTATTGGGCAATGACTGGAATAAAGCCTATAAAAAATCTGCCCGCGTCGTCGGTGACGTCATCGGTAAATATCACCCGCATGGTGATACCGCCGTTTATGACACCATCGTTCGTATGGCGCAGCCATTCTCCTTGCGCTACATGCTGGTAGATGGCCAGGGTAACTTTGGTTCAGTCGACGGCGACTCCGCTGCAGCGATGCGTTATACGGAAATCCGTATGTCGAAAATCGCTCATGAGCTGATGGCCGACCTGGAAAAAGAGACCGTTGATTTCGTCGATAACTACGACGGCACCGAGCGCATCCCAGATGTGATGCCCACCAAGATCCCGAACCTGTTAGTGAACGGTTCGTCCGGCATCGCGGTCGGTATGGCAACCAACATTCCGCCGCACAATATCACTGAGGTGATCAACGGCTGTCTGGCCTATATCGATGATGAAGACATCAGCATTGAAGGGCTGATGACACACATTCCGGGCCCGGACTTCCCGACGGCGGCGATCATCAACGGTCGTCGCGGTATTGAAGAAGCGTACCGTACCGGCCGCGGCAAGATTTACATCCGTGCCCGCGCCGAAGTGGAAGCGGACGCCAAAACCGGCCGTGAAACCATCATTGTTCACGAGATCCCGTATCAGGTGAACAAAGCGCGTCTGATTGAAAAAATCGCCGAGCTGGTAAAAGAAAAACGTGTTGAAGGCATCAGCGCGCTGCGTGACGAGTCTGACAAAGACGGTATGCGCATCGTGATTGAGATCAAACGCGATGCAGTGGGTGAGGTTGTCCTGAACAACCTGTACTCCCAGACGCAGCTTCAGGTCTCCTTCGGTATCAACATGGTTGCACTGCACCATGGTCAGCCGAAGATCATGAACCTGAAAGAGATCCTGAGCGCGTTCGTCCGTCACCGCCGTGAAGTGGTGACCCGTCGTACCATCTTCGAACTGCGCAAAGCGCGCGACCGTGCGCACATCCTTGAAGCGCTGGCGGTTGCGCTGGCCAACATCGACCCGATCATCGAACTGATCCGTCGTGCGCCAACCCCGGCGGAAGCGAAAACTGCGCTGATTTCCCGTCCGTGGGATCTGGGCAACGTCGCCGCGATGCTGGAACGTGCGGGCGATGACGCGGCGCGTCCTGAGTGGCTGGAACCTGAATTCGGCGTGCGTGACGGTCAGTACTACCTGACTGAACAGCAGGCCCAGGCGATTCTGGATCTGCGTCTGCAGAAACTGACCGGCCTTGAGCATGAAAAACTGCTCGACGAATACAAAGAGCTGCTGGAACAGATTGCTGAGCTGCTTCATATTCTGGGCAGCGCAGAGCGCCTGATGGAAGTGATCCGCGAAGAGCTGGAGCTGGTCCGCGATCAGTTCGGCGACGAGCGCCGCACCGAAATCACCGCCAACAGCGCGGACATCAACATCGAAGACCTGATCAACCAGGAAGACGTTGTTGTGACCCTGTCTCACCAGGGCTACGTGAAGTATCAGCCGTTAACCGACTACGAAGCACAGCGTCGTGGTGGTAAAGGCAAATCTGCAGCACGTATTAAAGAAGAAGACTTCATTGACCGCCTGCTGGTGGCGAACACCCATGACACGATCCTCTGCTTCTCCAGCCGTGGCCGTCTGTACTGGATGAAAGTCTATCAGCTGCCGGAAGCAAGCCGTGGCGCGCGTGGTCGTCCAATCGTTAACCTGCTGCCGCTGGAAGCGAACGAACGTATCACCGCTATCCTGCCGGTACGCGAGTACGAAGAGGGCGTGAACGTCTTTATGGCGACCGCCAGCGGTACCGTGAAGAAAACCGCGCTGACCGAATTCAGCCGTCCGCGTTCTGCCGGTATTATCGCCGTGAACCTGAACGAAGGCGACGAGCTGATTGGCGTGGATCTGACCTCCGGTTCCGATGAAGTGATGCTCTTCTCTGCTGCCGGTAAAGTGGTGCGCTTCAAAGAAGACGCCGTTCGTGCAATGGGCCGTACCGCGACGGGCGTGCGTGGTATCAAGCTGGCTGGCGAAGACAGCGTTGTTTCCCTGATTATTCCGCGCGGTGAAGGGGCTATCCTGACCGTGACGCAGAATGGTTACGGTAAACGTACGGCGGAAGGGGAATACCCAACCAAGTCTCGCGGCACGCAGGGCGTAATCTCCATCAAGGTGACCGAGCGCAACGGTTCCGTTGTCGGCGCGGTGCAGGTGGATGATGCGGACCAGATCATGATGATCACCGATGCCGGTACGCTGGTGCGTACCCGCGTGTCTGAGATCAGCGTGGTGGGTCGTAATACCCAGGGCGTGATCCTCATCCGTACAGCGGAAGATGAAAACGTGGTGGGTCTGCAGCGCGTTGCTGAGCCGGTGGATGACGAAGAGCTCGACTCCATCGACGGTAGCGTCGCGGAAGGCGATGAGGATATCGCGCCGGAAGCCGACACCGACGATGACGTAGCGGATGACGCTGACGAGTAATGTCTCCTGATGCAAAAAAGGGCCGGATTCCGGCCCTTTTCTTTTGCACAAGCAGATAAGTCAACGTTGCGACCTGGCGCGTTTACCGCTACCTTAACCACATTCTTTTGACCCCGACGGCGGAGCCTCGCCCCCTTGAAATACCTCGTCTCCTTTCGTACTACGCTGAAAGTCTCTCGCTATCTGTTTCGGGCGCTGGCGCTCCTGCTTTGGCTGCTGGTAGCCCTGTTCTCGGTGTTTTACATTGTTAACGCCCTGCACCAGAAAGAAGCGGAGATCCGCCAGGAGTTTAACTTAAGCTCCGACCAGGCCCAGCGCTACATTCAGCGGACGTCTGACGTGATGAAGGAGCTGAAGTATATTGCCGAAAATCGTCTGACGGCGGAAAACGGCATCCTTGCGCTTCGCGGGCGTGATGACAAAACCGAAGTCCCGGACTTCCAGCCGCTGTTCCCGGATTCCGATTGCTCCACCATGAGCAATACCTGGCGCGGCTCTCTGGAATCGCTCGCCTGGTTTATGCGCTACTGGCGCGACAATTTCTCCGCCGCCTATGACCTGAACCGCGTCTTCCTGATTGGCAGCGAGAATCTCTGCATGGCTGACTTTGGCCTGCGCGACGTGCCCGTTGAACGTGACGATGCGCTGAAAAGCCTGCATGAACGTATTGTCAAATACCGCAATGCACCGCAGGACGAGCGCGGCAATAACATCTTCTGGGTGAGCCAGGGCCCGCGTCCGGGCGTGGGCTATTTCTACGCCCTGACGCCGGTTTATCTCGGCAATCGCCTGCAGGCGCTGCTGGGGATTGAGCAGACCATTCGCATGGAAAACTTCTTCACCCCGGGCAGCCTGCCCATGGGCGTGACCATTCTGGATGAAAACGGTCATCAACTGATCTCGCTTGCCGGGCCTGATAACCGTCTAAACGTCGAACCGCACTGGATGCAGGAGCGGTCGTGGTTTGGCTATACCTCAGGTTTCCGCGAGCTGGTGCTGAAGAAGAGCCTGCCGCCTTCGTCGCTCAGTATCGTCTATTCGCTGCCGGTGGATATGGTGCTTGAGCGGATACGCATTCTTATCATGAATGCGATTCTGCTCAACCTGCTGGCGGGGGGCGCGCTATTTACGCTGGCGCGCATGTATGAGCGGAAAATCTTTATTCCTGCCGAAAGCGACGCCCAGCGACTGGAGGAACACGAGCAGTTTAACCGCAAGATTGTTGCCTCGGCGCCGGTGGGGATCTGTATTCTGCGTACCCAGGACGGGACCAATATCCTGAGTAACGAACTGGCACATAACTACCTGAACATGCTGACGCACGAAGACCGGCAGAGGCTGACGCAAATTATCTGCGGTCAGCAGGTTAACTTTGTCGACGTGTTGACCAGTACGCACACCAACCTGCAGATCAGCTTTGTGCATTCCCGTTATCGCAATGAAAACGTGGCGATTTGCGTGCTGGTGGATGTCTCCGCGCGCGTGAAGATGGAAGAGTCGTTGCAGGAGATGGCGCAGGCGGCAGAGCAGGCCAGCCAGTCGAAGTCCATGTTCCTTGCCACCGTCAGCCACGAGCTGCGTACGCCGCTGTACGGGATCATCGGTAACCTCGACCTGCTGCAGACTAAAGAGCTGCCGAAAGGCGTCGACCGGCTGGTGACGGCGATGAACAACTCCTCCAGCCTGCTGCTGAAGATCATCAGCGATATTCTCGACTTCTCTAAAATCGAGTCCGAGCAGCTGAAAATCGAGCCGCGCGAGTTTTCGCCGCGCGAGGTGATGAACCATATCAGCGCCAACTATCTCCCGCTGGTGGTGCGTAAACAGCTGGGGCTCTACTGCTTTATCGAACCGGACGTGCCGCTGACGCTGCACGGCGATCCGATGCGCCTGCAGCAGGTCATCTCTAACCTGCTCAGCAACGCCATTAAATTCACCGATACCGGCTGTATTGTGCTGCACGTCTGCCGGGCGGGGGATTACCTGAGCATTCGCGTGCGCGACACGGGCGTCGGCATCCCGGCGAAGGAGGTGGTTCGTCTGTTCGATCCGTTCTTCCAGGTCGGTACCGGCGTGCAGCGTAACTTCCAGGGAACCGGACTGGGGCTGGCGATTTGTGAGAAGCTCGTCAGCATGATGGATGGCGATATCTCCGTGGATACCGAGCCCGGCATGGGCAGCCAGTTCACCATCCGCATTCCGCTCTATTCGGCGCAGTATCCGGCAAAAGCCACGGTAGACGGGCTGAGCGATAAGCGCTGCTGGCTGGCGGTGCATAACGCCTCGCTGAATGACTATCTGACGGCACTGCTTACCCACAGCGGCGTGAGGGTGTGCCGCTATGAAGGTCAAACACCGGACGTGGACGATGTGCTGATCGCCGACGAGATGCCAGAACAGCCGTGGCAGGGGAGAGGGTCAGTGCTCTTCTGCCGTCGCCACATCGGTATCCCGGTTGAGCGTGCGCCAGGAGAATGGGTACACAGTGTCGCCACCCCGCACGAGCTGTTGAGTCTGCTTGCGCGCATCTACAAAGTGGAACTGGAAGAGAGCGACGGCGCGGGCGGACTGCCGTCACCGGAGTCTCTGGCGTCGGTGAATGACGATATGATGATTCTGGTGGTGGATGATCATCCGATAAACCGTCGCCTGCTGGCTGACCAGCTTGGATCGCTGGGCTACCAGTGCAAAACCGCCAATGACGGCGTGGATGCGCTGAACGTGCTGAGTAAGAATCATATTGATATCGTGCTGAGCGACGTCAACATGCCTAATATGGATGGCTACCGTCTGACGCAGCGCATCCGACAGCTTGGCCTGACGTTGCCAGTGGTGGGCGTAACGGCGAACGCGCTGGCGGAAGAGAAGCAGCGCTGTCTGGAGTCAGGCATGGACAGCTGTCTGTCGAAACCGGTGACGCTGGACGTGCTGAAGCAGACATTGTCGATTTACGCGGAGCGCGTGAGAAAAACGCGGATATAAAAAAGGCCCGGAAGGGCCTTTTTTAATTGCCCGGCGGCACTGCGCTTGCGCGGGCCTGCGGGTTTTGTAGGCCGGGTAAGCGCGAGCGCCACCCGGCATAAACAGCGGAGATCAATCCTTGTCGGTTGCGCTCAGCGTGACGGAGGAGAGATAGTTCAGCAGAGCAATATCGTTATCCACGCCCAGCTTCATCATCGCTGATTTCTTCTGGCTGCTGATGGTTTTAATACTGCGGTTCAGCTTCTTGGCAATCTCGGTCACCAGGAAACCTTCTGCGAACAGGCGCAGAACTTCACTCTCTTTCGGCGACAGGCGTTTGTCACCGTAGCCACCCGCGCTGATTTTTTCCAGCAGACGAGAAACGCTTTCAGGCGTGAACTTCTTGCCTTTCTGCAGCGCCGCAAGCGCTTTAGGCAGATCGGTCGGTGCGCCTTGTTTCAGCACAATCCCTTCGATGTCCAGATCCAGTACCGCGCTCAGGATCGCCGGGTTGTTGTTCATGGTCAGAACAATGATCGAGATATCCGGGAAGTGACGTTTAATATATTTGATGAGCGTGATCCCATCACCGTATTTGTCTCCAGGCATGGAGAGATCGGTAATGAGCACGTGTGCATCAAGCTTTGGGAGGTTATTGATCAGTGCTGTAGAGTCTTCAAATTCACCGACTACATTCACCCACTCGATCTGTTCAAGTGATTTGCGAATACCGAACAGTACAATCGGATGGTCATCGGCAATAATTACGTTCATATTGTTCATGTATAAGGCTACCTTGCTACAGCAAGCTTTTGACGTAGGCGTCAATGTCGCTGATGTATTTTTCAATGCCAGAGGCATCTTTCTCACGAATTAGATGTTCCAGCGTTTCACATAACTGCTTGCCGGGAACCAGATTAAGCATGGCAAACACCCCTTTAAGCCGGTGTGCTGTCTGTGCCAGCGCTGCAAAATCATTCGCAGCGGACTCAGTATACAACCGCTTAACATCATCTGGTACTGTATCAACAAAGAGTGAATAGTATCCGCTGGCGTGAAGCTCGGCATTTTCATTACCGCCTAACGGTGATTCCGCTATCTCTTCCTGCGCCAGCTGCTCTTCTATTAGTTGTAGTACAGCTTCCTGCATCGCATTGCTTATATTAAAGTTGACGCGCAGCTGGCCAGGGCCGATTTTCCGCACGCCTGACTCATCATCGCTTAAAAGCAAGCCGGAGGCAGTAAGATTAGACGGATTATCAGTTAAAAACAGATCAAATTCTTGACTTGCAAGTCTTTCATCCGGCGTGATGCAGGCCGCACCCCAGTTTTCTAACTGACGAACGACAATATTGCGGATCTCGTTCGACGTAACATCGACCATCACCACGACATCATCCAGCAGACGCTCTTCATCTTCTTCCTGCGGATTGGCCGCCATTTTCACGTGCAGAGAATAGCGGGTGCCGAGAGATTCACGGGCCTTGATATTGAGATGGCCCCCGAGCTTACGCGCCAGCTGATCGCACAGCCAGAAGGTTAGGGCATTGGCCTTGCCGTAGCGATCGCTTTGCGTGTCATTCAGGAACGGGAAGTGCAGATTATCAATTTCACTCGTGGTGACGCCTTCCCCGGTGTCCAGAATGCGGAACGTCAGGCGGTCTTCTGCCGACTCCTCCGTACTGACTTCGAGGGTGATCTTGCCGATCTGCGTGGTGGTCACTGCGTACTGAATAATCATCAACAGTATGCGGCGCAGTGCTTCACGATCGCCGTGGCGTTCATCATTTGCCGGGAGATTGTTATTGATCAGCAGCTGCAGCCCTTTGCGCTTAATCACGGGCAGGACTTCCGGAACCACTTCATCGATCAGATCCTGAATGGAGAAGAGGGTGGGGGTTCCCTTCCAGAAATCATTCTCCAGCATGTTCGCCAGCTGGATCTCATCAACCATTCTGACCAGCGAGTCGGCCTGACAGGCAAGCTGGTGGCTTTCTGACGTATTTAACGCCGCCGCCTGGGTCGCCAGCGTTTTTAACGGCTGCTTGAAGGCATCGCCAATGTTCTGCATAAATGCGGCGCGCCCCTGCTGGTTTTTCTCATACAGTCTTTGCGCCTGCTTGAGCTTTTTATTCACCAGCACTTCGCGATCCTGATCGCGGATGATGAAGATTTGTGTGCGGGGAGCCACCTGGCTGCGGAACTGGCGGATCTCGTACAGTTCATTGTTGATGGTGGCCTGAATCACCCCCTGGTGCTGATCCGCCATGGTGGTGATGTTCTGCAGGTTAAGATGCGGCAGCAGATGGTCGGCAATTTTATTGCTCATTACCGTACGATTTGCTTCCTGATCGTGAACTAAGACCCCAAGCGGCAGCACGGAAACAATCTCTTCATTCAGCGCGCGTAATACGCGCAGCTCATTGCTGGTTCCGGCCGGGACCGCCGCGGCGTCGCTCTGACGTCCCGACTGGAAGCGGAAGGTGCTGTAGCCAAATAGCGCCAGCGCCAGCAGACCGATATTCAGCAGCAGAGGCAACAGGATATTTTGCAGCGTGTCGAGCAACAGCGTACCAAACGGCACCTGCCACACCAGACGCATACCAGTCGAGTTCAGGGATGAGGCAATTTCGATTTTTGAACCGTTAAAGGAGATCGATACGCTCTCTGCGGCCTCTTTGTCAGACGCCGCACGCATGTTCTGGGTGCTGCTGTCGGGCTCCAGACGGAAGCTATCGAGCGGCATATCCGGCGGGATTAAATCATTAATGGGTAAATCGAAGGCGACCACCGTCGCCAGATGTCCTGGCTGGTTGAAGGTGGTGCGCAGAGTAAAATAATGACCGTTTTGCCAGGCCAGGCGGCGCAGAGAAGAGAAGCTCTCACGTTCATCAAGGGCGTTCGCCTGCTGCAGCATCTCTGCCCGGCGGGAATCGACGATGCTGCCCACGGTGGTCTCTTTAAACCCGGAAGAGAGATCTTTTAACGGCAGCGTTGAGATCAGGATCATGCTGTTGTCCTGACCGTTCAGATAGTACATCGACCATGGCACCGTTTCGGCACCCCAGAGGGTATCCAGATAGGTCGAAATACGCTGCGTCATCTCAAGCGTCGCGCTGTCGTGAGAGCCAAAAATAAGCGCCTCAGTCTTACGCTGCGGTTTTTCGAGGTAATAGACATCCTGCTTAAGCCGTGTCTCCTGAAGTCCATCTCCGGATGAGGAGGCCGGTGCAGCTGCAATATTGTCGTAAATCTGCCAGGTGGCGTAGCGCCAGGTATCGATGCGCTTATGCACGGCGTGGGTGATATCGACGACCTGATAGCTTTTGTCCTTCAGCCAGGCATTAACCGCGCTTTGTACCATCACCCCCATGGTCACTAACAGCACAACGATCAAAAGAAGAAAGAAACGGGTGATGCTCCCGGGGAGGAGGGAGAATTTGCTCGGGGCGGTGGTTTCAGTCTGACTCATTGATATCTTTAACCCGTCATGGTCATGCTCTGTGGCGATAGGGCAGTATAAAGGGTAATAACTGAATTTCCAGCGCCACTGTCCGGGAAAAGGCGACTTTTTCAACGGACAATATCGGCAGCGTGTGGCGCAGTAAACATGTACAAACACGCCGTGCGCGTACAAATAATAAGTGCGCTCAGCCAGCAAATAGCACGAATTAACAAGAAATTAAGTTTTACATCAATTGTGCGTTCGCGAAGGACGGCCGATGAGAATTTAGTTAATAGTCGTTACAATTTCGGCGCGGTAGCACAAAAAATGAGAAGTTACGTAAAGAAAGGTAAAAAAAAACCGAATGCGAAGCATCCGGCTCAATTAGGGATAAACAGACATTCAAAACTGAATGACGGTAATAAATAAAGTTAATGATGATAGCGAGAGATATTTTAGAGATTAGGTGCGATCTTGTTTTGTCATTCAGTGCTGTAACGATTTTTATTATAACCTATTGATTATTATGGTTCTGTTTTTTCTTTTGATTATAAGTGCTAAATTTCTAAGCTATTTGTGCTTTGTAAAAGTTCCTTGATTTTTACATTTTGAAACATGTTGACTGATAAATGAAACATCTTCAAAGTTTTCGTATCATATTCGCGTTGGATTATTCTGTAATTTTGCGGAGAATGAAATTGCCGACTGGTTAATGAGGGTTAACCAGTAAGCAGTGGCAATTATAAGGCATATAACAGAGGGTTAATAAAATGAAAGTTAAAGTACTGTCCCTCCTGGTACCAGCACTCCTGGTGGCAGGCGCAGCAAATGCGGCCGAAATTTATAACAAAGATGGCAACAAATTAGATCTGTACGGTAAAGTTGATGGTCTGCACTATTTCTCTGACGACAAGGGTAACGATGGCGACAAGACCTACATGCGTCTTGGCTTCAAAGGCGAAACTCAGGTTAACGATCAGCTGACCGGTTACGGCCAGTGGGAATATCAGATCCAGGGCAACACCAATGAAGGTGACAACCAGTCCTGGACGCGTGTGGCGTTCGCAGGTCTGAAGTTTGCTGAAGCTGGCTCCTTTGATTATGGTCGTAACTACGGCGTGATTTACGACGTGACCTCCTGGACCGACGTGCTGCCAGAATTCGGCGGTGACACTTATGGTGCCGACAACTTCCTGCAGTCTCGTGCTAACGGCGTGGCAACCTACCGTAACCAGGACTTCTTCGGTCTGGTTGATGGCCTGAACTTTGCTCTGCAGTATCAGGGTAAAAACGGCAGCGTAAGCGGTGAAAACACTAACGGTCGCAGCCTGCTGAACCAGAACGGCGACGGCTACGGTGCATCCGTGACCTATAACCTGGGCGAAGGCTTCAGCGTGGGTGGTGCGATGTCCTCCTCCAAACGTACCGCCGACCAGAATGCAGCTGGCGTATACGGTAAGGGCGATCACGCAGAAGTCTATTCTGGTGGCCTGAAATACGATGCCAACAACATCTATCTGGCAGCGCAGTACTCTCAGACCTACAACGCAACCCGTTTCGGTACCTCTAACGGCAGCAACCCAACTACCGCTTACGGCTTTGCCAACAAAGCGCAGAACTTCGAAGTGGTTGCTCAGTACCAGTTCGACTTCGGCCTGCGTCCATCCGTGGCTTACCTGCAGTCTAAAGGCAAAGACATCGAAGGTTACGGCGATCAGGATCTGCTGAAATATGTTGATGTGGGTGCGACTTACTACTTCAACAAAAACATGTCCACCTACGTGGATTACAAAATCAACCTGGTTGATGAAAATGACTTCACCCGTCAGGCGGGTATCGGTACTGACGATATCGTCGCGCTGGGCCTGGTTTACCAGTTCTAATCGCGTTAACGTGTGACGTAAGGGGGCCTGATGGCCCCCTTTTTTGTGCTTCTCAGATTCTCACAACGCCCCTGTTTTGGTGTACTCTTGCCGCCCTGGCATGAGGATAATAATGAATGGACATGACTTTTTTACGCGCCAGCTTTCTGGCTATGCTTTTTTTCCTGACCGCGTGTAACGATCCCGCGACCGTGGCGAAAACCGATGCACCTGCCGCGACGGTGCTCGAAGGTAAAACGATGGGCACCTTCTGGCGCGTCAGCGTGATGAACCTCGATAAAACACGCACGGATGAACTTCGCGGCAAAATCCAGTCGCAGCTGGACGCCGACGATCAGCTGCTGTCGACCTATAAAAATGACTCGGCGCTGATGCGCTTTAACCTTTCGACCAGCACCTCTCTGTGGCCGGTGAGCGAGGCGATGGCCGATATCGTGACCGAGGCAATGCGCGTGGGTTATAAAACCAACGGGGCGATGGATGTGACCGTCGGTCCTCTGGTGAACCTCTGGGGATTTGGCCCCAATAAACAGCCGGTGAAGACGCCCGAACAGGCGGCCATTGATGACGCCCGCGCCCGGACAGGGCTACAGCATCTGACCGTGATCAACCAGTACGGGCAGCAGTACCTGCAAAAAGATATTCCCGATCTGTTTGTCGATCTGTCGACGGTCGGGGAAGGCTATGCGGCGGATCATCTTGCTGCACTGATGGCGCAGGAAGGGATTTCCCGTTATCTGGTCTCGGTGGGCGGCGCGTTGGTCAGTCGGGGCATGAACGCCAGCGATAAACCGTGGCGCGTAGCGATTCAAAAACCGACCGATCGGCAAAATGCCGTGCAGGCGATAGTGGATATCAACGGACATGGCATCAGCACCTCCGGAAGCTATCGCAACTATTACGAGCTTGACGGGAAGCGTATTTCGCACGTGATTGATCCGCAGACCGGACGCCCCATCACGCATAACCTGGTCTCGGTAACGGTCATTGCCCCCACTGCGCTGGAAGCGGATGCCTGGGATACCGGATTAATGGTTCTCGGCCCGGAAAAAGCCAAAGAGGTGGTCCGTCAGGAGGGGCTGGCGGTTTATATGATCACCAAAGAGGGCGACGGGTTCAAAACCTGGAGCTCGCCGCAGTTCAACAGTTTCCTGGTCAGCGACAAAAATTAAAAAGCAAGGTTGCGGGTTTTTTATCGGTGGCGCTCAGGCACGCTCTATGTATGCTTATACGAGGAGCCGATCATGAAAAACCCAACCTTAATGACCGATGAGGATCGCTGGCAGGCCGTGCTGGCCCGCGATCCGCTCGCTGACGATCAGTTTGTCTTCGCCGTACAGACGACGGGTATTTTCTGCCGCCCGTCGTGCCGTGCCCGCCACGCGCTGCGTAAAAATGTCCGTTTTTATCCTGATGCCCGGCATGCCGCTCAGGCGGGCTTTCGTCCGTGCAAGCGCTGCATGCCGGACAAACGCGATCCGCAGGCGCAGAAGCTGGCAAAAGTGGAACATGCCTGCCGGCTTCTGGAGCAGGATCCCGCGTTAACCCTGGAGAGACTGGCGGAGCAGGTTGCCATGAGTCCTTTCCATTTCCACCGCCTGTTTAAGTCGGTAACCGGCATGACGCCCAAAGCCTGGCAGCAGGCGGCGCGGGGTCAGCGTCTGCGCACCGCGCTTACGCAGGGAGACAAAATTACCGATGCCGTGCTGGCGGCGGGGTTTCCCGACAGCAGCAGCTATTATCGTAAAGCCAACGATGCGTTGGGCATGACGGCGAAGCAGTACCGTAAAGGAGAGGTGGCCGTGCGGTATGCCATCCATGACTGTTCGTTAGGACGCTGTCTGGTTGCCGAAAGCGAGCGGGGGATCTGCGCGATTCTGCTGGGTGACACCGATGCGGAAGTCACCGCAGAGCTTGCCACGCAGTTTCCAAAAGCTACGCACGCGCCGCTGGACGACGCCTTTGTGCAGCGGATCCATCAGGTCATTGCCAGTATTGATAACCGCGACGTACCGCTTGCGCTGCCGCTGGATATTCGCGGTACCGCGTTCCAGCAGCGCGTCTGGCAGGCCCTTCGCACTATTCCCTGCGGCGAAACGGCAAGCTACCAGCAGGTGGCGCAGGCGATTGGTCAACCCGGTGCGGTACGCGCCGTAGCAGGCGCCTGTGCGGCAAACACGCTGGCAATTGTGATCCCCTGTCATCGGGTGGTTCGCAACGACGGTGCGCTGTCGGGCTATCGCTGGGGGACGGCGCGAAAAGCGCTATTACTGAAACGTGAGGCGAAACGCCGGGAGGAATAATGCTCGATCTTTTTGCGGATGCTGAACCCTGGCAGGAACCGCTTGCGCCAGGGGCGGTGATCCTGCGCCGCTTTGCTCTCTCCCGTGCGGAGGCATTGCTTGCCGGTATTGAAGAGGTGACGGCGGTTTCACCGTTTCGCCATATGGTGACGCCGGGCGGCTACACCATGTCGGTGGCCATGGCCAACTGCGGCGAACTGGGCTGGGCGACAAACGAACGTGGGTATGTGTATGCTCCAAACGATCCCACGACCGACCGGCCGTGGCCTCCCATGCCTGCGGTTTTTCAGGCACTTTGTCACGAGGCTGCCGTGGCGGCGGATTATCCTAATTTTCGTCCTGATGCCTGTCTGATTAACCGCTACGCCGTCGGTGCGAAGCTCTCGCTGCATCAGGACAAGGATGAGCCCGATCTGCGCGCGCCTATCGTTTCGGTATCGTTAGGCCTGCCCACCGTCTTTCAGTTTGGGGGATTACGCCGCAACGATCCGCTCAAACGCATCATGCTGGAACATGGCGATGTGGTGGTGTGGGGCAGGGAATCGCGGCTTTATTATCACGGCATTCAGCCGCTGAAACCCGGCGTTCACCCCCTCACGGGCGAGTACCGCTTTAATCTGACCTTCCGTCAGGCGGGGATGCGTAAACTAAAATAAGAATTATTCTTGATGTCCGCGCAGGGCAGTTTACACTGCTCGCTGATTTTTATTGTCCGGATTGCCTGCATGCAACTACTTCTCCTCGTCTGGCGTCAGTACCGCTGGCCCTTCATCGCCGTTATGGCGTTAAGCCTGGCCAGCGCCGCACTGGGTATTGGCCTGATCGCGTTTATTAACGTGCGGTTGATTGAAATGGTCGACACCTCGCTCTCCGTATTGCCGGAGTTTCTTGGCCTGCTGCTGCTGCTGATGGCGGTTACGCTCGGCTCCCAGTTGGCGCTGACCGCGCTCGGCCACCATTTCGTTTTTCGCTTGCGCAGTGAGTTTATCAAGCGGATCCTGGACACCCAGGTCGAGCGCGTTGAGCAGCTCGGCAGCGCCTCCCTGCTGGCGGGGCTGACCAGCGATGTACGCGCCATTACCATCGCGTTCGTTCGTCTGCCCGAGCTGGTGCAGGGGATCATTCTGACCTTTGGCTCGGCGGCCTATCTCGCCTGGCTCTCCAGCAAAATGCTGGCGGTGACTGCGCTGTGGATCGCCATTACCATCTGGGGCGGTTTTGTCCTGGTGTCACGCGTCTATAAACACATGGCGGTGCTGCGCGAAACCGAAGATAAGCTCTATAACGACTACCAGACGGTACTGGAAGGGCGCAAAGAACTCACCCTGAACCGCGAGCGCGCCGAGTATATCTTTAACCATCTCTATATTCCGGACGCGCGCGAATACCGGCATCACATCATTCGCGCCGATACCTTCCACCTGAGCGCGGTGAACTGGTCAAACATTATGATGCTGGGCGCCATTGGCCTGGTATTCTGGATGGCGAACAGTCTGGGCTGGGCGGACACCAACGTCGCGGCAACCTACTCGCTGACGCTGCTGTTTTTGCGCACGCCGCTGCTCTCGGCGGTTGGCGCGTTGCCCACCTTACTGAGTGCGCAGGTGGCCTTTAATAAGCTCAACAAATTCGATCTCGCGCCGTTTAAAGCCGAATTCCCGCGCCCGCAGGCCTTCCCTGACTGGCAGACGCTGGAGCTGCGTAACGTCACGTTCCGCTATCAGGACAGCGCCTTCTCCGTGGGGCCGGTCAACCTGACGATCCGCCGCGGCGAGCTGCTGTTCCTGATTGGCGGCAACGGCAGCGGTAAATCGACGCTGGCGATGCTGCTCACCGGGCTTTATCAGCCGCAGTCGGGCGAGATTTTACTGGATGGCAGAGCGCTGAGCGCGGAGAAGCCCGAGGATTACCGCAAGCTTTTCTCGGCGGTGTTCACCGACGTCTGGCTGTTTGAGCAACTGCTGGGCCCGGAAGGGCAGCAGGCCAATCCTGCGCTGGTGGAAAAATGGCTGGCGCAGCTGCAGATGTCCCACAAGCTGGAACTTCAGGACGGTAAAATTCTCAATCTGAAGCTTTCCAAAGGGCAGAAAAAGCGCGTGGCGCTGCTGCTGGCGCTGGCGGAAGAGCGTGACATCATTCTGCTGGATGAGTGGGCGGCGGATCAGGACCCGCACTTCCGCCGCGAGTTTTATCAGGTGCTGCTGCCGCTGATGCAGCAGATGGGTAAAACCATTTTCGCCATCAGCCACGACGATCATTACTTTATTCATGCCGACCGTCTGCTGGAGATGCGCGACGGCAGGCTGAGCGAGCTGACCGGTGAAGAGCGCGATGCAGCCTCGCGTGACGCGGTGGCGCGTACGGCCTGATGCCCTCACCCTAACCCTCTCCCACAGGGAGAGGGGATAATCGTGGCCGTAATGCTGCTTTTTTCTCCATCCCGCCCCGTTGTTTATTCTTATTTACATATCCTCGCGCTATGCTTAATACCAACTTATTTCATGGATTTATGATTGATGTCGGTATTAAAGAAAAACAGCGCCAGACAGCGTGACCAGGAACGTGCGCGACTGATCTGGCTTCTCACGACCGATAAAGCGGTCACCTCTACGCTATTAGGCAAACTGACCCTGGCTGAGCAATATGATGTCGGCACTTTAGCCGACGATATTGCTGAGGTAGGTGCGCTGGTTGCTCACTTACCCCCGCCGGATCTGGCGGATACCCTGGAAGCGCTTCCCTCGGAAGAACGTCACGCCCTGTGGCGGCTGGTGCAGGATCACGAGCGCGGACAGGTGCTGCTCGAGGCCTCCGAAAACGTCTGGGACGACCTGATCGACGAGATGAGCGACAGGGATATACTTGACGCTCTGCAAACCCTGGATATCGACGAACAGATTTACCTGGTTCAGCACCTGCCGCGAAACCTGACCGGTCGCCTGCTGGCGTCACTGCCTGCCGATGAACGCGCGCGCGTGCGCCAGGTGATGCACTACGAGAAAAACAGCGTCGGCGCGATCATGGAGTTCGGCGTTATCACGGTGCGTCCGGACGTGACGCTCGGCACCGTGCAGCGCTATCTGCGTCGCCTGGGCAAAATGCCGGATAACACCGATAAGCTGTTTGTTACCTCCCGGGATAAAACCCTGCTCGGCGAGCTGGAGCTGAAAACCATCCTGCTCAACAGCACCCAGCGGAAGGTGAGCGAGGTGATGGAAAACGAGCCGATGGTCTTCTCCCCGGAGGACGATGCCGAGAAAGCGGCGCGTACCTTCGAACGTGACGACCTCGTCAGTGCCGCCGTCGTGGACTCCGTTGGCAAACTGATGGGGCGTCTGACCATCGACGAGATCGTTGACGTCGTTTATGAAGAAACCGACAACGACCTGCGTGCGCTGGGGGGGATCAGTGCGGGAGATGACGTCCATGCCTCCGTCGGCAAGGCGGTGAAAACGCGCTGGGCGTGGCTGGCCATTAACCTGTGTACCGCGTTTATCGCCTCCCGCGTGATTGACGGTTTTGAACACACCATTTCGCAGCTGGTGGCGCTGGCCTCGCTGATGCCGATTGTGGCCGGAATAGGCGGGAATACTGGCAATCAGACTATCACGATGATCGTTCGCGCGCTGGCGCTGGAGAATATTCAGCCCGGTAACTTCGCCTTTCTGATCTTCAGAGAGATGGGTGTGGCGTTGATCAACGGCCTGGTCTGGGGCGGGATTATGGGGGGCATCACCTGGTGGTTGTATGACGATATGGCGCTGGGTGGAGTGATGATGCTGGCGATGGTGCTGAATCTGCTGGTGGCATCGATGATGGGCGTTATTATCCCGTTGACCATGACCAAACTGGGTCGCGACCCCGCGGTGGGGTCGAGCGTGATGATCACCGCCATCACCGATACCGGCGGTTTCTTTATTTTTCTTGGGCTGGCGACGATTTTTCTGCTTTAAGCCGACGCTTAATGCGGGCGGGAAGCAGCACCATGATGATAATCCCGCCCAGCACGCCAATCGCCAGATTGCCGGTTGATACCGTGGCGGCAACGGTCACCAGCATGACGACCGTTTCTGCAATCGGAGCCGTTTTCAGCGTGGCGGGCTGAAGGCTGTGCCAGCTGAAGGTTTTGACGGCGACAATCGCCATAATACCCGCCAGCACCGCCATCGGGATGTTGGCCATCACGTCGCTGAGCGCCGTCACCAGGATCAGCAGCACGATGCCCGCAGCGAAGGTTGAAATGCGGCTTCGGCCTTTCCCCATCTCCACGTTAACAATGGTTTGTCCGATCATCGCGCAGCCCGCAATACCACCGTAAAATCCGGCCAGGATATTGCCGACGCCTAATCCAATGCTTTCGCGGCGTTTACTTGACGGTGTCGCGGTCAGCTCATCCACCAGCTTTGCGGTCAGCAGGGATTCCAGCAGGCCGACAAACGCGATGCTCAACGCGCACGGCCAGATTATGCTCAGCGTCTGGAGATTGAGAGGGACCAGAAGTTCGCTAAGACCCGGCAAGCCGCCGCTCATGGCGCCTTCATCGCCCACGGTCGGCAGGCTTTGCCCGGTTGAAACGGTAAACAAGGTTAACAGCACAATCGCAATCAGTGGGGAAGGGATGCTTTTGAAATAGCGCGGCACCCACAGCACGATCAGTACCGTCAGCACGAACAGGCCCACAATCAGCGGGCTTCGGCTCCAGAAATGGGGAACCTGCGCAAAGAAAATCAATATCCCGAGGGCGTTAACAAACCCGGTCATGACCGACTGGGGAATAAAGCGCATCAGCCTTGCCATGCCCAGCACGCCAAACAGAATCTGAATCACGCCAGCCATGAGCACGGCGGGAAGAATGTACTGTACGCCGTGCTGATGCACCCTGGGCCCAATAACCAGCGCCACGGAACCGGCCGCGGCCGTGACCATCGCCGGGCGACCGCCCAGTACGGACAGGGCAAGACAGAGCACCACGGAAGCGATCAGGCTGACCTTCGGGTCAACGCCCGCCACCACGGAAAATGAGATGACCTCGGGGATCAGCGCCAGGGCGGTAATCACGCCCGCCAGCGTTTCACGCGTCAGCTGCTTAGGGGAACGCAGCACGCTGGCGACACGGTTTTCGGGAGATAAAGGAGAATGGGGTAGGGACATAACGTTTCGCTGGTTAGGGCAGGCTTCCGTGCGCGCGATCACAAAACGCAACATACTAGCCCGTTAAACCGCCCTTTACCAGACGCTTCGAGAATTCCTCACAAACAATCCATCATTAAATTTCACAATTACAATAATTTCGTAACCTTTAAACAATATTTAAAAGTTGTTACCGTGCCCCCGCAGCTTTTTTCACCTGCAATTTCCACGCATCAAGCACTTTTACACTAAGGCATAAATTATGAAAAAAATGACTGCCATGCTCTTTTCTCTGGCCGTGGGGCTTAACACCGTCTCCATGGCGGCGAAAGCTGACGCACCAAAAGAGCAGGAAACGGACGTCCTTTTAATCGGTGGCGGTATCATGAGCGCCACGCTGGGAACCTATCTGCAAGAACTGCAGCCGGACTGGTCAATGACCATGGTCGAGCGCCTTGATGGCGTGGCGCAGGAGAGTTCGAACGGCTGGAACAACGCCGGTACCGGCCATTCGGCACTCATGGAACTGAACTATACGCCGCAGAAAAAGGACGGTTCCATTAGTATCGAGAAAGCGGTAGAGATCAACGAGGCGTTCCAGGTTTCTCGTCAGTTCTGGTCTCACCAGGTCAACAGCGGCGTGCTGCACGACCCGCACTCCTTTATCAATACCGTACCGCACATGAGCTTTGTGTGGGGCGAGCAGAACGTCAACTTCCTGCGCGCGCGCTACGCCGCACTGCAGCAGAGCACGCTGTTCCGCGGGATGAAATACTCTGAAGATCACGCGCAGATTAAAGAGTGGGCTCCGCTGGTCATGGAAGGTCGTGACCCGAACCAGAAAGTGGCGGCGACCCGTACCGAAATTGGTACCGACGTCAACTACGGTGAAATTACCCGTCAGCTGGTGACGTCTCTGAAGAAAAAAGAGAACTTCAACCTGCAGCTCAGCACCGAAGTGCGCGGTTTCAAGCGCAACGCTGATAACAGCTGGAGCGTGACCGTTGCCGATCTGAAAAACAATGAAGCCGAGCACGTTATCAAGGCGAAGTTTGTCTTTATCGGTGCGGGCGGCGCGGCGCTGAAGCTGCTGCAGGAGTCTGGCATTCCGGAAGCGGACGACTACGCGGGCTTCCCGGTCGGCGGTCAGTTCCTGGTGTCCGATAACCCGGAAGTGGTGAACCGTCATCTGGCAAAAGTGTACGGTCAGGCTTCCGTGGGCGCGCCGCCAATGTCTGTTCCGCACATTGACACCCGTATGCTTGACGGCAAACGCGTGGTGCTGTTTGGACCGTTCGCGACCTTCTCCACGAAGTTCCTGAAAAACGGCTCCCTGTGGGATCTGCTGAGCGCAACCACCACCTCTAACGTCAAGCCGATGATGGACGTGGGGCTGGATAACTTCGATCTGGTGAAATACCTGATTAGCCAGGTGATGCTCTCTGACGACGACCGTTTCGAGGCGCTGAAAGAGTACTATCCGCAGGCGAAGAAAGAAGACTGGCGCCTGTGGCAGGCGGGTCAGCGCGTACAGATCATCAAGCGCGATCCGAAAGAGGGCGGTGTGCTGCGTCTGGGCACCGAAGTGGTGAGCGATAAGGACGGCACCATCGCCGCGCTGCTGGGTGCGTCACCGGGTGCATCTACCGCTGCGCCAATCATGCTGCACCTGATGGAAAAAGTGTTTAAAGATAAAGTCGCCAGTCCGGAATGGCAGGCGAAGCTGAAGACCATTATTCCATCCTACGGCACGAAGCTGAACGGTAACGTGAGCGCGACGGAGCAGGAGCTGGAATACACCAGCCGCGTACTGCAGCTGCAGTACATCAAACCGCAGGCTGCGGATGCTGCGCCAAAAGCGGAGCTGAAGCCTCAGCCGGAAAACAAACCGGTTGCGGATATCGCGCTGTAAGGTAAAAAAGCCGGGTGGCGCTGACGCCTACCCGGCCTATGTTCGGTGTTGTTTTGTAGGTCGGGTAAGGCGAAGCCGCCACCCGACTTAATTTCAACGTATTACAGCCTGCTCAATCTTCTCTTCAGCCTTCCACACGCGATACTTCACTTCCACGTTTTCAGGCGTATAAACCACGATCGGCAACTTGCTGTTGTAGCGCAGCAGGCTATTGTCGCCCAGATACGCTGTCACAAATTTCTTCTCTTTCTTGCCATCCGGGCAGGCCATCATGGTGGAGACCGGCGAGGTCACTTTATCAAAGACGTAGTAGTCGTAACCCCAGCCTTCCAGCGTTTTGCTTTCCAGCTGACCACCCAGGCGATGCTGGTTGCAATCCACTTCCAGCGTCTTGCCAATTAACAGCTCTACTTTGAAATTCGCTTCATCCTGCTGTGCCGGCAGCTGGATCACCTGACGCTTCATCCCTTTATCCGCTTTTGGATACGGGGCGACTTTTTCCAGCGGCTGCTCTTTAGGGGTTTCGCTGGCGAAAGCACTGGTGCTGACACACGCGGCGGCGATGAGTGCGATGGCAAATTTAGGTGCGTTTTTCATTGTCATTCCTTTATGTCAAAACGATCCTGCACAGGTTAACATATCAACTATGAATGATTGGTGTTATTTACTTACATTTTCAATATGAATAGCGTAATAAACCACATATTTACCATTTAAGTAGAGATTTGTACTGGCGTGGAGTCCGGCAGGCGTTTGTGTTATTTTAGACCCTCTATAATGTTATTCATCTGTAAAAGGGAAGAGAGATGGTTCGTGCAAAACTGAAAACGCCTGAAGGCCGCAAGTTCCTCCTGGCGCTGCTGGTTGTGTTTATGATTGCTGCCGCGTGCGTGGGGCGGGCCACCATTGTTGGCGTCATCGAACAGTACAACATTCCACTCTCAGCCTGGACAACCAGCATGTATGTCCTGCAATCGGCGATGATCTTTGTCTACAGCCTGGTGTTCACCGTTCTGCTGGCCATCCCGCTGGGCATTTTCTTCCTGGGCGGACGTGATAAACACTAGACGCCGATTTGCGATATCGAAGCCATCCTGCGGGGTGGCTTTTTTTATGTCTAATAATTTTTATTCGCATTTCCAGGATATTCTGTTTCGAACAAGACAGTTCAACATGAAGCAGGAGATGCGCAATGTTATCCCGGTTTGCAACGCTCAGCCGGATCCCGAAAGGAGTCTGGGTGGTGGGCGGCGTCAGTATGTTAATGGATATCTCCTCGGAGATTATTCACAGCCTGCTGCCGCTGTTTATGGTGACGACGCTGGGCGCCAGCGTTATTTTCATTGGTTTGATTGAAGGTCTGGCCGAAGCCACAGCGCTGTTTATCAAGGTGTTTTCCGGCGCCATCAGTGACTATCTGGGTAAGCGTAAAGGACTGGCGGTTCTGGGCTACGGTCTTGGCGCATTGAGTAAACCGTTGTTCGCTATCGCCTCTTCTTCCGGCATGATCCTTGGGGCGCGCTTAATCGACCGGGTCGGGAAGGGGATACGGGGAGCGCCGCGCGATGCGCTGGTTGCTGATGTTACGCCGCCGGAACTTCGCGGCGCGGCCTTTGGGCTGCGTCAGTCGATGGACACCGTCGGCGCATTTCTCGGGCCGCTGCTGGCCGTAGGATTAATGCTGCTTTGGAACGATGATTTCCGCACGATTTTCTGGATCGCGGTGATCCCCGGCGTGCTCGCCGTGGCGCTGCTTTTCTTCGGCCTGCATGAGCCGAAAACGCCCGTCGAACATAAACGCACGAACCCCATCAAAAAAGAGAACCTCAGGCGTCTTGGGAAAGGCTGCTGGTGGGTCATTGGCCTGGGGGCCATCTTCACGCTCGCACGTTTCAGTGAAGCCTTTCTTGTCCTGCGCGCACAGCAGTCGGGGGTGCCGCTGGCGCTGATCCCGCTGGTGATGGTGGCCATGAATCTGCTCTATTTCCTCTCTGCCTATCCGTTTGGCAAGTTATCGGACGGGATGAGCCACACCCGATTACTGCAGTGGGGGCTGGTGATGCTGATTGGGGCAGATGTTGTGCTGGCGCTGAGCACCCACTGGGCTGGAATGCTTCTGGGCGTTGCGCTTTGGGGAGTGCATATGGGGATGACGCAGGGGCTGCTGGCGGCAATGATTGCGAAAACCGCGCCTGCGGATCTGCGCGGTACCGCCTACGGTATTTTTAGTCTGGTCAGCGGCGTGGGATTGTTAGTCGCCAGCCTGGGCGCCGGGGTCATCTGGGAAACGTTTGGCGCAGAATATACGTTCTATGCCGGAGCGGTGATTTGCCTGGTTACGCTGGTGTACCTGCGCAAAACGCCGGACGAGGCGAAATAAAAAAACCAGCCATAAAAGGCTGGTTTTCAATGTGTTTTTGGTCGGCACGAGAGGATTTGAACCTCCGACCCCCGACACCCCATGACGGTGCGCTACCAGGCTGCGCTACGTGCCGACGCATAGAAAGAATACTACTCGATTCCGTTTCGAATGCAAGGGAATCCGTCGCTAACTGGTTTATTATTAATCAGTTAGCGACGAAGCGCTTCTCATCCGTCAGGACCTGCAGCAGCAGGCTCAGCTGCGGTTTCTGGTCTTTAAGCCGTTCACCCTGCAGGTTATACGTCTGATAATTCCCGTTGTTGTTCAGCACCAGCGTCAGCTTCGGCGTGGTCACCACCAGCGTATTATTCCCCGCAGCCGTGACCCAGTTATGGCGGCGCGCGGCGCTGAAGAGATCCTGCCCCTGAGAATACTCATTGGCTGGCGTGCTGACGTGTAGCAGGCGTTGCATCAGGGTGGTCATCACATCTTTATGCTCGGTAAGCATATTGATGCGCTGCGCCGGGGTACCCGGCCAGTGGATGACCAGCGGAACCTGCAGGTTCGGGCGTGACCAGCTCATGCTCTTCGTCTCGTCACCTAACGGGACGCCATGGCCTGCGGTCACGATCACTACGGTGTTATCCAGCTTGCCGGACTCACGTAGCGCGTCAAGCACGCGGCCAATCTGCGCATCAACATCACCCGCCGCGCGGCCGTAGCGGCGCGCGAAATCACTCTTATTGCTGTTAGCAAGCGTAGTGCCGTTAAAGGAAACCCATGAGAACCAGCGGTTATCTTCCTGGGCATAGCGCTGGAGCCAGTTTATCCATTGGCTGGCGGTCTGCGCATCGGACTGATTTTGTGCCGCTGGCAGTGAGAAATCAGACAGCAGCGCCTGGCGGTAGAGCGGGCTGTTAAAGCCATCGGATGAGAACAACCCTAACTGATAGCCCTGCTGATTCAGCCCGGTGATCAGCGCCGCAGGTGTGCGGGTAGAGAGTACGCCGTCCATGTATCCGGCTGAAATGCCATAGAAGAGGCCAAAGATGCCCGCGTCGGTTGTGTTACCGGAGCTCATATGCTGAGTAAACGTGACATTTTGACTCGCGAAATTGGCCAGCGCAGGCATCTGCTTCTCGTAACGGGAATAGTTCAGGCCATCGACGGTGATCAGCAGGACGTTTTGCCCGCGGCCCATATCGCGATAGCGCAGGTCGCTCAGCGGATACTGCACGCTGACGGCTTCCGGGTTACCCTGCTCGATAAGACGTCGCTGGTACTCCTGTGCATCAAGCAGGCCATGTTTTTCGAGGAAGCGACGTGCCGTCATCGGGTACGAGAGCGGCAGGTTCGCGCGCTGCATGGTAATAGGGCGATAGAAGTTCGCATCCGCCCAGATATACATGATGTGCGAACTGATAAAGGAGACGAAGAAGAGCGCGGCGACGGGCTTCGCGTAGTGGCGTCGGCGGGTCAGGCTGCGCAGTTTTTGCCAGCTCCAGGTGGCAAACAGCATCTCAATCAACAGGATCACCGGGACGCTGATAAACATCAGCTGCCAGTCACGGGCCGTTTCGTTCTGGTCGGGGTTAATCACCAGTTCCCAGACGATGGGGTTGAGATGCAGGTGGAAGCGGGTGAACACTTCACTGTCGATAAGCAGCAGCGTCATCCCCACCGTCGCAAGGATGGCGGACAAGAATCGCATCAGACGCTGCGACATGACGATAAACGTCAAGGGGAACAGGATCAGCAGATAGGTGGCGAAAACCAAAAAGCTAAAGTGACCGACAACGCTTATCCAGGAGTAGATACGCCCGGTGAGCGTTGTTGGCCAGTCTGCGACAAACAGATAACGACAGCCAATGACCGTCGCCAACAGAATGTTGAACAGGGCAAACCAGTGCCCCCAGCTGACCATCTGGGAGACTTTTTCACGGTAGCGCTGACGATTCGTCACCATAAACTGTTGTTCGTATCCCTTAATGGGCCGGGTCGTTGCTGACGGACGACTGTAAAGCCTGGGCGAAAGATTTTGCGATCGCCTGACGCTGAGCCGGAGCAACGCTGGTGTTAATCAGGTTGGTGACCATATTTCCCAAAACCATCAGGGAGAGATCGGTCGGCGTTTTATGTTTTTCCAGTACGTTGACCAGCTCACTGAGCAGTTGTTCAACGTGTTCATCACTGTAGCGGGAATGTTGTGGCATAAATCAAAATCAGTTTGTTGATGAAAGGGCAACATATTACCGTAGCAACAGCTTTTTTTCCCCTTTTTTATCTGTTGTTGCACACATGTCCTGGTGGTGGTTGAATACCGCCCGGTCTAAAAGGAGAGTTTATCATGAGTCTGGAAATCAACCAGATTGCCTTGCACCAGCTTATCAAGCGCGATGAGCAAACCCTTGAAGTGGTGCTACGCGATTCGTTACTGGAACCTACGGCGACCGTTGTGGAGATGATGGCAGAGCTGCATCGCGTCTACAGCGCCAAAAATAAAGCCTATGGGCTGTTCAGCGAAGAGAGTGAACTGGCCGATAGCCTGCGCCTGCAGCGCCAGGGTGAAGAGGATTTCCTGGCGTTTAGCCGTGCGGCAACCGGGCGTCTGCGCGACGAGCTGGCGAAATATCCGTTCGCCGACGGCGGGATTGTGCTGTTCTGCCACTACCGCTACCTGGCGGTCGAGTATCTGCTGGTTACCGTGCTGAATAACTTAAGCAGCATGCGCGTGAACGAGCAGCTGGATATCAGCTCGACGCATTATCTGGATATTAACCATGCGGATATCGTGGCGCGTATTGATTTGACCGAGTGGGAAACCAACCCGGAATCGACCCGCTACCTGACTTTCCTGAAGGGACGCGTGGGCCGCAAAGTGGCGGATTTCTTCATGGACTTCCTCGGTGCCAGTGAAGGGCTTAACGCCAAAGCGCAGAACAAAGGGCTGCTCCAGGCGGTGGACGATTTCACAGCCGAAGCGCAGCTTGATAAATCTGAGCGCCAGACGGTGCGCCAGCAGGTTTACAGCTACTGCAACGAACAGCTGCAGGCTGGGGAAGAGATTGAGCTGGAGTCGCTGTCAAAAGAGTTGGCGGGCGTCAGCGAAGTCAGCTTCCAGGAATTTACCGCAGAGAAGGGCTATGAGCTTGAAGAGAGCTTCCCGGCGGATCGCAGCACGCTGCGTCAGTTAACCAAGTTTGCCGGCAGCGGCGGCGGGTTAACCATCAACTTTGATGCGATGCTGCTGGGGGAACGTATCTTCTGGGACCCGGCCACCGATACGCTGACCATTAAGGGGACGCCGCCGAATCTGCGCGATCAGCTTCAGCGCCGCACCTCGGGCGGTAAATAGCAGGCACAAAAAACCCCGCAGAAGCGGGGTTTTTTTCGACAGGTTTGCGATTACGCGCGAACGAAGTCGATGTGAGTCAGTTTTGGCTTGAACGCGTGACGCTGAACAGCCTGAACTTTCACTTTTTCTTCTTTACCGCCAACAACGATGGTCAGAACTTCGCTGTAGAATTCAGCTTTGGTCTGCAGGTTCCACAGTTTGTCGTGATCCAGTTCGATTGCAACTGGAGCAGCTTCGCCACCGTAAACGATAGCCGGGAACTTGTTAGCGGTACGCAGGCGGCGGCTCGCACCCTTACCCTGCACGTTACGTACTTCTGCTTCGATAGTAAACATTGATTTCTCTCTGTATTTAAAACCCTACTACAGGCGACCCAGCAGCAGGTGAGTGTTCTGCCTCACGGATGTGAAGCGGGCGGCATTTTATACTCAAATGCCCCTCACATCAATGAAAAGTCCCGCTACCCGCGCAATTCGTTGGCGCGACGGAAGCGACCTTCGTAGTCGAAGAGTTTTTCGCGCACCTGCCAGAACTGACCTTTTTTGCGGGCGACCACAAAATCCGGATGGCGCAATAGCACCTGCTGGCGCACGATATCGGCCACGGTGATCCAGCGCAGGGGCACGCCCGGAGTGCGGGTGTGCGGGCGGATAAACAGCTGTTCGAAGGCCGTTCGCTGAGCTGGCGTCTGAAGCCGGAAGCGCTCGCTGACGTCCGCCCCGTCTTCATCGTAATAAGTGATTTTCAGCCATTCGCCTTTTTCATCGGCGCCGGGCTGCAACGCCATGCCGGAACAGCGCAGCACCAGCGCATCTTTCAGCGTTAATGCCGCTTTCAGCATGTCGTCCGGGTCAACCAGCACCGTGTCGCACTCCCGACAGCGGCGAGCGGCAATGTCATTTTCGGCGTTGCACTGCGGGCAGTTTTTAAAGCGGAAACGAAAATCGCACTGCTCGCGATGCCCGTTATCATCTTCAAACCAGCCCTGACAGCGGCGGCCAAAATGTTCGATCAGCGTGCCGTCGGCGGTGGTTTTGCCCCAGAAGGTGTTGGCAAACCCGCAGGCAGGGCAAAAGACCTGCACGGGCACGTTGTCGCTTTTCCCTTTTGGCGCGCCGACCTCAGGCGTATAGAGATCGTGCGGGTTACCGGCATAATCCAGAATCAGGCAGTCGGTTTTCCCCGGCGCCAGACGCAGGCCGCGGCCAACAATTTGCTGATACAGACTGACCGATTCGGTCGGACGCAAAATAGCGATCAGGTCGACGTGCGGGGCGTCAAAGCCGGTGGTCAACACCGACACGTTAACCAGATAGCGGAACTGCTGGGCTTTAAAGGCCTCAATCAGGCGATCGCGCTCCGGGCCGGGCGTCTCGCCGGTGATGAGCGCCGCGTCGCCGGGGGGCAGTAACCCGGTGATTTCTCGCGCGTGCTCAACGGTGGCGGCAAAGATCATCACCCCTTTGCGCGTCGCGGCGAACTCCTCAATCTGGCTGATGATATGCGGCGTAATGCGCTTTTGCTTTTTCAGCTCCTGGTTAAGATCCGCTTCGCTGAATAACCCGTTGCTCTGCGCCTGCAGGCGGCTGAAATCGTACTGCACCACCGGCATATCCAGCCGTTCAGGCGGCGTCAGGTAGCCATGTTTAATCATGTAGCGCAGCGGAAGCTCGTAGATGCAGTCGCTAAACAGGGCCTTGTCATCGCCGCGCACCATGCCGTGATAATGGTAGCGATAGATCCAGCCTTTCCCCAGACGAAACGGGGTCGCCGTCAGGCCCAGCAGGCGCAGGTGAGGATTCACCTCTTTCAGGTGGGACAGGATTTGCTGATACTGGCTGTCGTCGTCATCGCTGATGCGGTGACATTCGTCGACAATCAGCAGCGAAAATTCGCTGCGAAACAGATCCAGATTGCGGGCCACCGACTGCACGCTGCCAAACACCACTTTGCCGTGGCTCTCTTTACGCTTTAGCCCGGCGGCGAAAATGTCGGCTTCCAGTCCAAGCGCACAATACTTGGCATGGTTTTGCGCGACGAGCTCTTTAACGTGCGCCAGCACCAGCACGCGGCCGCGGGCAAGACGCGCCAGTTCGGCAATGACCAGGCTTTTGCCTGCACCGGTCGGGAGCACAATCGCCGCCGGCTCGCGATGTTTGCGGAACCAGGCGAGGGTGGCGTCAACGGCTTCCTGCTGATAGGGACGAAGTGTAAAAGTCATAGGGTCTCGGTTTCGTTATTCCGCACATATACCCGTCATACTTCAAGTTGCCTGTGCGTTGGCTGCACTCGTTCACACCGGTCACTTACTTATGTAAGCTCCCGGGGATTCACTCCTTTGCCGCGTGACTCGGCCTGTGGCCTCGCCCCTACGGGGCCAGCGCAAGCGCTGTTCAAAACGCTATAGGCGTTTTGTCATGCAACTCGAATTATTTAGGGTATAGATAGTATGCCACGAAACTTTTTCCCTTGAGTGGCGCAACCAGACCATTATACTGAACCGTTCCAGACTGCTTCTTTTTTCGGACCTGTTGTCCGACTTCCTGCACCATTAAGGCTAAAAAGATTTCATGCGACTTGATAAGTTTATCGCTCAGCAACTCGGCGTAAGCCGCGCTATTGCCGGGCGCGAAATTCGCGCCAGCCGCGTTACCGTGGATGGCGACATTGTGAGAGACAGCGCGTTCAAACTGCAACCTGACCATCAGGTGGAGTATGACGGCAATCCGCTGACCCAGCAGCACGGTCCGCGCTACTTCATGCTCAATAAGCCGGAAGGCTACGTCTGCTCAACGGACGATCCGGATCACCCGACGGTGCTCTATTTCCTCGACGAGCCGGTGGCGCACAAGCTGCACGCCGCAGGTCGACTCGATATCGACACCACCGGGCTGGTGCTGATGACCGACGACGGTCAGTGGTCGCACCGCATCACCTCTCCACGCCACCACTGCGAGAAAACCTATCTCGTGACGCTGGAGTCACCGGTGTCGGATGACACGGCAGAGCACTTCGCGAAAGGCGTTCAGCTGCATAATGAAAAAGATCTGACCAAACCGGCGGTGCTCGAAGTCATCACCCCGACCGAGGTCCGCCTGACCATCAGCGAAGGGCGCTATCATCAGGTGAAACGTATGTTTGCCGCGGTGGGGAACCACGTTGTTGGCCTGCATCGCGAACGGATTGGTGCGATTGAACTCGATCCCGACCTGGCGCCTGGCGAATATCGCCCGTTAACGGAAGAAGAGATCGCCAGCGTCGGTCTGCCTTCGCACTAATTTCAGGAGAACTCTGTGACCACCAGGCCACACTCGTCGTTCAAAATCGTCTTCATTCTTGGCCTGCTGGCCATGCTGATGCCGCTGTCTATTGATATGTACCTGCCCGCGCTGCCGGTGATTTCCGCGCAGTTTGGCGTTCCGGCGGGCAGCGCGCAGATGACGCTCAGCACCTATATTCTTGGCTTTGCCCTCGGCCAGCTGTTTTATGGCCCGATGGCCGACAGCCTTGGACGCAAGCCGGTCATTCTGGGCGGGACGCTGGTCTTTGCGGCCGCAGCGGTTGCCTGCGCGCTGGCGCAGACCATCGATCATCTGATTATCATGCGTTTCTTCCACGGTCTGGCGGCGGCAGCGGCAAGCGTGGTGATTAATGCCCTGATGCGCGATATCTACCCGAAAGAAGAGTTCTCCCGCATGATGTCGTTTGTCATGCTGGTGACGACGATTGCGCCGCTGGTGGCCCCGATGGCCGGTGGTGCGGTGCTGGTGTGGTTCAGCTGGCATGTGATTTTCTGGATCCTGGCCCTGGCCGCGCTGCTGGCCTCCGCAATGATCTTCTTCTTTATTGATGAAACGCTTCCCGTCGAGCGCCGCCAGAAGTTTCACATCCGAACCACAATTGGTAACTTTGCCTCGTTGTTTCGCCACAAGCGCGTGCTCAGCTATATGCTGGCGAGCGGGTTCAGCTTCGCCGGAATGTTCTCCTTCCTGAGCGCCGGGCCGTTTGTCTACATCGAGCTGAACCACGTTTCGCCGCAGCACTTCGGCTATTACTTTGCGCTTAACATCGTCTTCCTGTTCATTATGACCATCATTAACAGCCGCTTTGTCCGACGGGTGGGAGCGCTGAACATGTTCCGCGCCGGGCTGTGGATCCAGTTTGTGATGGCGATCTGGCTGGTGGTGAGCGCGTTTCTGGGCGTGGGCTTCTGGGCGCTGGTGGTTGGCGTGGCGGCCTTTGTCGGCTGCGTGTCGATGGTGTCATCCAATGCGATGGCGGTGATCCTGGATGAGTTCCCGCACATGGCAGGAACCGCATCTTCCCTGGCGGGGACGTTCCGCTTCGGCATCGGCGCTATCGTCGGCGCGTTGCTTTCGATGGCCACCTTTACGACGGCATGGCCCATGCTGTGGGCGATGGCTTTTTGCGCAACCAGCTCGATACTCTTCTATCTTTACGCCAGTCGACCGCGAAAAGCGGTCCACTAAAACACAGAGAAGGCCCGGCAGGGCCTTTTTTGTTGATGCATATCAACCAAACCCCGTTCGTTTATGCTGTGTTTGTTTATTTTATGTAAAATCTATTTGTGTAAAAAGTCACATCATTGTATTCAAAAAGGTTGAGTTAGATCGCAGAAACGGGTACATATAGCGCCGACGCGAGCCTGAATACCGATAAAAAAGTGCTGAATAGTGCAGGCTGACGATGATGTGTTACTATAAATGTAAATAAATTGTGAAGTAAATTTTGCTTCCGGGGAACGAACGTGAATACATTACAACTTTCTATTGTCCATCGCTTGCCCCAGAGCTATCGCTGGTCGGCGGGTTTTGCTGGTTCGAAAGTTGAACCGATTCCGCAAAACGTCGCGGGCTGTGAAAACTGCCTGGTGGCGCTCAAGCTGTTAAGCCCGAGTGACGAAAATGCCTGGCGGGTGATGGAGCGTCTCAGTCAGGCCCTGACGGATATCGAAGTGGACAGCTCCGTGCTGGAGTGCGAAGGTGAGCCGTGCCTGTTTGTGAAAAGCCAGGACGAGTTTGCTGCCACCTGCCGTCTGAAAAATTTTGGCGTTGCCATTGCCGAGCCTTTCTCCGGCCAGTACCCGTTCTGAGCGCTAGTCTGACGACAACAGCTGGCGCGTGTAGCGCTGCGTTGGCGCGCTAAATACGCGCTGGCAATCACCTTGCTCGACCACCTCTCCCTGACGCAACACAATCACCTGATGGCATAGCGCCCGCACCACCTGTAAATCATGGCTGATAAAGATATAGGCCAGCCGGTGCTTTTCCTGTAACCCTTTCAGCAGCGCCAGGATCTGCGCCTGAACGGTCCTGTCCAGCGACGACGTGGGTTCATCCAGAATAATCAGCTCTGGTTTCAGGATCAGCGCGCGGGCAATGGCGATACGCTGGCGCTGCCCACCGGAAAATTCCGCAGGGTAGCGGTGGCGCGTCTCGGGATCGAGACCCACTTCGGTCATGACCCGCATGACCTCCTGCTCGCGTTGCTGCGCGCTCAGGCCGGGCTGATGGACGCGCAGACCCTCTTCGATAATCTGTAACACGCTGAGCCGTGGGTTAAGCGAGGAGTTGGGATCCTGAAACACCACCTGCATGCGGGGCCGCACGGGCAGCATCTGGCGGCGGTTCCAGCGGTGCAGCGGCATATCGTCAAACAGGATCTCGCCCTGGGAGGCAATTAAGCGCAGCAGCGCCAGACCGGTGGTGCTTTTACCCGAGCCGGATTCGCCCACCAGCCCCAGGGATTCCCCCGGGCGCAGCGAGAAGCGGAGGTTTTTCAGCACCGGGTTGCGATCGACAATGCGTCGCAGAATACCTTTGCGGATCGGGAATGAGACGGACAGATCCTCAACGCGCAGCAGCGGCGTGCTGTCCGCATCGAGAGGAACCGGGTCGCCGGAGGGTTCGCTGTCGAGCAACCGCTGCGTATAGGGGTGCTGCGGTGCACTCAGCAGCGTTGACGCCGTATTCTGTTCAACACAGCGCCCGTTCTGCATCACCGCCACGCTGTCGGCCAGCTTTCTGACAATGCTCAGGTTGTGCGTGATAAACAGCAGGCTCATGTTCAGCTCGTCACGCAGTTCCCGCAGCAGCGTCAGTATTTGGGCCTGCACCGTCACGTCCAGCGCCGTTGTGGGCTCGTCGGCTATCAGCAGTTCGGGGCGCGTGAGCAGGGCCATGGCGATCATCACGCGCTGGCGTTCGCCGCCGGAGAGCTGATGCGGAAAATCATTCAGTCGTTTGGCCGCATTGCGTATGCCTGTGCGTTCAAGACAATCCAGAATTTCTCCCCGCGCGGCCTCTTTGCGCATCCCACGGTGCAGGGAGAGCACTTCATAGAGCTGTTTTTCCAGGCTGTGCAGCGGGTTAAGCGACACCATCGGCTCCTGGAAAATCATCGCGATTTTGTTGCCGCGAATGCCGCGCAGGGTCTGTTCGTCGGCCTGCAGCAGCGAACGGCCGTGAAAGAGAATATCCCCTTGCGGGTAGCTCACTGGCGGAGAGGGCAGCAGCCGCAGGATGGAGAGCGCCGAAACGCTCTTGCCTGAACCCGATTCACCCACCAGGGCCAGCGTTTCACCGCGCTGGATCTGCAGCGTCAGGTCGCTGACCACGGTGCGCGTCTCGTTCTGTTTTGAAAAGGCAATCGACAGGTTATCAATACTGAGCAGGGGCTGGGTCATCTTATACCGCCTTGTTCGGATCAAAGGCATCGCGCACGGCTTCGCCAATAAAAATCAGCAGCGACAGCAGCACGGCCACGGAAAGAAAGGCGGCGATGCCTAACCACGGCGCCTGCAGGTTGTTCTTGCCCTGCAGCAGCAGTTCGCCAAGCGATGGGGAACCCAACGGTAACCCGAAACCGAGAAAATCCAGTGAGGTGAGGGTGGTGATGGAGCTACACAGAATAAACGGCAGGAAGGTGAGCGTTGCCACCACGGCGTTGGGCAACATATGGCGGAAAATGATCCCGCGATCGCTCACGCCAAGCGCCTGCGCGGCGCGAATATAGTCGAAATTACGGGTGCGCAGAAACTCGGCCCTTACCACACCGACCAGCGCCATCCAGCCGAACAGGACGGTGATGCCTAATAGCCACCAGAAGTTGGGCTGTACGACGCTGGAAAGCAGGATGATCAGAAACAGCGTCGGCATGCCAGACCAGACTTCAATAATCCGCTGACACCACAGGTCAATCTTCCCGCCGTAGTAACCCTGAACGGCGCCCGCCACGACGCCCATCACGCTGGAGAAGAGCGTCAGCATCAGTCCAAAGAGAAGCGAGATTCGCGTACCGTACAGGATGCGTGCCAGCACGTCGCCGCCGTTAGCATCCGTTCCCAGCCAGTTTTGCGCGGAGGGCGGGGAAGGGAAGGGGCTTGTGGTGGCGAAGTTAATGCTGTTTGCGCCAAAACGTACCGGCGCCCAGAGCGCCCAGCCGTGCTGCTCAATCTGCTGGCGAAGCCACGGATCCTGATACTCCGCCGGTGTCGCAAACGGGCCGCCAAAGTCGCTTTCGCTGTAATTGGCGATGACCGGCACGTACCAGCGATCGTTAAAATGCACCAGCAGCGGTTTGTCGTTGGCGATCAGTTCTGAAAACAGGCTTAAGACAAACAGCACGGCAAAAATCCACAGCGACCAGTAGCCGCGGCGGTTGTGGCGAAAGCGGGCCCAGCGGGCCTGGTTGACGGGGCTTAAACGCAGCATCATCGGCCCTCAAAATCGATTCGGGGATCGACCAGCGTATAGCTGATATCGCTGATGATATTCAGCAGCAGGCCAATCAGGGTAAATATATAGAGTGTGCCAAACATTACCGGATAATCGCGCGACACGGTGGCCTCATAGCCCAGCAGCCCCAGGCCGTTGAGCGAGAACATCACCTCTATCAGCAGCGAGCCGGTAAAAAACATACTGATGAACGTGGCCGGAAACCCGGCGATCACCAGCAGCATGGCGTTGCGGAACACGTGTTTCCACATGATCTGCTTCTCGCTCACGCCTTTGGCGCGGGCCGTGACGACGTACTGTTTACGAATTTCATCGAGAAAGGCGTTTTTGGTCAACATGGTGAGGGCCGCAAACCCGCCAATGACCGTTGCCAGAACCGGCAGCGTAATATGCCAGAGATAGTCGGTAATTTTCTGGTACCAGGGCAGGGAGTTGAAATCGGCGGAGACGAGCCCTCGCAGCGGGAAGAGGTCGAAATAACTTCCCCCGGCAAAAAAGACGATCAGCAGGACAGCAAACAGAAACGCCGGGATGGCATAGCCGATAATGATGAACGTGCTGCTCCAGATATCGAACCGGCTGCCGTTGTACACCGCTTTGCGGATCCCGAGCGGAATAGAGACCAGATAGATGATAAGCGTACCCCACAGCCCCAGCGTGATCGAAACCGGCAGGCTTTGCTTGATCAGCGTCAGCACTGACGCACTGCGAAACAGGCTATCGCCAAAATCAAAGCGGATGTAATCCCAGAGCATCTTGAAATAGCGCTCGTGAATCGGTTTGTCAAAGCCGTAGCGGTGGGTGATCTCGGCGATCACTTCCGGATCCAGACCGCGTCCGCCGCGGTAGTGGCTTTCACTGATATTCCCTACGCCGGTTCGCGCATGGCTGGCACCCATCCCTTCACCGCCGCCGCCGGGCATGCCGCCGCTGTTGCCAAATTCAATGGCGGCAATGGCCTGATCGACCGGCCCACCGGGGGCGATTTGCACGATAAAAAAGTTAATCGTGATGATGGCCCACAGGGTAGGGATGACCAGCAGCAGACGGCGGAGAAGATAGGCACCCATGATTATTCCTTATCGCCGCTCAGCGGGAAGTCTGGCGGCTTTGTTAACGTCATACCACCAGGTATCAAAGCCCAGGGAGTAGACAGGGCGCACGGCTGGCACGGAGAACTTATCCCAGCGCGCAAGGCGATCTTCGCCCATATACCACATCGGCAGCATGTAGTAGTTCCAGGTTAAGACCCTGTCGAGGGCGCGCCCGAGCGGCAGAAGCTTTTCTTTATCCCCCTGCGCCGCCACGATTTTCGCAATCAGCGCATCAATCGCCGTGCTTTTAACCCCCGGCGCGTTGTACGAGGAGTCGATGTAGCTCGAGGCCCAGGAGATTTGCAGGTCCGAGCTGGGCCACGGTTGGGCGGGCCACAGGCGCTGCATCATGTCGTAATCACGGCTGCGCATGCGGCTGGTGATCTGCGCGTTATCCACCTGGCGAATGTTCATGGTCACGCCCAGCCGCTCAAGGTTGTGCTTAAACGGCAGCACCCACTGATCGTTGCCTCCGGACGAGAGCAGCAGCTCAAAGCTGAGCGGCTTGCCCGTTTTGGCATCAACACGTTTTTGATTCTTCAGGTGCCAGCCCGCCTCATCCAGCAGCTTGCTGGCCTTCAGCAGGTTGTCGCGGTCGTAACCATCACCCTTCGATGCGGGCGGCTGAAACACGGAGGTGAAAACCTGCGGTGGCAGTTCCGCTTTCAGCGGCGCCAGCAGGACCAGCTCGTCGGCTTTCGGATAATCGCGTGCGGCGTATTCGGTATTCTGAAAATAGCTGTTGGCGCGGCTGTAGGCACCGTAAAACAGCGCTTTGTTCATCCACTCAAAATCAAAGGCCAGGGAGATGGCTTCCCGCACCCGGCGATCGCTAAATACCGGACGCTGAATATTAAACGCCAGCCAGCGCGTGTCTTGCGCAGACGCATTTTTGTGCTCGTCTTTGACGATATAGCCTTTAGCAAAATTTTTGCCGATATAGCGGGTCGCCCAGTTTTTGGCGCTGCTCTCGACGCGCAAATCGAAGGCCCCGGCTTTGAACGCCTCAAACGCCACGTTATCGTCGAGGTAGTAATCATAACGAAGGGTGTCGAAGTTCCAGCGCCCGCGGTTTACCGGCAGATTGGCCGCCCAGTAGTCTTTGACGCGGGAATAGACGACATATTGCCCCATGCGCCAGTCGGTAATGCGGTAGGGGCCGCCAGCCAGTGGTGGCGTGGAGAGCGGGTCGCTCAGCTTATGATCTTTCCAGAACGATTCCGGCATCACCGGCAGCGAGAACAGGCTCAGCATGTTCTCTTTGTTGGGGTCACTCAGTTCGATGCGCACGGTGAGCGGCGCAATGGCTCTGACCGATGCGCCTTTATACACGATGCGGAACTGGGGCACGCCTTCGGTCATGAATTTATGGAAGGTGAAGGCGACGTCGCTGGCCTTAACCGGCGTGCCATCGTGAAAACGTGCTCGCGGGTTCAGCGAGATTTCCGCCCAGGCGAAGTTATCGGCGTAGCGCACGTTCTCGGCAATCAGCGGATAATAGCTACCGGGCTCGTCATCGGAGGTGACAAAGAGCGTATCGTAAAGGGATTCCGTCCGCGCGGCCGCCACGCCGCGCAGGGCGTAGCGGTTGAAGTTGTCGAAGGTTCCCGTGGCGGAAAGCGTGACCATACCGCCCTTCGGCGCGGCAGGGTTGACGTAATCAAAGTGCGTAAAATTGACCGCGTATTTCGGCTCGCCAATGACCGCGAAGGCGATATTTTCTTTGATGGCTTGCGCCTGGCTGGACAGACTCGTGAATGCCAACATCAGCAACATAAAGCGCATAAGCATCTCGCGGCAGCTCCCTCTTTTACAGACCGGCTCGGTTAAGCTGAATAATAAGTGACGTCGCGGACAATGTGAAATTAATCGCCCTCGGGCGAAATATCAGGACGCCATTCGCGGAACTGCGCCAGCGGCATGGGACGGCTAATCCAGTATCCCTGCAGGAAGTTAACGCCGTGTTCGCGTAGCCAGGCCGCCTGTTCCGGCGTCTCTACCCCTTCGGCTACGGTCGACATATTCAGTCGTCTTGCCAGCGTCAGAACGGCATCCAGCACCGGCGACGTCACGGTCTCAGTACCGATCGCATTAACAAAACCACGGTCTATTTTGAGGTAGTCCATGGTGAAATGCTCAAGGTAAATCAGCGCGCTGTGGCCGGTTCCAAAATCATCAATGGCGATTTCAAACCCTTCGTTATGCAGCCATTCGAAGAGGCTGTTGGCTTCCCGATGGTTAAGCATATCGCGCTCGGTAATTTCCAGCACGATCTGGAAATAATCCGGCGGCAGTAACGCTTTGAAGGTGCGCATATCGTCCTTGAAGCTTTCCGCATGCAGATGACCCGGCGCAATGTTGATGCCCACCTTTGCGCCCGGAGGTAACAGCGTTTGTAATACGGGAGCGTCGTGAATGATAAGATCAAAGAGATGCAGCGTCAGCGGGACAATCAGCTTCTGCGCTTCGGCAAAATTAATAAACGCGTCCGGCGGAATTTCTCCCATTGTCGGGTGTTTCCAGCGCATCAGGACCTCAAGCCCGGTCATCCTGAGCGATTTGGCATCGACGACGGGTTGATAGACCACATAAAACTGACCGCGCTTGATGGCGCTTAAAATTTCTTTACCCGGATTGAGCCGAATGCTGAGGATGTAGTAGTTAAGCGATCCGGCACAAATACCGCATACCAGCCCGAAAAACAGCGCATAGAGGATTTCATCGCCTGTCCATGCGTCCGCATACAGGTTGATGGTCAGGGGGACGTCTTTCAGTGTCGCCGTGCGGACCGGGATGTCATGCAGTTCGTGTGCATGAACCAGGGTGCTGGACCGCGTCGACAGCGCGTTATCGCCGATGATGATGGCGATACCCGCGAACTCATCCTGGCGCTCCGTGTAGAGCAGGTAAGGCGTCAGATTAATATTCACTGAGGTGAACACGCCGCCATCCTTTACTAATGGGTTGCGGTACCAGATCGCAATCGCAGGCTCATCAGGCAGCATGGGGGTACCCGGAAGCAGGGCCATATCGATCTGTTTATCGATGTTCAGCTCAGGTATCAGCGTCTTCATCGGGACATTCATCGGGCCTGTCGCGGAAGAGCAGAATGCCATCTTGTCCCTGACCAGCAGGAAAGCGCGAACGTTAATGCTGAAGGCCGCGCGTGAGGTGAGTTCCTGATTGACGTCGTGGCAGGTATTTAGCGTGAGAGGCTGGAGAACATTGACCGCTTTTTTTAAATCGTCGAAATAGCTCCCCATGTAGGCGCTCACATCATTCACCAGGGTGTCGAATTTGACTTCTCGCTTGTGGTAACTCCAGGAAAATTGCAGGGAACCCAGGAGCAGGGCGGTAATGAGACCAGTGATAATACTGAGGATCAGTATCTTGCGATTACTGGAGAAGTAGCGGGTAAGCATAGACGTCGTGATTCCTGAAAAGCCGCTGGATGTATTCAGTGTAACGGGCAAAAAAAAACACTGCCGAAGCAGTGCTTTTTTTCATCATATCGCCAGCCAAGGGATAACCAACGATACAATAGCGATATTAACTGCGGGTCAGTACGCGGCGCGCTTCGTTATAACGCTTCTTCCAGTACGGTTCGTTCATGCTGGAAATGGTCACACCGCTGCTGGTGGAGGCATGTACAAACTGGTCATTACCAATGTAGATGCCAACATGTCGACCTGTCGAACCGGCACGGAACAGAACTAAATCACCGGTGCGCAGTTTGGTACGTGAAATCGACTTGCCCATCTCCTGCTGTTCATAGGTCGAACGCGGAAGATCTAACCCAAATTGCTCGCGGAACGTACGCTGTACAAAACCGGAACAATCAATACCTGTTTTCGTGCTGCCGCCAAGACGATAACGCACGCCTTTCCAGTCAGCATACTGGTCCATAATGCGGGACTTCACGTCCAGATTACGTACCATATTTTCAAATTCATCCTGAGAGGCTTGCAGTGAAGAGGAATCTTCCATTCCCACAACACGCGTCTCAGGATGCATATTCTTTGCGGTGTTCGATGTACTACATGCAGATAACAGTACCGCGACTGCTATCGCCGGGATCCCCCGTAAGATATATCTCAGAAACGGTTGAGATTTGACCATTTTGTTTATTATCCCTTGAAGTCCTTAACGACAAATATCGTTATAAAAATGCCAAACGTGACGAGACTAATTATCTGTTCACATTGAGACAATTCTTTCTGGTCACATTTGTGGCGTAGCGCACAAAATTATTCACCATCGAAATAATTATCCCTATGGGGCAAAACGAGTTCGAGATTAACCGATTGCCAGGGGTATTGCGAGTAAAAAAAGCCTTTTTTTTATAAGAAAATGTGATACAGAAAGTAAAAATCCGTAATTGCTTAAAATGCGGTCAGATCCGAGGCTTTATCGCGCAATTGCTTCATTTTTATCATGAATGTGATGACAAGAATATGACACTGGGAAAAGATCGTGGCGGGAAGGCTATCGTGGATCATGTCGATCCCTGATAGCTCACGTTAATTTAGGTTAGTTATTTGTTCAATTATTGTTGCGCTTTACCGGGAAGGTAGCGATCGAACAGCGCTATTATCCTGTCGCTCAGTGGGGTCATCAAACACCACGGCAGCGCAATCAGCGCAACGGAAAGCGAACCGACGGCAATATCGGTGAACCAGTGAGCGCCAATCATTACGCGCGGGAAGGCAAAAACCACAAAAATAATCAGGGCTATGGCAAACGCTTTTCTGCCGAAATAGCGAAGCATAATTGCGGAAAAAATAAGCAGCATCATGCCGTGATCGCCAGGGAAACTGTCCTTCGACGCATCTTTTGTTGGAATATGCAGCAGCTCACTGACGCGATAAATATCGGTGAAAAAGAGCGTTGGGCTGGAACGCTTAACCGGAATAATCGCGGTGGCCAGCTGGTTAATGATGACAGCAAACAGCAGCATCACCAGACCGATAATCAAAATACGTCGGCGTCCTGCTTTATCTTCTTTCAGCCAGAAAGAGAGCATCAGGCAGCCCATCGCCAGCAGCGAGAAGCCGTCAAAGGCGCGGTTGTTGGTGATGGCCACCAGCCACAGGAACGCGTTGCTCTTCACCAGCTCCTGGTTGAAGAAGTGGAAGAGGGCAGAATCCAGTGGGAACCAGAAACCATGATTCACCGGGATATACCAGGAGAAGAAAAGCGCCAGACCGGCGACATTAAGCAGTAATATCAGGGGAAATCGAGTTGTCATAACGTTCTGCATAGAGTGAAAACTGGGGCAACGTTAGCCGCCCGAACTTAAACGAATCCTCAACAGGCTGGACTGGAGGGCATTCCAGTCGGCGTTAACCGCACTAATTAACTCTATTCGGCTGTCGGGCGGCGCCACGTTTTGCGTTTCAATAAAGAAATCGTCGCCTTGGCGGTTGATCCGCACCAGTCCGTCCGGCGTGCGCATGATCCCTTTCACGCGATCGACGGGCGCAAGGCGGGCCCACTCCAGGATCCCAATGGTGTCAAAAACGGTTTCAGCATCAAAAATCCATCCGCAGGCCTGATATCCCTGACCGCTGTTCAGATTACGACGCCAGCGCTGGTGCTCCGGCAGACTCAGGGCTGCCAGACCCTGCTTAACCGGGTGATTGTGCGCATGCTCCTCGCTGGCGGGCAGCTCGGTGAGGTTCAGACGAGGCAGGTCAAGCAGGGCGCTATCAATATTCCCCTGGGTGGCCTGCACAAGCGTGCGATTGCCGCCAAAATGCTGCCACCACGCCTCCAGCGCGGCCTGGCTTTCTGGCGTGGCGCGATCTTCCTTGTTGGCGACGATAACGTCCGCCGAGGCGAGCTGATCGCGGAAGTTCTCGTTGGCCACCGCCTTGTCATCCAGAAGCTGACGCGGATCGAGCAGGCACAGGGTGGCGCGCAGATCGATCCACGGCTCGTAAACCGGTGCGGTCAATAAATCGAGGATCTGCTTCGGGTGACCCAGCCCGGTAGGTTCAATCAGCAGGCGGTCAGGTTTGCCCTGACGCAGCAGGGTATTGAGCCCGACCTGCATCGGCAGGCCATTGACGCAGCACATGCATCCGCCGGGGATCTCTTTAATCATCGCGCCGCTGGATGACAGCAACGCGCCGTCAATGCCCACCTCGCCAAATTCATTGACCAGCACGGCCCACTTCTCGGCCGGATCTTTATTCGCCAGCAGATGGAGAATTGAGGTGGTTTTACCGCTGCCGAGAAAACCGGTTATGAGGTTGGTTTTGGTCACGTGCGCTCCGGATGAGAATTGTGATGCTATAACACTGCTCTCTATCCTGGCGAAAAACGGGCCCCGTGAGAAGGGGAAGGGCGAACGGAGGCCTCATCCGTTCGCATTAAGCGCAATAATCGTTAAAGATTTAACGTTTCGATAACAGCCTGACGCGCGCCGTGGCGGGTAATGCGCTCATAGGCCTGGCTGACAGCCTCCACAAAAATGCGATTACGCGCAAGATCGTGACCGAAGACCTCACTCAGCCCCAGCAGCGCGTGGACGCGGTTGGCGTCGCTGCTGGCGTTGACGATGGCGCGGATTTTATCGCTGAGGGGATCGCGAACGTCAATCGCGTTTCCACGTTCGTCGGTACCGCTGACGTAGCGTATCCAGCCGGCCACGCCCAGGGCCAGCAGCGACCACGGTGTATTTCGCTCAAGATGAACGCGGATCCCTTCCAGCATTCTCTGGGGCAGCTTCTGGCTACCGTCCATCGCGATTTGCCAGGTCCGATGCTGGAGGGCCGGGTTGGCAAAGCGTTCGATCAGACTATCGGCGTATGCCGTGAGGTCGACATCCTTGATGCGCAACGTGGGGGCCTGCTCGTCCAGCATCAGCCGACGGGCGGCTTCGCGGAACGCCGCGTCCTCCATGCATTCATTTATATGAGCGTAGCCCGCGAGGTACCCCAGATACGCCAGGAAAGAGTGGCTGCCGTTGAGCATGCGTAATTTCATCTGCTCCCAAGGCAGCACATCCTGCACCATCTGGACACCGGCCACTTCCCACTCGGGACGGCCGGCGACAAAATTATCTTCCACGACCCACTGAATGAACGGCTCGCAGCTGATGGCGCACGGATCTTCCACGCCGAGCGCGTCGGTGATTTCCGCCAGCGAGGCCTCCGTTGCGGCGGGCACAATCCTGTCGACCATCGTCCCCGGGAAACTCACGTGGCTATCAATCCATTCAGATAACCCTGCGGAACGTTTTTGCGCCATGCCCAGCACCGCGTTTTTCACCACGTGCCCGTTGTCAGGGATATTGTCGCAGGACAGCACGGTAAACGCAGGCAAGCCGCGCTCGCGGCGGCGGTGGAGGGCTTCGACCAGGATCCCAGGGGCCGAATGTGGCTCGGAGGGGTTTTCAAGGTCGTGGACGATCCGGGGGTTATTCAGATCGAGTTTTCCGGTCGCGGGATCGATGCAATAGCCTTTTTCCGTGATGGTGAGCGAGACAATCGCAACCTGAGGCTCGCAAAATTTCTCAATAATGGCGGGCAAGGAGTCCAGCTTTGCGTTCAGGCATTCATGGACGGCACCGACGATAATGGCCTCATTTCCTTCAGCCCCTTTTTCCAGCACGGTGAACAGATGATCCTGCGCGCGCAGCTGGCTCATCAGCACATCGCCGCTGAAAAGGCTAATCTCACAAATCCCCCAGTCGCCGCCTTTTTCATTCAGCACCCGATTTGTTAACAATGCCTGGTGCGCACGGTGAAACGCGCCAAAGCCAAAGTGGACGATGCGGGAGCGTAATGACTGGCGATCGTAGCGAGGTTGCTGAACCCGGGCAGGAAGGGCGGTGGAGGCAATTGTCTTCATGAGATACACACCTGATTAACCATTAATTAACAATGCCAGTGTAAAGTTATATGACAGCAAATAAAATTGGTGAGCCGTAATTATCCCCGTTATGTGAGTTTGATCAATCAATGTGTGGCGGTGTATTGACCCTTCACGGCAAACATGTATGGTAGTCGTCATTGCAGTAGCACATATTGGTATAACAACTTAAGAGGGTGAGGCAATGGAACAAACCTGGCGTTGGTACGGGCCGAACGATCCGGTTTCTCTTGATGATGTGCGTCAGGCTGGCGCAACGGGTGTCGTCACGGCGCTGCATCATATTCCTAACGGTCAGGTCTGGCCGGTAGAGGAAATACAGACGCGTCAGGCGCTGCTGGCGGAGAAGGGATTAACCTGGTCTGTGGTAGAAAGCATTCCGGTTCATGAAGATATCAAAACCCATTCAGGGGAGTACCAGACCTGGATCGCTAACTACCAGCAGAGCATCCGTAACCTTGCGGCCTGCGGCATTGATACGGTTTGCTATAACTTCATGCCTATCCTGGACTGGACGCGAACTGACCTTGAATATCAGATGCCGGACGGCTCGAAAGCGCTGCGTTTCGACCAGATTGCCTTTGCGGCATTCGAACTGCACATTCTGAAACGCCCTGGCGCCGACGCCGATTACACCGCGGAAGAGCAGCAGCAGGCGCTCGCGTGGTTTAACGCCGCCAGTGACGCAGATATCGAAAAGCTGACCCGTAATATTATTGCGGGCCTGCCGGGGGCTGAAGAAGGGTATACGCTGGATCAGTTCCGCGCCCGCCTGGCGGAATACGGCGATATTGATAAGCAGCAGCTGCGTGAAAACATGGCGTATTTCCTGCGCGCTATCGTGCCGGTTGCGGAAGAGGTAGGGGTTCGCCTGGCCGTACATCCGGACGATCCACCGCGTCCAATCCTCGGCCTGCCGCGTATCGTGTCCACGATTGAAGATATGCAGTGGCTGAAAGAGACGGTCGACAGCATCTATAACGGCTTCACCATGTGTACCGGCTCCTACGGTGTGCGGGCGGATAACGACCTGGTGCGGATGATTGAAACCTTCGGCGATCGTATCCACTTCACGCATCTGCGCGCGACCTGCCGTGAAGAGAATCCAAAAACCTTCCACGAGGCGGCGCACCTGGGCGGTGATGTGAATATGGTGGCGGTGGTAGACGCCATTCTGGCGGAAGAGGCGCGTCGCAAGCAGACTGGCGATGTGCGTCCTATTCCGTTCCGTCCTGACCACGGTCATCAGATGCTGGACGATCTGCGTAAGAAAACTAACCCGGGTTATTCGGCGATTGGCCGTCTTAAAGGGATGGCGGAAGTGCGCGGCGTTGAGCTGGCGCTGAAGATGACGAAGTATCCGGAGCTGCTGTAACCGGAATTGCCGGGTGGCGGCTTCGCCTTACCCGGCCTACAAAAACACAAAAACCAGCTTCAGGGCCGGTTTTTTCGTAGGTCGGGTAAGCGTAGCGCCACCCGACAAATGCCGCAATCAGTCAGCGCGACCCATATAGCGTTTTTCTTCAATATGGATGCGGATCTTCTCGCCAGCAGAGAGGTATTCCGGTACCTGCACAACCAGGCCGGTCGTCAGGGTCGCCGGTTTGTTGCGGGCACTTGCGGATGCGCCTTTGATGCCAGGTGCCGTTTCAACGATTTCCAGATCGACCGTCTGAGGCAGTTCCAGCGCCAGCAGCACGCCGTCCCAGGTCAGAACCTGCATGTCTGGCATACCGCCTTCCGGGATGAACAGCAGCTCTTCTTCAATCTGATCTTTGGTGAAGATGTACGGGGTGTAATCTTCTTTGTCCATGAACACATATTCGTTGCCGTCGATATAGGAGAAATCAACATAGCGACGAGTCAGGGTGACGGTATCGACGATATCGTCACCTTTAAAGCGCTCTTCCACCTTCAGGCCGGTACGCACATCGGCGAAACGCATTTTGTACAGCGTAGCTGCACCACGGGCGCTTGGTGCCTGAATATCGATATCTTTCACAATCAGCAGTTTGCCGTTGTAATTCAGTACCATACCTTTCTTAATTTCGTTCGCTCTTGGCATTGCAGTAATCCTGTTTACGGGAGGTAAAAAATATCGCGCCAAATTACTCGCGCGCGGCCTTTCAGGCAAGAGGAATTCGTGGCTTTTGCTATCAATACGCAAAAGGTGTTACTGTGCGCGCGATGCCCGACTGTACGGGCATCCGCCAGCGAAAGAGAGCATTTATGGATTGCCGTCCCGATTGTGGCGCGTGCTGTACTGCACCGTCCATTTCAAGCCCCATTCCAGGAATGCCCGAGGGCAAGCCTGCCAATACCCGCTGCGTTCAGCTCTCGGAAACCAACCTGTGCATGATCTTTGGCTCACCGCTGCGTCCGAAGGTCTGCTCCGGGCTTCAGCCCACGGCCGAAATGTGTGGCAGCACGCGCGAGCAGGCGATGACGTACCTTCTTGAGCTTGAATCGCTCACCGCACCTTAAACGTCTTTAATCTTCGCCAGACAGCCCATCGTCAGCGTACACATCACCAGCGCAATCCAGAACACCGTGTGATAGTTCCAGATTTCGGCCACGACACCGGCCATTGAGCCGGCAATAATCCAGCCCACGCGGGTGGTGTTAGTATAAAGGGTGGTGGCAGAGCCTGCCTGACCCGGCATCAGATCCTGGAAATAGAGCATGCCTATCCCGGCGAGAATGCCAATATAGATGGCGTTCAGCAGCTGTAACGCCAGCAATAGCCCGGGGGTATGTACCGTCAGCATGCCGAGATAGAACAGCAGACCGGCGACGGCGGCGATGCGCATTAAAAAACGTTTCCCGAAGCGCTTTGCGTAATAGCCTGCGATAAGCATGGTCGGGATCTCAAGCCCGGCCGCGGTGCCCATCATGATCCCCGCCAGCTTCTCCGACAGGTGCAGTTCATTAATAATAAACAGCGGCATATTGATGATATAGAGGCTATTGGTGCCCCACATCAGCGTGCAGATCGCGAACAGGAGCAGGGCATCGCGGCGGTTACGGCGCGGCGCTTCCAGCACGCCCGTTGCTACTTTGGGCTCTTTGCGCATGGACGGCAGGAAGAACCACACCAGCGCGCCGCACGCCACAAACGCGACCGCCGCGCTCAGGTACATCACCGTAAAGCCAAAACCCATCGCCAGCGCGTAAGCCAGCGGTGGGCCAATCACCCATGCCAGCGACACCTGCGCACGCAGGACAGAGCTGAACATCACCGCTTCACGTCCGGTATGGTCGGCGTGTTCGCGGGCAAGCGCAAACAGCTGTGGGTTCGCCGTCGAACCAAAGCTGCTCAGGAATACCCCGACGAAAAGCAGAATGAAGTAGTTGCGGTTCCAGGCAAACAGAACGCAGGCCAAAACCCCCAGCAGGCAGCAGAAAACGATCAGGCTTTTACGATCGCCTTTTCTGTCGGATCGCCCCGCCAGGAACTGACTGACCAGGATGCCGATGATGGCGCTTCCGGTAAAAAAGAAGCCAACCAGCGCCGGACGAACATGAACCTCATTGGTCAAAAATAAGCTCAGCGTCGGCGTCTGTAACGCACCGGCAATGCCCGTGAAGAAGGCAACAATCAGGAAGGCCGCTGAGGTCAAATCAAAGGGCTTCGGCGAGGCAGCCGCAGGGATGTTATGCATGTTTTATAATTAGCGAGTAGCAGAGAGGGGCGGAGTGTACGCCGTCAGCTAAAAAATAAACAGTGGGTGCGGTCAATGATGCCACGAAAAATCAAAATGGCATTTCATCTTGCATCCACATCGGCTGACCTTAGCTGAAACTGACTTGCTGAATTTCAGCAAAATTCAGCTGAACGAAGAAGAAATGTGCTGTATCTCTAAATTCTGCAATCTGAAATACGAGTTTTCTTGCAAGGCATTGCAGAAAGCGCAAGACTTTTTGAAACGTTTCAGCGCTATCTTGTTTAACAAACGGAGCAGGCTAGCGCATTTTTTCTCATTAAAGCTGAAACGATTCAAGTTCAGCAGGAGTGGAGAACCATGTTCCAGTTATCTGTTCAGGATATCCACCCGGGCGCTCAGGCCGGGGATAAAGAAGAGGCTATTCGCCAGGTTGCCGCTGCGCTTGTGCAGGCGGGTAACGTCGCGGACGGCTATGTCAACGGCATGCTGGCGCGCGAGCAGCAGACCTCAACCTTCCTTGGCAATGGGATCGCCATTCCGCACGGCACCACCGACACCCGCGATCAGGTGTTGAAAACCGGCGTTAAGGTTTACCAGTTCCCGCAGGGCGTACTCTGGGGAGACGGTCAGGTAGCCTATGTGGCCATCGGTATCGCGGCCAGCAGCGACGAACACTTAGGTCTGCTGCGTCAGCTGACGCATGTCCTGAGCGATGACGCGGTGGCTGAACAGCTTAAATCCGCCACCACCGCGGAAGAGCTGCGCGCCTTGCTGATGGGCGAAAAACAGAGTGAAGCGCTGAAACTGGATAATGAAACGCTGACGCTGGATGTAGTTGCTTCCGATCTGGTGACGCTGCAGGCGCTGAACGCGGGCCGCCTGAAAGAAGCCGGCGCGGCGGATGCCACCTTTGTGACGCGCGTGATTAACGATAAGCCGTTGAATCTGGGTCAGGGCATCTGGCTGAACGACAGTGCTGAAGGCAACCTGCGCAGTGCGATTGCCGTGAGCCGTGCGGCCACGGCATTTGACGTAGAAGGCGAACGCGCGGCCATGCTGGTGACCGTGGCGATGGCTGATGAACAGCCGGTTTCCGTGCTGAAGCGTCTGGGCGACCTGCTGCTGAATAACAAAGCTGAAAAGCTGCTGAACGCTGATGCCTCCACCGTGCTGGCACTGCTGACCAGTGATGATGCGCTGACGGATGACGTGCAAACCGCGGAGTTCGTGGTGCGTAACGAACACGGCCTGCATGCCCGCCCGGGCACCATGCTGGTGAATACCATTAAACAATTCGAGAGTGAGATTACCGTGGCGAATCTTGACGGCACGGGCAAACCGGCCAACGGCCGTAGTCTGATGAAAGTGGTCGCGCTGGGCGTGAAGAAAGGCCACCGTCTGCGTTTCACCGCGCAGGGTGCCGATGCTGAACAGGCGCTGAAAGCGATTGGCGATGCCATCGCGGCAGGTCTGGGGGAGGGCGCATAATGAGCAGACGTGTTGCGACTATTACGCTGAACCCGGCTTATGACCTGGTAGGATTTTGCCCGGAAATTGAGCGCGGCGAAGTCAACCTCGTGCGTACCACCGGCCTGCACGCTGCGGGCAAAGGGATTAACGTCGCGAAAGTGCTCAAGGATCTCGGTATTGATGTCACCGTGGGCGGATTCCTCGGTAAAGACAACCAGGACGGTTTCCAGCAGCTCTTCAGCGAGCTGGGCATTGCCAACCGTTTTCAGGTTGTTCAGGGCCGTACCCGTATCAACGTTAAGCTGACGGAGAAAGACGGTGAAGTAACCGATCTGAACTTCTCAGGCTTCGAAGTGACGCCGTCAGACTGGGAGCGCTTTGTCAACGACTCGCTGACCTGGCTGGGGCAGTTTGACATGGTCTGCGTCAGCGGCAGCCTGCCGTCCGGCGTGAGCCCGGAAGCCTTTACCGACTGGATGACGCGCCTGCGCAGCCAGTGCCCATGCATCATTTTTGACAGCAGCCGTGACGCGCTGGTTGCGGGCCTGAAAGCCTCACCGTGGCTGGTGAAGCCGAATCGCCGCGAGCTGGAGATCTGGGCGGGTCGTAAGCTGCCAGAATTAAAAGATGTGATTGACGCTGCCCATGCGCTGCGCGAGCAGGGTATCGCTCACGTGGTGATCTCGCTTGGTGCAGAAGGCGCGTTGTGGGTTAACGCGTCTGGCGAATGGATCGCCAAACCGCCGTCAATGGAGGTTGTGAGTACCGTTGGCGCAGGGGATTCCATGGTTGGCGGCCTGATTTATGGTCTGCTGATGCGGGAATCCAGTGAACATACCTTACGTCTTGCCACTGCCGTTGCTGCCCTGGCCGTCAGCCAGAGCAATGTCGGTATTACCGATCGTACCCAGTTAGCCGCGATGATGGCGCGCGTTGACTTAAAACCTTTTAACTAACAGCAGGAGAGGAATAATGAAAACGCTGCTGATCATTGACTCCGGTCTCGGACAGGCTCGCGCCTATATGGCGAAGACCTTGCTGGGCGCGGCGGCACAAAAAGCACATCTGGAGATTATCGATAATCCAGGCGATGCAGAACTGGCCATTGTCCTGGGCGACAAAATCCCGGCTGACAGTGCGCTGAACGGCAAAAAAGTGTGGCTGGGCGATATTAATCGCGCGGTGGCACACCCGGAACTGTTCCTGAGCGAAGCGAAAGGTCATGCGTCTGTCTACAGCGCGCCTGTCGCGACGGCACCGGCTGCGGCCACGGGTCCGAAACGCATTGTGGCGGTGACGGCCTGCCCGACGGGGGTGGCTCACACCTTTATGGCGGCTGAAGCCATTGAAACCGAAGCGAAAAAACGTGGCTGGTGGGTAAAAGTTGAAACACGCGGCTCCGTCGGTGCCGGCAACGCGATCACCCCTGAAGAAGTGGCGGAGGCCGATCTGGTGATTGTGGCGGCGGATATCGAAGTGGACCTGGCGAAATTTGCCGGTAAGCCAATGTACCGTACCTCCACCGGCCTGGCGCTGAAAAAGACCGCGCAGGAGTTTGATAAAGCGCTGGTAGAAGCGAAGCCGTATCAAGCAACCGGCGCGCGTCAGACCGCGACGGAAGGGAAGAAAGAGTCCGCAGGCGCCTATCGTCACCTGCTGACCGGCGTGTCTTACATGCTGCCAATGGTAGTCGCGGGCGGTCTGTGTATCGCGCTCTCGTTCGCGTTTGGTATCACCGCGTTTAAAGAACAAGGTACGCTGGCGGCTGCGCTGATGCAGATCGGCGGCGGCTCAGCCTTCGCCCTGATGGTGCCGGTACTGGCGGGCTTTATTGCCTTCTCCATTGCTGACCGTCCTGGCCTGACGCCGGGTCTTATCGGCGGTATGCTGGCCGTGAGCACCGGTTCCGGCTTTATCGGCGGTATCATCGCGGGCTTCCTCGCCGGCTACGTCGCGAAGCTGATTAGCTCGAAGCTGAAGCTGCCGCAGAGTATGGAAGCGCTGAAGCCGATCCTGATCATCCCGCTGATTTCCAGCCTGGTGGTCGGTCTGGCGATGATTTACCTGATTGGTAAGCCGGTTGCGGGCATCCTGGCGGGTCTGACCCACTGGCTGCAAACCATGGGGACCGCGAATGCGGTTCTGCTGGGTGCAATCCTCGGTGGCATGATGTGTACCGACATGGGTGGTCCGGTGAACAAAGCGGCGTACGCCTTTGGTGTGGGCCTGCTGAGTACCCAGACCTACGCGCCAATGGCGGCGATCATGGCGGCAGGTATGGTGCCTCCGCTGGCGCTCGGTCTGGCGACGATTATTGCCCGTCGTAAGTTCGATAAAGCGCAGCAGGAAGGCGGTAAAGCCGCGCTGGTGCTGGGTCTGTGCTTCATCACCGAAGGGGCGATTCCGTTCGCGGCGCGTGACCCAATGCGTGTGCTGCCGTGCTGTATCGTTGGCGGTGCGGTAACGGGGGCGATCTCTATGGCTGTCGGTGCGAAGCTGATGGCACCACACGGCGGTCTGTTCGTGCTGCTGATCCCTGGCGCCATCACCCCGGTACTGGGCTACCTGCTGGCGATTGTTGCCGGTACGCTGGTGGCGGGTCTCTCTTACGCGGTGCTTAAACGTCCGGAAGCGGAAGTTGTGGCAAAAGCAGCGTAAGCGATAAACAACAAAAAAGCCGGGTTGCATTACGCACCCGGCTTTTTTTATGCCGCCTGTTCAGCGGTTTGCTGTGCCTTCAGCCAGGCAATCTCTTCTGCCCAGATGTCCGGATTAATGGTTTCCAGCACCATCGGAATACCGTCGAAGCGGGCGTCCTGCATAATAAAGCGAAACGCATCGTGGCCAATGTTGCCTTCGCCCAGGCTGTGGTGGCGGTCAACGCGGCTACCAAAGGCGCTTTTTGCATCGTTTAAGTGCATTCCGCGCAGGTACTTAAAGCCCACAATGCGCTCGAACTCATCAAACGTGTTTTTCGTTGCCTCGGTGGTGCGCAGGTCATAACCGGCGGCAAACGCGTGGCAGGTATCAATGCACACGCCCACGCGGGATTTATCCTCCACGCCGTCGATAATCGCCGCCAGATGTTCGAACTTAAAGCCGAGGTTGCTGCCCTGACCAGCGGTATTCTCAATCACCGCGGTGACGCCTTTGGTCTTGTCCAGCGTGATGTTGATGGATTCGGCAATGCGCGCCAGGCAGGCATCTTCGTCGATCTGCATCAGATGGCTGCCCGGATGGAAGTTCAGCAGCGTCAGCCCCAGCTGTTCGCAGCGCTGCACTTCATCAAGAAACGCCTCGCGGGATTTTTCCAGCGCCTCTTCAACCGGGTGACCGAGGTTGATCAGGTAGCTGTCGTGGGGGAGGATCTGGCCGGGCCCGTAGCGGTATTTCTCGCAGGCGGCTTTGAAATCATCAATCACCTCAGCGGTGAGCGGTGCGGCGCGCCACTGGCGCTGATTTTTGGTGAACAGGGCGAAAGCGGTCGCCTCAATTTCGGCGGCACGAATGGCGGCATTCGCAAGGCCACCTGCAGCGCTGACGTGCGCTCCAACATATTTCATAAAGGGACTCCTGTTAACCCGAAATGCTTATGATAGCGGGTTAACAGGAGAAGGATGTAGTGGTTTATGCCATCAGGCTATGGACCGCGAGGTTAATCGCGCCGCCGCCGACAATCAGCCAGATGAAGAGTACCAGCGCCATCAGCAGCGGTTTCGCACCGGCTTTTTTCAGCGCGCTGACGTGCGTGGTCACTCCCAGGGCCGCCATGGCCATTGCCAGCAGTACGGTATCCAGCGTCACCAGCATATCCACCACCGCTTTCGGCAGCAGATGGAAGGAGTTAAAGATAGCGACCACGATGAACAGGATCGCAAACCACGGAATGGTGATTTTACTTTTCTCACTGCCGCCCGCCGGAGCCAGTTGTTTAACCCGTGCAGCCAGGAAAATCAGGAACGGGGCCAGCATCATCACGCGCAGCATTTTGGCAATCACCGCTGCGTTTTCGGCGTCCGGGTTAATGGCGTGTCCTGCCGCGACCACCTGGGCCACTTCGTGCATGGTCGAACCGATATAGATGCCGTAGGTTTCCGGGCTGAACCAGTGGGCAACCAGCGGATACATGGCCGGGTAGAGGAAAATCGCCAGCGTACCGAAGATCACCACCGTCGCTACCGCCACCGTTACCTTGCTGGCTTCGGCCTTCACGACGGGTTCCGTGGCCAGCACCGCCGCTGCGCCACAGATACTGCTCCCGGCACCGATCAGCCAGCTGGTTTGCCTGTCCAGGCCAAACACTTTCTGGCCGATAAAGCAGGCCAGTAAAAAGGTGCTGGTCAGGGTCAGAACGTCGATGGCGATCCCGCTCGCACCCACGTCCGCAATCTGCGAAAAGGTAAGACGGAAGCCGTAAAGAATGATCCCAAGACGCAGCAGATGCTGCTTGGCAAAGATTACGCCGCCGTCGCAGGATTTCCAGATATGCGGGTAAACGGTGTTACCCACGACCATGCCGAGCAAAATGGCGAGCGTCAGCGCGCTGAAACCTGCGCCTGCGATGGCCGGGATGCTGCCGCCCCATAGCGCTACGGCGGTGACTGCAGCGCTGAGCGCAAGACCCGGCACGAAGTGCCACACTGTACGATGATGTTGTAAGGTGATTTCTGACATAACCTTCTCCTTTGTCTGGCTAAAGGTTACGGCGCTCTGGTTTAAAAATAAAATTGATTATATACTTATAATCAATCTATATAAGTGGTAAGCAACCATGCACATTACTCTGCGTCAGCTGGAAGTGTTTGCCGAGGTGCTGAAAAGCGGCTCGACGACCCAGGCGTCACAAATGCTGGCGCTCTCACAGTCTGCGGTCAGCGCGGCGTTAACCGATCTTGAAGGACAGCTGGGCGTTCAGCTCTTTGACAGGGTAGGGAAGCGTCTGGTGGTCAACGAGCACGGTCGTCTTCTTTATCCGCGCGCGCTGGCGCTGCTCGAGCAGGCAATCGAAATCGAGCAGTTGTTCCGCGAAGACAACGGTGCGATCCGCGTTTACGCCAGCAGCACCATCGGGAACTACATTCTGCCGGAAGTGATTGCCCGCTACCGCCGGGATTTTCCCACCCTGCCGCTGGAGATGAGCGTGGGCAATAGCCAGGACGTCATCAACGCAGTGATCGACTTCCGTGTGGATATCGGCCTCATCGAAGGTCCCTGCCATAACGTCGATATCATTGCCGAGCCCTGGCTGGAAGACGAGCTGGTGGTGTTTGCGTCCCCGGCCTCGTCGTTATTGCAGGGAGAGGTGACGCTGGAGAGGCTGGCGCAGGCGCAGTGGATCCTGCGCGAGCAGGGCTCCGGCACGCGTGAAATTGTCGATTATCTGCTGCTTTCCCATCTGCCGCATTTCCAGTTAGGGATGGAGCTGGGGAACTCTGAGGCCATCAAGCACGCGGTGCGCCACGGGCTGGGCATCAGCTGTCTTTCCCGGCGCGTTATTGCCGAACAGCTTGAAACCGGATCGCTGGTTGAAATCCCCATCCCGCTGCCGAAGCTGGTGCGCACGCTGTGGTGCATTCATCATCGTCAGAAACACCTTTCCAGCTCCCTGCAGCGTTTTCTGCGCTATTGCGAAATCTGACAGCATCCCTCACCCCAAAGGGGAGAGGGAAAAATTATGCTTTACTTATAATCCTGGCCGCGTCATGAAGCTCTCTTATAACTGAGTATTTCTGCCGGAAGGAACGCGGATCGTCTGCTACAATCGCGCCTCATTTATTAAATGGACAGCATTTTCATATGGTTTCAGAAATTAAAACCACAGAAGCGCCCACGCTACGTCGTGAACTCAAGGCGCGTCACCTGACGATGATCGCCATTGGCGGCTCAATCGGTACAGGTCTTTTCGTTGCCTCTGGCGCAACGATTTCGGCAGCCGGCCCGGGTGGGGCACTTTTCTCTTATATCCTGATTGGCCTGATGGTGTACTTCCTGATGACCAGTCTCGGCGAACTGGCCGCGTACATGCCGGTATCCGGTTCGTTCTCGACCTACGGTCAAAAATACGTTGAAGAAGGCTTCGGCTTCGCGCTGGGCTGGAACTACTGGTACAACTGGGCGGTCACCATCGCCGTTGACCTTGTCGCCGCACAGCTGGTGATGAACTGGTGGTTCCCGGATACGCCGGGCTGGATCTGGAGCGCCCTGTTCCTGGCCGTCATCTTCCTGCTGAACTACATCTCCGTGCGCGGTTTCGGCGAAGCGGAATACTGGTTCTCTTTGATCAAAGTGGCAACCGTCATCATCTTTATCGTCGTCGGTGTGGCGATGATCGTTGGTATTTTCAAAGGCGCAGAACCTGCGGGCTGGAGTAACTGGACAATAGGCGATGCGCCGTTTGCCGGTGGACTGTCGGCAATGATTGGCGTGGCAATGATTGTCGGCTTCTCCTTCCAGGGAACCGAGCTGATTGGCATTGCTGCCGGTGAGTCAGAGAACCCGGAGAAGAATATTCCGCGCGCGGTTCGTCAGGTCTTCTGGCGTATCCTGCTGTTCTATGTGTTCGCGATCCTGATTATCAGCCTGATCATTCCGTACACCGATCCAAGCCTGCTGCGTAATGACGTGAAAGACATTAGCGTTAGCCCGTTCACGCTGGTCTTCCAGCATGCCGGTCTGCTTTCTGCCGCGGCAGTGATGAACGCCGTTATCCTGACCGCTGTACTGTCAGCCGGTAACTCCGGGATGTACGCGTCCACCCGTATGCTCTACACGCTGGCATGCGACGGTAAAGCACCGCGTATTTTCGCGAAGCTGTCCCGTGGCGGCGTACCGCGTAACGCGCTGTACGCCACTACGGTGATCGCCGGTCTGTGCTTCCTGACCTCTATGTTTGGCAACCAGACGGTGTACCTGTGGCTGCTTAACACCTCCGGGATGACGGGCTTTATTGCCTGGCTGGGGATTGCCATTAGCCACTATCGTTTCCGCCGTGGCTACGTCAAACAGGGTTATGACGTTAACCAGCTGCCGTATCGCTCCGGCTTCTTCCCGCTGGGTCCCATTTTCGCCTTCATTCTGTGCCTGATCATTACGCTGGGACAGAACTATGAAGCGTTCCTGGCGGACACCATTGACTGGGGCGCCGTCACGGCAACCTACATTGGCATTCCGCTGTTCCTCGTCATCTGGTTTGGTTACAAGCTGACGAAAGGGACACACTTCGTTCGCTACAGTGAAATGGAATTCCCGGAACGATTTAAACAATAACCGCACTTCCTCTCTGTTAGCCCGCTCGTTTGAGCGGGCTTTTTTATTCCCGCCCCCTGAAACAAAGATATATTTCTTAACAATTTAATTGATAATAATTATCGTTTGCTTTATCGTTATCAAAAATAAGCGTTTCACCGACCCACCCGAGATGTGGGCGGCCAGGAAGACGCTGTGAGCAATGATGATTTGATTGAGTTGTATTTACCTCATGGAGATATGGAATGTTTAGGTTGAATCCCTTCGTCAGGGGAGGACTTTGCGCGTCCGCAATGTCCCTGGCCCTGCCTGTTATCGCAGCGGAATCCGGCGACACAATGGTTGTCACGGCCTCCGCGACCGAGCAAAACCTGAAAGACGCACCGGCAAGCATCAGCGTCATCACCCAGGAAGATTTGCAGCGCAAACCCGTTCAGAACCTGAAAGATGTGTTACGGGATGTGCCGGGCGTGCAGCTCACGAGCGAAGGGGACAACCGTAAAGGGGTAAGTATTCGCGGACTGGACAGCAGCTATACGCTGATCCTGATAGACGGCAAGCGCGTCAATTCCCGTAACGCGGTGTTCCGCCATAATGATTTTGACCTCAACTGGGTGCCGGTTGACGCCATCGAACGAATTGAAGTGGTGCGCGGACCGATGTCTTCTCTTTACGGCTCCGATGCGCTGGGCGGCGTGGTAAACATTATCACCAAAAAAATCGGCCAGAAATGGACGGGTACCCTGAGCGCCGATTCCACAATTCAGGAACATCGCGACCGTGGAGACACCTACAACGGTCAATTCTATACCAGCGGTCCGCTGGTGGACGGTCTGCTGGGGCTGAAAGCCTACGGTAGCCTCGCAAAGCGTGAGAAAGACGGGCAGCAGAAGTCCTCTACCACGGCGAGCGGTGAAACGCCGCGCATTGAGGGCTTTACCAGCCGCGATGCGAATGTGGAGTTCGCCTGGACGCCGTCTGAAAATCATGACTTTACGGCGGGCTACGGTTTCGACCGTCAGGATCGTGACTCGGATTCCCTCGACAAAAACCGCCTTGAGCGTCAGAACTACTCTCTTAGCCACAACGGCCGCTGGGGCGTCGGCAACAGCGAGCTGAAGGTGTACGGCGAGAAGGTGGATAACAAAAACCCGGGCAACAGCAATACGATCACCTCCGAGAGCAACGCGGTGGACGGGAAATACGTGCTGCCGCTGGGCGACATCAACCAACTGATGACCTTCGGCGGCGAATGGCGTCACGATAAGCTGAAGGATCCGGTCAACCTGACGGGCGGTTCAAGCAGCAGTACGTCGACAAGCCAGTATGCCCTGTTCCTTGAAGATGAGTGGCGTATCTTTGAACCTCTGGCGCTGACCACCGGCATCCGTATGGATGACCATGATACCTACGGCGACCACTGGAGCCCGCGCGCCTATCTGGTCTACAACGCGACCGATACCGTAACGGTGAAAGGGGGCTGGGCGACCGCATTTAAAGCGCCGTCACTGCTGCAGCTGAGCCCGGACTGGGTCACCGGCTCGTGCCGCGGTGCCTGTGAGATTGTCGGTAACCCGGATCTGAAACCAGAGACCAGCGAGAGCTTCGAGTTCGGTCTGTACTACAGCGGGGAAGAGGGCTGGTTAGAGGGCGTGCAGGCCAGCGTGACCACCTTCCAGAATAATGTCGATGACCGCATCAGCATCAGCCGTACGGCCAATGCGAAGCAGGCGCAGAGCTACCCTAACTACGTTGGCCTGAATGCGGACGGTGAACCGATATTCCGCTACTACAACGTCAACAAGGCGCGCATCCGCGGGGTGGAGACCGAGCTGAAATTCCCGCTGGCGGACGACTGGAAAGTGACGCTGAACTACACCTACAACGACGGTCGTGATATCAGCAACGGTGGCAACAAGCCGCTGTCCGATCTGCCGTTCCACACCGCCAACGGGACCGTTGACTGGAAGGCGACGCAGGACTGGTCGTTCTATGTTCAGGGCAACTACACCGGTGAGAAACGCGCGCTGACCAGCAGCGACCCAACGCCGGGTGGCTATGTTATCTGGAATACCGGCGCAGCGTGGCAGGCGACGAAAAGCGTGAAGCTGCGTGCGGGCGTGCAAAACCTGCTGGACAAAGATCTGAGCCGCGACGATTACAGCTACACGGAAGATGGCCGTCGCTACTTTATCGGTGTGGATTATAAGTTCTGATGTAACCTTTATGCCCGGTGGCGCTTCGCTTACCGGGCCTACAAAACCCACGAATGTAGGCCGGGTAAGGCAAAGCCGCCACCCGGCAATCGGCCGCACTTACCCGAACAAATGCTCCGCATGGAAGCGGAGATGATCCTCAATAAAGGACGCAATGAAGTAATAGCTGTGATCGTATCCCGGCTGAATGCGCAGCGTCAGCGGCCAGTCCTTCTGGCGTGCCGCTTCTGCCAGCACCGCAGGCTGTAGCTGTCCGGCGAGGAACTGGTCCGCATCACCCTGATCGATAAGGGTGGGAATGGCCTCTTCAGCTTTGCTGGCCAGCATCAGCGCGCAGCTGTCCCATGCCTGCCATTTTTCCGCATCCTCACCCAAATAGTGTGTGAAGGCTTTCTGCCCCCACGGCACCTGTGTTGGGTTCACAATTGGTGCAAATGCCGACACGCTGACGTATTTCCCCGGATTTTTCAGCGCCATGATGAGCGCCCCGTGTCCGCCCATTGAGTGGCCGCTGATTGCGCAGCGCTCACCGACCGCAAATTGCGACTGCACCAGCGCAGGAAGTTCATCGCGAAGGTAATCATACATGCGGTAGTGGCGCGCCCAGGGTTGCTCGGTCGCATTGAGATAAAACCCGGCGCCTTTGCCCAGGTCGTATCCGGCATCGTCGGCCACATCGTCGCCACGCGGGCTGGTGTCTGGCATCACCAGCGCAATGCCCAGCTCGGCGGCAATGCGCTGCGCGCCCGCTTTGGTGGTGAAGTTTTCGTCGTTGCAGGTCAGGCCGGAAAGCCAGAACAGAACCGGTGGATTTTCCGTCGGCGGCAGGAAAATGCTGAACGTCATTGCGCAGTTCAGGGTGGTGGAGTCGTGCCGCCAGCGCTGCTGTCGACCTTCAAAACAACGGTGCTCTTCGAGCAGTTCCATGCAGGGCTCCTTAATGAGAATGCGTATTCATAAAAACCATAATACAGCCTTTTCATTGACCTGTGAGTAACTTTCACTTTCGCCAGACGTCGAGATGCTGCATCATAAATTTACTTTTCTTTAACAATTGGAGCGGTCATGGCGCTGCGTATTGCGCTCAGTGGGTTTGTCGTGCTGGTGGTGGCGATGGGGATAGGGCGCTTTGCTTTTACGCCCCAGGTGCCGCTGATGATTGCTGCCGGACAGCTTACGCTGACCAGCGCGGGTCTGGTGGCGGCGATGAACTATCTGGGCTATCTGGTGGGCGCGTGGGATGCGATGCGTGCGCACCGCTTCGTTGAAACGCGCCTCTGGCTTGGCATCACCGGCGCGGTGGCGCTGACGCTGCTCTCCGCGGCGGCGGAGAACGCCGTCGTGCACGGCCTGCTGCGTTTTGTCATCGGCTGCATGAGCGGCTGGTCGATGGTACTCATTGCCGCCTGGACTAACGAACGGCTGGGACAGCTCGGTAAACCGGGTCTGAGCGCTGCCGTATTTGCCGGGCCGGGGGCAGGCATTGCGCTGAGCGGCCTGCTCGCCGTCTATATTCAGGCGAAGTCCCTGTCGGCCGGGGCGGCATGGCAAATCTACGGCGTGCTGGCGCTGGTGTTGATTGCCCTGGTGGCGCGCTACCTGCCGCGATCCGGGCAGCTCCATCGACCCGGCACCGCGCCAGAGCCGCTGGTGCTGACGGCGGATTTGACGCGTCTGGTCTGGAGCTACAGCCTGGCCGGGTTTGGCTATATCCTTCCGGCGACCTTCCTGTCGCAAATGGCGGCCGTGCGTTTTCCCGGCAGCCTGTTTGCCCAGTTTGTCTGGCCGATTTTTGGTCTCGCCGCCGTGGTGGGGATTGCGCTCAGTATTCTGTTACGCCATACCTCAACGGCTAACCGCAGGCTGGCTATCGTACTGTGGTTACAGGGGGCGGGCGTGCTGGCGGCCTGGCTGCTGCCGGGGATTGGCGGGTTGCTGACGGGCGGGCTGCTGGTGGGCGGTGGCTTTTTGTGTGCCGTGCAGCTCTCTCTTTTATACGGTCGTGAACTGGCGCCAAACCACACGCGCTATATGGCGGGCCTGCTCACCACCGGGTATGCGATAGGGCAGTTAATTGGCCCGGTCACCTCGGCGTTATCAACCTGGCTTACCCACCGGCTGGAGCCGGCGCTGGGGCTGGCGGGCGTGGCGCTGTTCGTTGGAGGAGCCCTGGTCTGGAATCGTCACGCTGAAAGGCAACAGCAATTGCAATAATTATCGTCGTGAATACTGGATTATGTGCGCCGCCTCACGCACAATGAACGCATACTTTTGCCACAACGAGGGCAAAAGACGCCACACCTGCAGGAGAACAAAATGTCATCACTCAGTAAAGAAGCTGCCCTGGTCCACGAAGCCCTGGTCGCGCGCGGTCTTGAAACGCCACTGCGTCCGCCCGTACAGGACTTGGACAATGAAACCCGCAAGCGTCTGATTGCCGGTCATATGACCGACATCATGGAGCTGCTGAATCTCGATCTGAGTGACGACAGTCTGATGGAGACGCCGCACCGCATCGCAAAAATGTACGTCGACGAAATTTTCTCGGGCCTGGATTACGCCAACTTCCCGAAAATCACCGTCATTGAAAACAAGATGAAAGTGGATGAGATGGTGACGGTTCGCGATATCACGCTGACCAGCACCTGCGAACACCATTTCGTGACCATCGACGGTAAAGCGACCGTGGCGTATATCCCCAAAGATACGGTGATTGGCCTGTCGAAGATTAACCGCATCGTGCAGTTCTTCGCTCAGCGTCCGCAGGTGCAGGAGCGCCTGACCCAGCAGATCCTGACCGCGCTGCAAACGCTGCTGGGCACCAATAACGTGGCCGTCTCTATCGACGCGGTTCACTACTGCGTGAAAGCGCGCGGCGTGCGCGATGCCACCAGTGCGACCACTACAACCTCGCTGGGCGGTCTGTTTAAATCGAGCCAGAATACCCGCCAGGAGTTCCTGCGCGCCGTACGTCACCACAACTAAGTCTTACAGGGCAGGGACCATGGAGCGAAACGTCACGCTCGATTTTGTTCGCGGCGTCGCCATTCTCGGTATCCTGCTGCTTAATATCACCGCCTTCGGTTTGCCGAAGGCGGCGTATCTCAATCCCGCGTGGTATGGCGACATTACCCGCAGTGATGCCTGGACCTGGGCAATCCTCGATCTCTTTGCGCAGGTCAAATTCCTCACGCTCTTTGCCCTGCTGTTTGGCGCAGGCCTGCAGCTTCTCCTCAAACGCGGCACGCGCTGGATCCAGTCGCGCCTGACGCTGCTGGTTATCCTCGGCTTTATCCATGGCCTGTTCTTCTGGGACGGCGATATTCTTCTTGCCTATGGGTTAGTCGGGCTCATCTGCTGGCGCCTCATTCGCGATGCGCACAGCGTTAAAAGCCTGTTCAACACCGGGGTGATGCTCTATGTCATGGGGCTTGGAGTACTGTTGCTGCTGGGGATGATCTCCGGCGAGACGACAAACCGTGCCTGGATCCCGGATGCCGCTAACCTGCAGTACGAGCAGTTCTGGAAGCTGAAGGGCGGAACGGAAGCGATAAGCAACCGCGCGGATATGCTGGGGGACAACCTCCTCGCGCTGGGCGCGCAATACGGCTGGCAGCTGGCGGGTATGATGCTGATGGGCGCGTCACTGATGCGCACCGGCTGGCTGAAAGGGGAATTCAGCCTGCGTCACTATCGCCGTACCGGCGCCGGTCTGGTGCTGCTCGGCGTGCTGATTAATTTCCCGGCGGTGATGGTGCAGTGGCATATCCACTGGGATTACCGCTGGTGCGCGTTCCTGCTCCAGGTGCCGCGTGAACTGAGCGCGCCGTTTCAGACCATCGGCTACGCGGCGCTGATCTACGGCTTCTGGCCCTCGCTTTCTCGTCTGTGGATGGTCAGCGCTATCGCCTGCGTGGGCCGCATGGCGTTAAGCAATTACCTCCTGCAAACGCTGATCTGCACCACGCTTTTCTATCGCTTTGGCCTGTTTATGAAATTCGACCGCCTTACGCTGCTGACGTTTGTTATTCCGGTCTGGGCAGTAAACCTGGCGTTTTCTGTGCTCTGGCTACGCTATTTCCGCCAGGGACCGCTGGAGTGGGTATGGCGTCAGTTAACCGCACGTGCTTCAGGGATATCATTGAAAAATACATCCAGATAACGATCTGGATCACAATCATTAACAAAACGGATGTAAGCGTTTTCATGACTGTGAGCTTCTTCACGTAGTCCCCTTTCTCTCGCTGCCAAAATAGCCACCTTGCTAAACACAGGGGGTGTCTGTGAGTTGCTGCAATCCTTTGAAGGATGGTGAATATGATCACCATTCGTGACGTCGCCCGTCAGGCGGGCGTTTCTGTGGCTACCGTCTCACGCGTGCTCAACAATAGCGCGCTGGTCAGCCCTGAAACCCGTGAAACCGTAATGAAGGCCGTGACCCAGCTCGGGTACCGGCCAAATGCCAATGCCCAGGCGCTTGCGACGCAGGTCAGCGACACCATCGGCGTGGTGGTAATGGATGTCTCAGATGCCTTTTTTGGCGCACTGGTAAAAGCGGTCGATATGGTCGCCCAGCAGCATCAGAAATATGTCCTGATCGGCAATAGCTATCATGAGGCGGAAAAAGAACGCCATGCCATTGAAGTGCTGATCCGCCAGCGCTGTAACGCCTTGATTGTCCATTCAAAAGCCCTGAGCGATGAAGAGCTAACCGGATTGATGGAGCAGATCCCGGGCATGGTGCTGATCAACCGCATCGTCCCCGGCTATGCCCACCGCTGCGTCGGGCTGGATAACGTCAGCGGCGCCATGATGGCCACGAAAATGCTCATCAACAACGGGCATCAGCGGATCGGTTATCTGGCCTCCAGCCATCAGATTGAAGATGACGAACTGCGGCGCGAAGGGTGGCAAAACGCCCTGAAAGAGCACGGCATTACGCCATCCGAAAGCTGGGTGGGGACCGGCACGCCGGACATGCAGGGCGGTGAAGCGGCGATGGTAGAGCTGCTGGGCCGCAATCTGCAGCTGTCTGCGGTGTTTGCCTATAACGACAGCATGGCGGCAGGCGCCCTGACGGCGCTGAAGGATAACGGCATTGCGGTGCCACAGCATTTATCACTCATTGGTTTTGATGATATCCCGATTGCCCGTTACACCGACCCGCAGCTGACAACCGTGCGTTACCCCATTGCCTCTATGGCAAAACTGGCGACTGAGCTGGCGTTACAGGGGGCTGCTGGCGTGCTGGATCCGGGGGCAACACACTGTTTCATGCCGACTTTAGTGCGTCGTCACTCCGTCGCGGCCCGGCAAACTGTGGTTCCGATCACTAACTGATTACATGTGGTGATGTAACCGTTTTCAATCTGTGAGTAAATTCACAGTATCTTAACAAGGCGCTGACTATGATGTCAGCGTCTTAGGGGCTGAAACGCTATGTAACAGTGATTATTCACTTTCACTATAGCCAATGTGCCGCAAACAACGAATAAAACGCATTTCTGGAGCGTTACCGAACACGGAAGAGAGAAATTTTATAAGTGAACCTCGGCTGTCAGTAACGTTTTATTAACATCTGCCCGCCGCTCGTTATTCACAAGAACTACCCTGCATAAAAAAAACCGGAGATACCATGAATAAGAAGGTGTTGACCCTGTCTGCTGTAATGGCAAGCATGCTTTTTGGTGCAGCAGCGCACGCTGCGGATACCCGTATTGGTGTGACCATCTATAAATACGACGACAACTTCATGTCTGTTGTGCGTAAAGCGATTGAGAAAGATGCGAAAGCAGCGCCAGACGTTCAGCTGCTGATGAACGACTCCCAGAATGACCAGTCCAAACAGAACGACCAGATCGACGTTCTGCTGGCGAAAGGCGTGAAAGCCCTGGCCATCAACCTGGTTGACCCGGCTGCAGCAGGCACGGTTATTGAAAAAGCGCGCGGCCAGAACGTGCCGATCGTCTTCTTCAACAAAGAACCTTCCCGTAAGGCGCTGGATAGCTATGATAAAGCGTATTACGTCGGCACCGACTCCAAAGAGTCCGGTATTATTCAGGGCGATCTGATCGCGAAACACTGGGCGGCGAACCCGAACTGGGACCTGAACAAAGACGGTCAGATTCAGTTCGTGTTGCTGAAAGGCGAACCTGGCCACCCGGATGCTGAAGCGCGTACCAACTACGTTATCAAAGAGCTGAACGACAAGGGCCTGAAAACCCAGCAGCTGGCGTTAGATACCGCGATGTGGGATACCGCTCAGGCGAAAGATAAGATGGACGCGTGGCTGTCCGGCCCTAACGCCAACAAAATCGAAGTGGTTATCGCCAACAACGATGCGATGGCAATGGGTGCGGTAGAAGCGCTGAAAGCACACAACAAATCCTCTATCCCGGTATTCGGTGTGGATGCGCTGCCAGAAGCGCTGGCGCTGGTTAAATCCGGTGCGATGGCCGGTACCGTGCTGAACGATGCCAACAACCAGGCGAAAGCCACCTTCGACCTGGCGAAAAACCTGGCCGATGGCAAAGGTGCGGCAGACGGCACCAACTGGAAAATTGACAACAAAATCGTTCGCGTACCTTACGTGGGCGTAGACCAGTCCAACCTGGCTGAGTTTATCGGTAAATAAGTAAGCGGTACTGTCTCCACTGGGCGCAATTCGTTGCGCCCTTTTATAACGCGATATGCGAGGCCAACAAGGTATAATTATGGTCAGCACAACAACTCAGTCATCCGGTGAATACCTGTTGGAAATGAGCGGTATCAACAAGTCATTTCCCGGCGTTAAGGCACTCGATAATGTTAATTTAAAAGTGCGTCCTCACTCTATTCATGCCTTAATGGGGGAGAACGGTGCGGGTAAATCAACATTATTAAAATGTCTTTTTGGGATCTATCAAAAAGATTCTGGCAGCATTCTTTTTCAGGGGAAAGAGATCGATTTCCATTCAGCGAAAGAAGCACTGGAAAACGGTATCTCGATGGTTCACCAGGAATTAAACCTGGTGCTGCAGCGTTCAGTCATGGATAACATGTGGTTGGGGCGTTATCCCACCAAAGGTGTCTTTGTCGATCAGGATAAAATGTATCGCGACACCAAGGCGATTTTCGACGAGCTGGATATTGATATCGATCCGCGCGCCCGCGTGGGAACATTATCCGTCTCCCAGATGCAGATGATCGAAATTGCCAAAGCGTTCTCCTATGATGCGAAAATCGTCATCATGGACGAACCGACATCGTCATTAACGGAAAAAGAGGTTAACCACCTTTTTACCATTATTCGTAAGCTGAAAGATCGCGGCTGCGGCATTGTGTACATCTCCCACAAAATGGAAGAGATCTTCCAGCTGTGCGATGAAATCACCATCCTGCGCGACGGCCAGTGGATTGCCACACAGCCGCTGGAAGGGCTGGACATGGACAAGATCATCGCCATGATGGTCGGCCGTTCCCTGAACCAGCGCTTCCCGGACAAAGAAAACAAGCCGGGTGAAGTGATTCTGGAAGTGCGCAATCTGACCTCATTGCGTCAGCCGTCTATCCGCGATGTCTCCTTCGACCTGCACAAGGGTGAAATCCTGGGGATTGCCGGGCTGGTGGGGGCAAAGCGTACCGATATCGTGGAAACCCTGTTTGGCATTCGTGAGAAAGCCGAAGGCACCATTACGCTGCACGGTAAGAAAATCAATAACCACAACGCCAACGAAGCCATTAATAATGGTTTTGCGCTGGTGACGGAAGAGCGTCGTTCGACCGGTATTTATGCTTATCTGGATATTAACTTTAACTCGTTAATTTCTAACATTCGCAATTACAAAAACAAAGTCGGGCTGCTGGATAACTCCCGCATGAAGAGCGATACCCAATGGGTAATTGACTCCATGCGCGTGAAAACGCCAGGCCACCGCACCCAGATTGGTTCGCTGTCAGGCGGTAACCAGCAGAAAGTCATTATCGGCCGCTGGTTATTAACCCAGCCAGAAATTCTGATGCTGGATGAGCCGACCCGCGGTATTGACGTCGGTGCGAAGTTTGAAATTTATCAGCTGATTGCCGAGTTGGCGAAAAAGAATAAAGGGATCATTATTATTTCTTCCGAAATGCCGGAATTGTTAGGGATCACAGACCGTATTCTGGTTATGAGCAATGGTCTCGTTGCCGGTATTGTTGACACCAAAACGACAACGCAAAATGAAATTTTGCGTCTTGCGTCTTTGCACCTTTAAGATCAGGGGCTCCTCATGAGTGCGTTAAATAAAAAAAGTTTTCTCACTTACCTGAAAGAAGGCGGTATTTACGTTGTTCTTTTAGTCTTGCTGGCAATCATCATTTTCCAGGACCCTACGTTCTTAAGCCTGCTGAACCTGAGTAACATTCTGACCCAGTCCTCCGTGCGTATTATCATTGCGCTGGGCGTGGCGGGCCTGATCGTGACCCAGGGGACGGACCTCTCCGCGGGGCGTCAGGTAGGTCTGGCGGCGGTTATCGCGGCAACCCTGCTGCAGTCGATGGAAAACGCCAACAAGGTCTTCCCGGAAATGGCCACCATGCCGATTTTCGTGGTGATCCTGATTGTCTGCGCCATCGGTGCGGTGATTGGTCTGATCAACGGTATTATCATCGCCTACCTGAACGTGACGCCATTCATCACCACCCTGGGTACGATGATCATCGTTTACGGTATCAACTCCCTGTACTACGACTTCGTCGGTGCTTCGCCCATCTCGGGCTTTGACAGCGGCTTCTCGACCTTTACGCAAGGGTTTATCGCGCTGGGCAGCTTCCGCCTGTCGTATATCACCTTCTATGCGCTGATTGCGGTCGCCTTCGTCTGGATCCTGTGGAACAAAACGCGCTTTGGCAAAAACATCTTCGCTATCGGCGGTAACCCGGAAGCGGCGAAAGTCTCCGGCGTAAACGTTGCCCTGAACCTGCTCATCATCTATGCCCTGTCCGGCGTGTTCTACGCCTTCGGCGGGATGCTGGAAGCGGGCCGTATCGGCTCTGCAACGAACAACCTTGGCTTCATGTACGAACTGGATGCGATTGCAGCCTGCGTGGTGGGCGGCGTCTCCTTCAGCGGCGGCGTGGGGACGGTGCTCGGCGTGGTGACCGGTGTGATCATCTTCACCGTCATCAACTACGGGTTGACCTACATCGGCGTGAACCCGTACTGGCAGTACATCATCAAGGGCGCCATCATTATCTTCGCGGTTGCGCTGGATTCACTGAAGTACGCCCGTAAGAAGTAATCGTCACTCGCCATACCCGGCCCGCTCACCGAGCGGGCTTTTTTTATGCCCTATGCCAGATGGGACTCCTCCTGCGTCACAATGCGCTCAAACCAGTCGAGTTCAGAAAGCTTGCAGGCGACCCACTGTTCGGAAAAGGCGTCGCCCAGGCTGTCGGTGAGATACTGACAGCGGGCAAAGGCCTCAATCGCCTCCTGCTGGAACAGCGGCAGTTCAGGTTGGTCGTGCTGCGGCTCAGGGAGATCCCCCTCGTCGATATGTTCCAGCCCGTAAAGCATGCCTGTCAGGATAGTGGCCGCCACCAGATACGGATTCGCATCGGCCCCGGCCAGCCGGTACTCAATGCGACGATTGCCGTCATCCGAGCAGGGAATACGCAAGGCGGCGGAGCGGGTGTTATAGCCCCAGGAGTTAAAGACGGGTTCCGTCAGGTTTTTACGCAGGCGACGAAACGCGTTGACCCCCGGCGCAAGAATGGCGACGGAGGCGGGCATTAGCGCCAGCTGGCCCGCGATGCACAAACGCATCATGCTGCTCAGCGCGTTCACCGGCGAGGCAAAAACGTTTTCGCCACGGCTGTTGTTCAGACTGAAATGGATGTGCAAACCGCTGCCGGACAGCTGGCTGAAAGGTTTAGCCATAAAGTTGGCCTGAAGACCGTGCTTTTCAGCGACATAGCGGGTCAGGCGGCGCAGGGCCAGCACGTTATCACAGACCTCAACGACGCGCTGGCTGTGCTTCAGGTTTAATTCGTACTGTCCGGACTCGGCTTCCGCTACGACCCCTGACAGCGGGATGCGCTGCAGGTGCGCCAGCTGTTCCAGCTCGTCAAACAGCGCCGCATGCGCCGACGAGGTATCCATATGAAAACAGCCCTGATTTTGCGGATCGCGTTCGCCCTGTCCCGTCAGGTAAAACTCAATTTCCGGGGCAATGACCGGGAAAAGGCCGTGCTGATGGAAGCGGGCCACGACGTTCTGCAGTATCGCGCGCGGCTCAAGCGGGCAGGGGTTACCGTCGCTGTCTTTCATCGTCAGCAGGATCTGCGCGGTGTGCTCCGGATCCTGCGGAAAGGGACGCAAAGAGCCGGCGACCGGGACGCACAGCCGATCGGGTTCATCATAAAGCGGGGCGGCGATGTTTCCCTTCTGATCCATTGAGTAGACGGAAAGTGGAAAATAACAGCCTTTTTCCAGATTCAGCATGCTCTCCACCGAGAGGCGCTTGCCGCGCATCGTGCCGTTGATATCGTTCAGGTAAACGTCAACATGTTTCGTTTGCGGGTAACGTTCCAGATAATCGGCCACTTCCACGGCAACGTTGTGCTGCAGGGCGTCAATTTTTTCATCCAGCCAGAGACCAGAATGGAGTGCGCCAGGGAGTGATAAGCCGGGAAAGTTAAAGTACGGACGGAGACTTTTGAGGAAAAACGCATTCATTATCGAGTTCATAGTCATTCTTCAATGAAGCCGTAGCGGCAATGAACTCAGCTTAAAAGAGCCGACGTAAAGGGGAGATAAAAAGCGTCAGGCCCGGCGTAAAGAAAGTATAAAGGCGGTTCCGCTATTTCTCTTTTTTCTGCATATCGAGCAGCTGCTCAGGCGTGACGGCCGGGTAACCCTGCGCGTCTTCCGGCACTTCGTGCATCGCCGGAATCGGCACCAGCGGGCCTAAAAAGCGCGGTTCGCGCTTAAAGATATACAGATCGGCCAGGGCACCAAAGCGGGCGCCGAACTCGCGCACGCGCACGCTCAGCATATCTTTTGGCGACGGCACCGCGTAACACTGCGCCTGAATACCCATATGCAGGGCAATAAACAGCGCACGCTCGCAGTGGAAGCGCTGGGTGATGATGATGAAGTCGTTGGTGTCGAAGACTTTGCGCGTGCGGACGATGGAGTCCAGGGTGCGGAACCCGGCGTAGTCGAGGACGATATCGGCAGGATCCACACCCGCGGCAATCAGGTCCTTACGCATCGTCACCGGTTCATTGTAGCTTTGCAGCGCGTTATCGCCGCTCAGCAGCAGATAGTTCACCTTGCCGCTGTTGTAGGCGTTCAGCGCGCCCTGGATGCGGTAACGGTAATACTGGTTGATGACGCCGGTGCGGTAATACTTGGCGGTGCCGAGCACCACGCCAACCTGACGATAGGGCAGGTCCTGCAGGTCATCAAAGATGTAGGGGGCGGTTTTCCAGCTCATCCAGCGGTCGAGACCGAGCACGATCAACAGCAGTATGCCGACCAGGACAGACAGGCTGTAAAAAACGCGCTTTAACATGCAGATGGCTCGTACCGAAGGTGAAATTTAACTCAGGCTACTTTACCCGCCTGGTTAGCGCAAGAAACAGCGACTCAACTGAGGGGTTTTTCAGCAAACTGGCGGGCATTTCTGCCCGCCGGAAGGATTACGCCAGCAGTACGCGGTCAATCGTCGTACAGCCCAGCGCTTTAAGCGTTGCGGCAGTGGCATCCCACTGAATCAGCGGCGCATCGGCAATTTCAGCCAGAATGGCGCGCTGAATGTCAGGATAATCATAGCCGTTCAGGCTCAGCAGGTTGAGTGCGCCCTGCAGCGGCGGCAGCGTTGGGTTAAACGCGGCGTTTTCCGCATAGCTGCCGGTGAAGATTCGGCCATCGCGGCACTGCAGCGCCACGCCGCTCGGGGACTTGCTGTACGGCGTGTGGCTCTTGTTGGCGGCGGCAATCGCCGCCTGGCTCAGGTCATCGCCGGACAGGGCGAAACCGTGGTTCTGCTCGTCCATCAGCAGGGTTTTGATCTCCAGATCTTTCGGGCCAAACGCGTCAGGCAGGTAATCCGCCAGCGTGTGCGGCGCGCGGCCTGGCAGATTGATGCGCAGCTGCAGCCCGCTGTTCAGCTCGTTCATAAACTGACGGCAGTGACCGCACGGAGTGTAGTTAACGGTAATGGCGCTCAGCGCTTTTTCACCGCGCAGCCAGGCGTGACTGATGGCGCTCTGCTCGGCGTGCACGGTTTGCTGCATGGTTGCGCCCAGGAACTCCATGTTGCCGCCGAAGTACCAGGTGCCGCTGACGCCGCGCGCAATGGCCCCGACGTTGAAGTGGGAGAGATCGGCCCGCGCGCAGGCGGCAGCCAGAGGAAGCAGTGCGAAAGCCAGCGCGTCTTCGTCCAGTCCCGTTGCCTGTTTCAGCATCGTGACCTGCTCCGCGGTCAGCAGGGCGGGGAAGTGCGCATCTGCCAGAACGGGAGCAAGGGCTGACTGCAAATTCTCTGCAAGCTGGGCGAAAGCAGCTTGAAAACGTGGGTGCATGGCGTTTGCCTCATAAAGGTTAATGGATCGGTAGTTTACGGAGCCGTCAGGGCTTTATATGTGATCCACTTCTCATTATGTATGCAACTTATGAAATCAAAATGAAATTTGCGCGACGCATCGCAAATTTTAGCCCATCACCGCCAGAATAAGCGGGAAAATGAACGGGGCCAGCAGGGAGGTGATAATCCCGCAGATCACCAGCGCCAGGGAGCTAAACGCCCCTTCCTGATAATCCAGCTCCGCGCAGCGGGCGGTGCCCAGCGCGTGCGAGGCGGTGCCCATCGACAGCCCCCGAGCAGCCTTAGTATGAATACGCATCGCGTTCAGAAGGGTGTGGCCAAACACCGCGCCGAGAATACCGACGAAAATGACGCACATCGCGCTGATGGCCGGAATACCGCCGAGGCTGCCCCCAACCGCCATCGCGATAGGCGTGGTCACCGATTTAGGCAGAATAGAGGCGGCAATTTGCGGCGAGGCTCCCATCAACAGCGCCACCGACGTACCGGTGATCATCGCCACCAGGCTACCCACAAAGCAGATGGTAATGATGGATTTCCAGCGGGCGCGGATCTGGTGCAACTGCTCGTATAAAGGAAACGCTAGCGCCACAACGGCGGGTTGCAGCAGGTCGTTTAAGATTTTGCTGCCGGCAAAGTAGCGTTCGTAAGGAATGCCGGTGAGCAGCAGGAACGGAATAATCACCACCATCGCCACCAGCAGGGGGTTCAGCAAGGGCATTTTGAAACGCGCGGCAAGCTTACGTGCGGCGAAGAACACTGCCAGGGTGAGCGGCAGAGACCACCAGATATTGTCCATCATTTTTTTGTTTTCTCCCCAATCACGTTACGTTCGCCATGCACCAGATGTGAACTCCAGCTCACCACCAGGAAAACCACCAGCGTACTGACCGCGCAGGAGACCACAATCGGGCCGAACTGGGCTTTGAGCAAATCAAAATACTGCATGACGCCCACGCCGATAGGCACGAAAAGCAGCGCCATATAGCGAATGAGGACGAAGCAGCCGGGGTTGACCCACTTTGCGGGCAGGATTTGCAGCGCCAGCAAAACGAAGAGGATCAGCATGCCGATAATGCTGCCGGGGATGGTGATGGGCAGCAGCGACGCGATGAAAATCCCGGCATACAGGCAGGCGTAAATCAGGGTGAATGCGCGCAGATATTGCCAGATAATGTTCAATGATTTGCTCATGGTGATAGTCCTTGCTGAAACGCATTCATCATACAATTAAACCTAAAAATGTGCCATGGATCACATCATGAATTTTGAGCATACCAGACATTCCGGAATGGAACGTCTGGTATCACTTTACCGGTGCAGGCTACAGTTTAGAGGAAAGGGATTGCGCTGGCGAAACGGCGTGCCAGAGAAGGTATCAGCGACAGGCGGTCAGTTTATCGAGAAAAGAAAACAGCACCTGGTTCATTTCGCGATAATCATGCGAGCGGAGTTTTTCCGCCGTTTCGACAAAACGGAATTCACCCGCGCGGCGGAGGTCACTCTGCGAATGCTCAATCAGCAACTCTACCACCTCCGGCGTCAGCTCCATATGGCACTGGAAACCGTAAACCCGTTCGCTGTATTGCACGATCTGGCGGGGACAGCCCTCGCTGTAAGCCAGAACTTTAGCCTGCGGCGTCAACCCAGGCATATCGTTATGCCAGTGACCGACGTTCAGCACGCTGCCAAAGTCCTCAAACAGCGGGTTCGCCTTACCTGCATCTGTGAGCCTGACGGGAAATTTGCCGATCTCTTTTTCCGGGCTGTGACAAAACGCTGCGCCCAGCGCTTCACCGATAAGCTGCGAGCCCAGACAAACGCCTATCGCCATTTTACCTGCCTCTATCGCGCGGCTGATGAGTGCCTTTTCCGCCTGCGCATCAAACCAGGGGCATTCCTCACGCGTGGTGGCGGGGGACTGCGGGCCTCCCATGATGATAAGCAGGTCTATGTTCTCCAGTTCCTCAGGTAACGAATCGCCCTGATAAACTCTGGTGTAGCTCAGACTGCAGCCGCGACTTTTCCCCCAGATTTCATAGGCGCCAGGTGCCTCGAAATGTTCATGAATAATAAAATGGATGTGCATTGCGTCTCTCTCTGGTTACGTGTACAAGCAGCATCATAAGAGGAAGGAGGGAATGTGAAATGCCAACCGTTATCGATAAAACGCCAATTCACGACGATGCTATCGGATGGTCAAGAGGGGCAATTCGCTATACGCGCGGCGAAGTCGATCCGCCTCACCAGCATTCGCAGGGACAACTTTTGTTTGCCATCAAAGGGGTTATGCTGGTCGAAACCGGCAGCAAACGCTGGGTCATACCGCCACAGCGTGCGCTGTGGATCCCTCCCTTTCAGGAGCATACCTACAGCGTGTTATCCACAACGGAGCTGCGCGCAGTCTGGTTTAGCCCGGCGCTGATAGCGCAATGCGAGCCTTTTAAGCGGAAAAACGAGGTTCACGTGATTATGGCAACAGCGTTGTTCAAAGAGCTGATTGCCGGACTGTTCAGCGCGGAATACCGGCCAGCCAGTCAGCGCAGCATGGCCGTTTTGCTGCTCGATATCCTCAGTGAAGCTCAGCAAATCTCGGCCGAATTACCGATGCCCGTGGATGAGCGCTTACATCGCATTGCCTGTGACATCATTGCCAACAATCTCTGGGATCTTTCTCTGGAAAGGCTGGCGGAACGGGCCGCGATGTCTGAACGCACGTTTTCACGCGCGTTTATCAACGATACCGGCTTTAGCTTCCGGGCCTGGCGACAGCGTGCCAGGATTTGTGCCTCGCTGGATCTCCTCGCCAACGGATACCCGGTTAAGCAGGTGGCCTGGATGCTGGGCTTTTCCGGCCCGGCGGCATTTGCGGCGGCGTTTCGCGCCATTGTTGGGGCAACGCCGGGTGACTTTCTGCCTGAACAGAAGCGCTTCCCAGCGATATAGAGAGCGGCTACTATAGCGCGTCTTTTTTCACAGGTACTGCTATGCGTGTTTTACTGGCCCCAATGGAAGGCGTGCTCGACTCCCTCGTGCGCGAGCTTCTGACCGAGGTGAACGACTACGATCTCTGCGTGACGGAGTTCCTGCGCGTGGTCGATATGCTGTTGCCGGTAAAATCCTTCTTCCGGCTTTGCCCCGAGCTGCACAACCAGAGCCGGACCTCTTCCGGCACGCTGGTGCGTATTCAGCTCCTCGGCCAGTATCCGGAATGGCTGGCGGAAAACGCCGCCCGCGCGGTTGAGCTGGGCTCTTACGGGGTAGATCTCAACTGCGGCTGTCCATCTAAGCTGGTGAACGGCAGCGGCGGCGGAGCGACGTTGCTGAAAGATCCTGAACTGATTTACCGCGGCGCGAAAGCCATGCGCGAGGCGGTACCCGCGCATTTGCCGGTGACGGTTAAGGTTCGCCTGGGATGGGACAGCGATGCGCGGCAGTTTGAAATCGCCGATGCGGTGCAGCAGGCCGGCGCCACCGAGCTGGTGGTGCATGGCCGTACCAAAGAAGATGGCTACAAAGCCGATCGCATTAACTGGCAGGCGATCGGTGAGATCCGCAAACGCCTCACCATTCCGGTGATCGCCAACGGCGAAATCTGGGACTACGAGAGCGCGCAGGCCTGTCTGAACGCCACCGGCTGCGATGCGGTAATGATCGGCCGCGGCGCGCTGAACGTGCCTAACCTCAGCCGGGTGGTGAAATATAACGAACCGCGGATGCCGTGGGCAGACGTCGTCACGCTGCTGCAAAAATACAGCCGTCTGGAAAAGCAGGGCGACACCGGTTTGTATCACGTCGCGCGAATTAAGCAGTGGCTGAGTTATTTACGCAAAGAGTACGATGAAGCGCTGGGGTTATTTCAGGAGATTCGTACTTTACAGACGTCGGCTGATATTGCGCGGGTGATTCAGTCCAAATAATAAGCGTTAAATTGCTCACACTTTTTTAAAACAGAAAACAGTTCCGGTTTTCAACGTGGCGCGACGGTGTTAAGGTGCCACTGTTTTCAACGCAGGATTGTTACTGGTTAACAGGCAAAACCTAAGCGTTTCACAGCATTTTCGCTGTGGAGCGCTTAGGTTTTTTTTTGCCTGTCGTTTACGCAGGAGAGACATTTGGCTTAGCGCTTTTTAATGATTTTAAAAAATGAATTCTCGACAGGAAATAGAAAAATTTCCTGCGGCCGGTTACGCACTCAATACTCAATCACAGGTTGTTATTATGGCATATAAAAATAAACTCTATGCGCTCGCCTTATTGGCGATATCCCCGCTGTCGATGGCGCAAGACTGGAACGGTACGGTATTAGGGTTTGAAGCTCCGCCGGAGCCTGTTCTCGGCGAAATGCTCGGCATACGTAAAATCCTTAACGATAACGGTTTTACCTACAACCTCGGATACCTGAATGAAATTGGCTGGAACGGCGGTGGTGGCTATAACCACGATTCACACGTGGCCTATATTGACCAGTTCGCGCTGACCTTCAACCAGGATCTGGAGCGCTGGACCGGTATTCCGGACGCGCGTATCGAGGGGAACATCGTCAACCGTAACCACAATGATGACCTCACCACCAAACGCGTGCAGGACCCGCGTGTCAACTTCAACGATCTGACCCAGGAGAGCTGGGGCGGGCAGTCGATTACCCGTCTGGGCTGGCTGACCTTTGCCCGCAGCTTTGACGACCGGCGTCTGACCTGGCGCATCGGGATGATGAACAAGGTACAAACCTTCGATCAAATTATCCCCTGTGATTTCCAGCTGCTGTCCCAGTGCGGCGGAAAGTCAGCCAACTCGCTGACCTGGAACAACTGGAACGTGCACACCTGGGGCACCACGCTTGCGTATAAACTCACGCCGACGCTAACCCTGAAGGGCGGCGTGATGGAGCAGAATCCGCAGGCCGCCAGCCGCAGCCATGCCTGGAGTTGGTCGACGAAGGGCAGCAAAGGGATCTTACTGCCGGTTGAAATCGAAGCGCGTCCGCTGATTAACGGCCTGCCGGGCGCGTACAACCTGGGCGTGGTGTTTACCAACGCGCCGCAAACCGATCTCTATCGCGGCAAATCGGGTGGGGCGGGGGCGACGGACCCGGACGGATTCGATACGCACAGCCGGACCTGGTTTATGTACGCCGGACTGAACCAGCAGCTAACGCAGCATCAGGATGATCCGAATCGCGGGTTGAGTACCTCGTTCAGCATGAGCCTTGCGGATCAGAGTACTAACTACATGCACCAGGTATACGCCGCCTCGCTGCGCTACCGCGGCCTGTTTGATGCGCGACCGGAAGACTGGATTGGCTTTGGCTTAACCTGGATTGATATGAGCAGCCAGTACGCCCGCAACCAGCGTTACCTGAACAGCCTGAGCGGCGTAAGCGATTATGACAATCCGGCGTATCACCCGGTGCCGGGCCATTCCCTGAACGGCGAGTTTTACTACCGTTTTCGTCCGGTGTCATGGCTTGAACTGCAGCCGGGCATTCAGTACTGGCACCATCCCGGCGGGGTCAGTCGCACTCAGGATGCCTGGGTCACCGAGCTGAAAACGGTGGTGACCTTCTGATATCACCGTAGCAAGTTCGATCCGCGTCACGTTTCTGACGCGTGACGCATTGAGGCTACGAATGAAACTGATAGAGTGCCAGAACTGGATTGTTACTGCTTAGGCAGGCAAAACCTGATTTTCTGGCATCTGCCGGAGGTCAGGTTTTTTTGTTTCTGGGGTTCAGATGAAAATCGCCAAGATACTCAATAATAACGTGGTGGTTGTTCAGGATGAGCGCGGGCGCGAACAGGTGGTGATGGGCCGTGGGCTGGCCTTTCAGAAGCGCGTCGGTGAAGCGCTGGATACCGCGTTGGTTGAAAAGGTGTTTGCGTTACAAAGCGATGAACTGGTGCGTCGGCTCGGAGAGCTGCTGAGTCAAATTCCGCTGGAGGTGATGACCACCTGCGACCGCATCATCGGGCTGGCGGCGCAGCGGCTGGGCAAGCTGCAGGAGAGCTTGTATATCACCCTCACCGATCACTGCTACTTTGCGATTGAGCGGCAGAAGAACGGGTTGGCCATCAAAAACGTGCTGCTGTGGGATATTAAACGACTGTATCCGAAGGAGTTCGAGTTAGGGCAGGAGGCGCGGGCCATTATCGCCAGACGCCTGAACGTCGAACTGGAGGAGGATGAGGCCGGTTTTATCGCCCTGCATCTGGTCACCGCGCAGCTGAACAGCGAAATGCCGGAGGTGATGCACGTGACGCGGGTGATGCAGGAGATCCTGCAACTGGTGAAGTATCAGCTGCAGCTTGAGTATGACGAAGAGTCGCTCAGCTATCAGCGTTTTGTCACCCACCTGAAGTTTTTTGCCCAGCGGATGCTCACCCGCACCGTGGTGGAAGATGACGATGTCTCGCTGCATACGGCAGTCAAAGACAACTACGCGAAGGCGTGGAAATGCGCCGAGAAAATCGCACAGCACCTGAACAAAAGCTATCAGCGTGAGCTGACAACCGAAGAAATCATGTTCCTCGCCATTCATATCGAGCGGGTGAGAAAAGAGGGGCGTTAAGCCTCAAACAGGATTGTTACTGCACTACGCAGGCAAAACCTGAGCGCGGGCGTCGTCAGAAGGCCGTTCTCGGGTTTTTTATTTTTTGTACTCAGTCAACAGGTGCCTGCGGGCATCGGATGTAAGGAAATCGAGATGGAATACCAGGCTTTAGCGAAGGATATTCTCGGCCACGTTGGCGGAAAAGAGAACATCGTCAGTCTTGTGCACTGTGCAACCCGGCTTCGCTTCAAACTGAAAGACAATCAACGGGCGGATGCGGAAGGGCTCAAGAAAAATCCGGGCGTGATCATGGTGGTCGAAAGCGGCGGCCAGTTTCAGGTGGTGATTGGCAACCACGTGCATGACGTCTGGCAGGCGGTGCGCAATGAAGCAGGTCTTACCGATGACGCTCCTGTCGTGGAAGAGAAGGGTGAAAAGGGTAACCTGTTGGGCCGTCTGATTGATATCGTCTCCGGCATCTTTACCCCGTTTATCGGCATTCTGGCCGCGTCCGGTATTCTGAAGGGGCTGCTGGCGCTGGCCGTGGTGTGCGGCTGGCTCACGACCGAGAGCGGCACGTATAAAATCTGGTTTGCTGCCAGCGACGCGCTGTTCTTCTTCTTCCCGCTGGTGCTGGGCTATACCGCCGGGAAAAAGTTCGGCGGCAACCCATTCATTACCATGGTGATCGGCGGGGCGCTCACCCATCCAGTGATGATTGCGGCGTTCAACGCCAGCCAGCAGCCGGGCGCGGTGTCGGAAGCCTTTTTGGGCATTCCTGTCACCTGGTTCAACTACAGCTCGTCGGTGATCCCGATTATTCTCGCCGCGTGGGTGAGCTGCTGGCTGGAAAAGCAGAGCACCAGGCTGCTGCCTTCCTCGATGAAAAACTTCTTCGCGCCGCTGATCTGTCTTGCCGTGACCGTGCCGCTGACTTTCCTCGTTATCGGGCCGCTGGCGACCTGGCTGAGCCAGATGCTGGCGAACGGCTATCAGAGTATTTACGTTCTGGCACCGTGGCTGGCGGGCGCGGCGATGGGCGCGCTGTGGCAGGTCTGCGTCATTTTTGGCCTGCACTGGGGGCTGGTGCCGCTGATGATCAACAACCTGGCGGTGCTGGGGCATGACTCCATGCTGCCGATGCTCTTGCCTGCGGTGTTCGGCCAGGTGGGGGCGGCACTGGGCATTTTCCTGCGTACCCGCGATGCGCGTCAGAAAATGCTGGCCGGTTCATCCGTGACGGCAGGGTTTTTCGGTATCACCGAACCCGCAGTGTATGGTGTAAACCTGCCGCTGCGTCGTCCGTTTATTTTTGGCTGCCTGGCAGGTGCTATCGGCGGAGCGATTGTCGGCTTTAGTGACACCCACGTTTACTCTTTCGGCTTCGCCAATATCTTTACTGTCGCCCAGATGATCCCGCCGGGCGGCGTGGACGCCACGCTGTGGGGCGGCATTATCGGTACGGTGGTGGCGCTGGTACTGAGCTGCGGCCTGACGCTGGTCGCCGGTATGCAAGGAAACACCGCGACAGAAGGGGTGGTCACCGCGAGCGAAAACGATGTGCTATCACCGATGACCGGTACCGTTCTTGCGCTCGACCAGGTGCCGGATACCACCTTTGCCAGCGGCCTGCTGGGTAGCGGCGCCGCGATTATTCCCTCCGATAACAAAGTGGTTGCCCCGTTTGCTGGCGTGGTGGCCTCGCTGTTCCAGACCAAACACGCCATCGGCCTGCTCAGTAACAGTGGAATCGAAGTGTTGATCCATGTGGGTATCGACACCGTGAAGCTCGACGGCAAGCCGTTTACCGCCCATGTGAAGGTCGGTGACACGGTGCAGCCCGGCGATCTGCTGCTGGAGTTTGACCGACAGGCGATTATCGATGCCGGATACGACCTGGCAACCCCGATTATTATCAGTAACAGCGATGAGTATCGCGATGTGGTGACCGTGGCGGCAACGTCCGTCAATGCTGGTGCGCCGTTACTCAGCGTAAGCCATCAATAACAGGAGAACGTGATGAAAACTTTCCCGGACGATTTTTTATGGGGCGGCGCGGTTGCCGCGAATCAGGTAGAGGGCGCATATCTGGAGGAGGGGAAAGGGCTGTCCACCTCTGACGTTCAGCCGCAGGGGGTCTTCGGCCCGGTGGTTGAGCGCGTGGCGGGCGACAGCGGCATCAAGGATGTTGCCATCGACTTCTATCATCGCTATCCGGAAGACATCAAACTGTTCGCGGAGATGGGCTTTAGCTGCCTGCGCGTCTCCATTGCCTGGACCCGCATTTTTCCGAACGGCGACGAGCAGCAGCCGAACGAGGCGGGGCTGGCGTTTTACGACCGGCTGTTTGACGAGCTGGCCGCGCACAACATTACCCCGCTGGTGACGCTGTCGCATTACGAAATGCCGTGGGGGCTGGTGAAGCAGTACGGCGGATGGGGCAGCCGCCAGACTATTGGGTTCTTCGAGCGCTACGCCCGTACCGTGTTTGCGCGCTACAAAGAAAAGGTCAAGCTCTGGCTGACCTTCAACGAGATCAATATGTCTCTGCACGCGCCGATGACCGGCGTGGGCCTGCCGGAAACCAGCAGCAAAGGCGAAGTGTATCAGGCGATCCATCATCAGCTGGTGGCCAGCGCGCTGGCGGTGAAGGCCTGCCATGAGATCGTTCCTGATGGCAGAATTGGCAATATGCTGCTGGGCGGTCTGATGTATCCGCTGACCTGCAAGCCGGAAGATGTTCTGGAAACACTGCAGGAAAACCGCGCCTGGCAATTCTTTGGTGACGTACAGTGTCGCGGTGCCTACCCGGGGTATATGCAGCGCTTCTTCCGCGACAACGGTATTCAGCTTGAGGTCACGGACGCCGACCGCGAGGCGCTGAAATCGACCGTCGATTTTATCTCCTTCAGCTACTACATGACGGGCTGCGTCACCGCGGACGACGCCCTCAACCAGCAGGCGCGCGGCAACATCCTGAGCATGGTGCCAAACCCGCATCTGGCCAGTTCCGAATGGGGCTGGCAGATTGACCCCATCGGCCTGCGTACCCTGCTAAACGTGCTCTGGGATCGCTATCAGAAGCCGCTGTTTATTGTGGAAAATGGTCTGGGAGCAAAGGATAAACCGGACGCGGACGGCACGGTGCAGGATGACTACCGCATCAGCTACCTTAACGATCATCTGGTGCAGGTGCGTGAAGCGATCGAAGACGGCGTTGAGGTGATGGGCTATACCAGCTGGGGGCCAATCGACCTGGTGAGCGCATCAAAAGCTGAACTCTCTAAGCGCTACGGCTTTATTTACGTCGATCGCGATGACAGTGGCAAAGGTACGCTGGCGCGCAGCCGCAAGAAAAGCTTCTACTGGTATAAAGAGGTTATTGCGACAAAAGGCGCGTCGCTGAAAGTTTAATAACGCGATCAACCTGACAGAGGACGTTCACGCTGTCGGGTTGATTATTTTTTATTTGCATAATTAAATTTAAACAATAATTTCGGTGAATACTTTTCCGTATATTTAAATCTATGACAATTTACGCGTTGCCACGCATTACTAAAAAAACAAACAGAATCAAGCGTAATTTGCGCCTTTATTTTTTGAGTATATGGCGTAATGAAACGGTCTTTTATTTTATCTCTGAGTGTTCCCTTTGCATTTATTCTGGCTGCCTGCGCGCCTGAACATGCCACGGTAACTCCCATTAAAACCCAAACCACGGCGGCGTCGGTAAAGACGTTTCTGGCTCATCAGGACTGGCCGAAAAATGAGTGGTGGAAAGCATATAACGATCCCGAACTTAATTCGCTGATTGCGAAAGCATTAAGCGATGCGCCGGATATGCAGATTGCCCGTCAGCGCATTACGCTCGCTGAAGCCCAGGCCAAAGCGGTTATGGCTGCCGACGGTCCGCAGATCGATTTTTCAGCGGATGCTGAACGCCAGAAAATGTCCGCCGAAGGGTTGATGGGGCCCTTTGCCATTACCGACCCGGCGGCAGGGACAACCGGGCCGTGGTACACCAACGGCACCTTTGGCCTGACTGCTGGCTGGGATCTCGATCTGTGGGGAAAAAATCGCGCGCAGGTCGAAGCCCGGATAGGCAAAGTGAATGCGCAAAAAGCGGAGCTGGAGCAGACCCGTCAGCTGCTGGCCCGCAGCGTGGCGCGGCTTTACTGGGAATGGCAAACGCAGGCCGCCGTGGGGGAGGTCCTCGCGCAGATCAAACATGAGCAGGACAATATTATCGGCGCCGACCGCGAGCTGTATCAACACGGCATCACCTCCTCCGTGGAGGGCGTCGAAACGGACATCAACGCCAGCAAAACCCAAGAGCAGTTGGCCGGGGTCAACGGGAAGATGAAAGCCATAGAGGCGCGCCTGGTCGCGCTGACCAACGCCCCCTCCGTGAAGCTGACGCGGCACGCCTTGCCGAAGGTGGAAGCCTCGTTACCGTCGACGCTCGGCTATGAACTGCTGGCACGCCGCCCGGATCTTCAGGAGGCGCACTGGTATATCGACGCCTCCATGAGCGAGGTGGAGGCCGCCAGAGCAGCGTTCTATCCTGACGTGAACCTGATGGCGTTCTTACAGCAGGATGCCCTCCACCTGAGCGATCTGTTCCGTTCATCCGCGCAGCAGATGGGCGTGACCGCCGGGTTGACGCTGCCAATTTTTGACAGCGGCAGGCTGAACGCCAGCCTGGATATCGCCCAGGCGCAGAACAATCTCTCGGTTGCCAACTACAACAAAGCGGTAGTGGAGGCCGTCAATCAGGTGGCACGCACGGCCAGCGAAGTCGAAACGCTAATGGCGAAGAACAGCCATCAGCAGCAGGTTGAAAAAGATGCGGCACGGGTCGTGGCGCTGGCTCAGGCGCGTTTCAGCGCGGGGATTATTGCGGGCTCCCGGGTCAGTGAAGCCAGAATACCGGCCCTCAAAGAGCACCTCGAAGGCGTGCTGCTGAAGGGGCAATATGTCGACGCTACCCTGCAACTGACCTCGGCGCTGGGCGGCGGCTATCATCATGGCTAAAAAAGGCCATTATCTATACTTACCTCTTTGCAGTTTTTCAGGAGGTGAGTATGACCAGAGTAGCGATTGTGACCGCATCGGATTCCGGGATAGGGAAAACCACGGCCCTGATGCTGGCTGAGCGCGGGTTTGATATTGGCGTCACCTGGCACTCGGATGAGAAAGGGGCGCTGGAAACCTGCCGCGAAGTCGAAGCGCAGGGGCAGCGTGCGGAGGCTATCCATCTTGATTTAAGCACGCTGCCGGAAGGCGCTGAGGCCATTGAAATGCTGATTGCGCGTTTTGGCCGGCTGGACGTGCTGGTCAATAATGCAGGGGCGATGACCAAAGCGCCGTTCCTCGAGATGCCGTTCGACGACTGGCGGAACATTTTCACCGTCGACGTGGACGGGGCGTTTCTCTGTTCACAGATAGCCGCAAGGCAGATGGTGAAGCAGGGGGAAGGGGGGCGGATTGTGAACATCACCTCGGTACATGAACACACGCCCCTGCCGGAGGCCAGCGCCTACACGGCGGCGAAACACGCGCTCGGCGGGTTAACCAAATCCATGGCGATGGAGCTGGTGAAGCACAACATTCTGGTGAACGCCGTCGCGCCGGGTGCCATTGCCACGCCGATGAATGACATGGACGACAGCGAAGTGAAGGAAGGCTCAATGCCGGAAATCCCGCTGGCAAGGCCGGGCCACACGAAAGAGATTGCCAGCCTGGTGGCGTGGCTGTGTGACAGTGACGCCAGCTATACAACAGGGCAATCGTTTATCGTCGACGGGGGCTTTATGCTGGCGAACCCGCAGTTTAAGCCGGAGGGGTAGGTTCCTTTCTCCCTCTCCCTGAGGCTGAGGGTGTTTCTAGTTCCCTCTCCCTGTGGGAGAGGGTTAGGGTGAGGGCATCAGGCCGCACTCACTCCTCATCCCGCGTCTTGTCCCGATGCTTCAGCCACAGTCGAACCGCAATCACCGCCACGACCACCAGAATCAACCACGCCCAGTGCTTCAGGTGCTGGTCGAGATTATGCAGCCAGGGCGCAATCACTTCGCCCCCTACGTAACCGAGCGTCGTAAAGATCAGCGCCCAGGCAATCGCGCCCACAATATTGAGCGGCAGAAAAATTTTGGGCGGCAGATGGCTGGCACCAATCAGTATCGGCCCGATAATGCGAAAGCCATACATAAAGCGGGTGCCAATGACGAACAGATAGGGATGACGTTGAATGAGCCGCTGAGCGCGGCGGATTTTCTTCTGATGCTTTGCGAAACGCTTAAGCAGCGTTGGCCCAAAGCGCAGCCCCAGAAAGTAGAGCAGCTGATCGCCTATCATCCCGCCCAGCGCGACCGCGGCGACGACCAGCGGGAATTTCAGTAACCCCTGATGCGCGGCGACGCCCCCTAACAGCGTGATGGTTTCACCTTCTGCCACGCTACCGATCACCAGCGCGGCATATCCATATTGCTCAATGAGTGCGTTAATATCCATTACGTAACTGTTATCTCCCTCAGCGTGCCTCGTTTAATCATATACCCCATGAATCAACAGCGGGGAAATCAACGGAAATTTCCCACTGTACATAAAATAATCTAAAGCCTGCATTATACTTAAGGTATCGCTGACGGGCCGACAACAAGGGGGCGCTATGAACCATGTCTGGGGACTTTTCTCCCATCCCGATCGTGAAATGCATGTCATTAAAAGTGAGAACGAAACGGTCTCGCATCATTACACGCACCACGTGCTGCTGATGGCTGCGGTGCCGGTAATATGCGCTTTTATCGGAACGACACAAATCGGCTGGAACTTCGGTGACGGCACCGTGGTTCAGCTTTCCTGGTTTACCGGACTCTATCTGGCCATCGTCTTTTATGGCCTGATGCTGGCGGGTGTGGCGGTCATGGGGCGGGTCATTCACTGGATGGCGCGTAACTATCCGCAACGTCCATCGCTGGCGCACTGTATGGTCTTTGCCGGGTATGTCGCGACTCCGTTGTTCTTAAGCGGTATTGTTGCGCTCTATCCACTGGTCTGGCTGTGCGCGCTGATCGGTACTATTGCCCTCTTTTACACCGGTTATCTGCTGTATCTGGGGGTTCCAACCTTCCTGAATATCAATAAAGAAGAGGGCCTGAGCTTCTCCAGTTCAACGCTTGCCATCGGGGTGCTGGTGCTGGAGGCGCTACTGGCGCTGACGGTAATTCTTTGGGGTTATGGATACCGTCTCTTCTAAACGCACTGCATTGCTGGCGTAAATGCCAGCAATGCAGCATCTGTTCACGATTATCCTCTGGCGACAACGCCCGCTGACGGCTATGATGCCGAAGCCAGCCTGAGTTTATCCGTCGACCCAGGCGGTGTACGTCATGACGTGCGTGAATAATTATCAGAAGTCTCACCATGCTGAAATTCCGAGTCTCTTTACTTAGCCTGGCGCTGTTGCTGGGTGCGTCCGCTGCCGTGCCGGCCGTCGCCAAAACGCCCGCGGTGACTGCTACCGCCGCTCAGCCGCAAATTGCTTCCGGCAGCGCGATGATTGTCGATCTCAACACCAATAAGGTGATTTACGCCAGCCATCCGGATCTGGTGCGACCGATCGCCTCAATTACCAAATTAATGACCGCGATGGTGGTGCTTGATGCCCATCTGCCGCTGGACGAAAAACTGAAAGTGGATATCAGCCACACGCCGGAGATGAGGGGGATCTACTCCCGCGTGCGCCTGAACAGTGAGATCAGCCGTAAGAATATGCTGCTGCTGGCGCTGATGTCGTCTGAAAACCGCGCGGCGGCGAGTCTGGCGCACCACTATCCTGGCGGCTACGACGCCTTTATCCGCGCGATGAACGCCAAAGCCAAAGCGCTGGGGATGAACAATACGCACTATGTTGAACCGACGGGGCTGTCGATCAACAACGTCTCCACGGCGCGCGATCTGACGAAACTGCTGATTGCCAGCAAACAGTACCCGCTGATTGGCCAGCTCAGTACCACCCGTGAAGAGATGGCGACCTTTGCGAACCCAGCCTATACGCTGCCGTTCCGCAATACTAACCATCTGGTTTACCGGGATAACTGGAATATTCAGCTAACCAAAACCGGCTTTACCAACGCGGCTGGACACTGTCTGGTGATGCGCACCGTGTTTAACGGTAAGCCGGTGGCGCTGGTGGTGATGGATGCCTTCGGCAAATACACGCACTTCGCGGATGCGAGCCGCCTGCGTACCTGGATTGAAACAGGAAAAGTGCAGCCTGTCCCGGCCGCGGCATTGACGTATAAAAAGCAGAAAGCCGAGCAGATGGCGACGGCGCAGAACGATTAGGTAAAAGCAAAACGGTAACGCATGTTACCGTTTTTTATGTTCTCCCTCTCCCTGTGGGAGAGGGCCGGGGTGAGGGCACCAGACCGCACTGCGATTATTCCGGCAGCGTCCAGTCACCGTCGTTGAGCGGGCGCTGCATAATCACCGTATCCCGCCAGTCTCCTTTCTTATAGCCTACGCTGCGCAACTGACCGACAATCACGAAACCATGTTTTTTATGCAGGCGTAACGAACCGGCGTTGTTATTACCATCTCCCACTACGGCAATCATCTGCCGCCACGGCCCTTGCTCGCAGCGTTCAATCAGCGCATCCATCAGTGCCGTGCCAAAACCGCGCCCGGTGATGCTGGCATCCACGTAAATCGACTCTTCCAGGGTATAGCGGTAGGCGTGTCGCGGTCGGTAAGGGGTGGCATAGCAGTAGCCAACCACAATGCCGCGGTACAGCGCGATAAGCCACGGTAAACCGTTCTCAGTCACGCTTTTCATACGTTGGCGCATTTCGTCAATGGTCGGGGGGACTTCTTCAAATGACGCACGCCCGTGAAGTACATGCCAGGCATAGATCGCGGCAATGGCATGCACATCATCGGGAAGGGCGTCGCGCACTTCCAGCTCGGTCTCGGATAAAACATCAATAGCCGACATGATGTGCCTGCTCCTCGTTATCGAATGCCGGAGAAACGTTTCTCCGGCGATGAGCAGTTACTCTATTACGATTAAGGAGCGCTTAACAATCTCTCAAATTTGGCTGTAGGAATTAATCAGACGCTTGCGTTATGCGCTGCTCCGCGTCTTCGCTATCTTTCCAGTATTTCTTCCGCGTTGTTTTACCGATGCCGGGATTCATGCTGTTTGTAGGGTCATTCTCGCGATAAAACTGCTTAAGTGCGTCAGGGGCTTTATAAAGATGTCCGACGTTGTGTTCCGCAGGATATTGTGCGCCACGTTCACGCAAAAGGGCGAGCATCTGCTCCTTCAGTTCGTGTGCATCGACCCCTTTTTTGACGATGTAATCCTGATGGAAGACATAGCACATAAAGTGGCCGTAATAGAGCTTATGCACCAGCTTGCTGTCGATTTCCGGCGGCAGGTGCTCGAACCACTCGGTGTCGTTACGCCGCAGGGCGATATCCAGCGCCAGAATGTCTTCCACCTCTTCGGAATGCACCGCCTGATATCGGATGGCGGCACCAGCGGCGGCAAAGCGGTGCAGAAACGCTTTGCTGCCCTCTTCAGGCGTACAGGCAAAGAAATCCCCTTCGGCAGTTTTGAAGAACTCGGTCAGCCAGGCCTGCGCTTCGGCGATCCCGTCTCCGGCCATTTTCAGCAGCAGGTGATGTTCGTACTTGTCGCGCCAGGTTTTCATTCTCTCCGGTAAATGCGCCGGGAAAACGTTGCCCAGCTTCTGCATAAAGCGGTCGGTGAAGTGAGGTTTGAACAGCGACACTTTCTCCAGCATCGCGTCGGTACGGCCCTTCATGGTGAAGAAGAACGGCATTTTGTCGGTGCCGAGCTTGTCGATCATCAGGAACGTGTCTTTGCCGTAGCGCTCGGCGATGTCGTAAATGTCCCGGTGCATGTACTCGCCCGCCACCGGCAGATGAGTGAATTCGCCCAGAATATGACGGCGGATCTCCGTCAGAACCTCAGGCTGGTTGGTGCCGATGTAAAATACCTGCTGCTTTTTCTCTGCCGGGAACGTGTCGAGACGCACCGCAAAAACGGCCAGCTTGCCCGCGCAGCCGGAGGATTCAAACAGGCGATCCGGGTCGGCGTTATAGCGCGCCGGGGTGTCAGCGTTGATATCGCGCACCCGGGTCACGTAGTCATGGTCGTGCGCATGGCGGCCGTCGTGCTGAACGTCTTCGTCCTTCACGCGATCGTCGTCGAGCTTGCTGAGGATCTGCTCCGGCGTCACGCCGAGATCGATTCCCAGATGGTTCACCAGCGTCAGCTTGCCGTTTTCGTCAATACGTGCATACAGCGACATCTCGGTGTAGGCGGGGCCACGCTGTACCAGCGAGCCGCCGGAGTTATTGCAGATCCCACCGACCACCGAGGCGCCAATGCAGGAGGAACCGATCACCGAGTGCGGTTCGCGGCCCAGCGGCTTAAGCGCTTTCTCGAGGGAGTAGAGCGTCGTGCCGGGGAACGCGAGCACCTGCTCGCCTTTATCCAGCAGGTGCAGCTTGTCGAGGCGCAGGGTGCTGATAATCACGATGTCACGATCGTAATCGTTGCCGTTCGGCGTAGAGCCTTCGGTCAGGCCGGTGTTGGCCGCCTGCATTAAAATAATCTTGTCGGCGGCGACGCAGGCGCTCAGCACGCGCCACAGCTCCAGCAGCGTGCCGGGGAAAACCACCGCCAGCGCCTCGCCCTGACCGGAGCGGAAGCCCTTGCGGTAGCGGGCGGTTTTAGCCGGGTCGGTAAGCAGGTGAGAGGAGCCAACCAGGCGCGACAGTTCGTTAATAAATGTTTTGTTATCGTCAGTTCGAACAGAAGACATCTTCCACTCCTTGTGGTGGGGCAAATTTCTCGCTGTAAAGCATAGCGCGATTAACTGTTAAGCGGTCGAGTATTCACGAGAAAAATCAGAGAATAACCCTGCAACGATCGGAGGGTTTGTGGCACACTGCGCTTTTCGCACGGTATGGCCGAGATCGTCCGGCGGTTATTGATGAGAGAGTAAAACGACATGAAATGGCTATGTTCTGTAGGTGTCGCCGTCAGCCTGGCGCTGCAACCTGCGCTGGCAGAGGATTTGTTTGGCAATCACCCGCTCACGCCTGAAGCGCGGGATGCGTTTGTCACGGAATTGCTCAAGAAAATGACGGTCGATGAGAAAATCGGCCAGCTGCGTCTGATCAGCGTCGGCCCGGATAACCCGAAAGAGGCCATCCGCGAGATGATCAAAGACGGGCAGGTAGGGGCCATCTTTAATACCGTCACCCGCCAGGATATCCGCAAGATGCAGGACCAGGTGATGGATCTCAGCCGCCTGAAAATTCCGCTGTTCTTTGCCTATGACGTGGTGCACGGCCAGCGTACCGTCTTCCCCATCAGCCTCGGCTTAGCCTCCTCCTTTAACCTCGACGCGGTGAAAACCGTCGGGCGCGTGTCGGCTTATGAAGCGGCGGACGACGGCCTGAACATGACCTGGGCGCCTATGGTGGACGTCTCGCGCGATCCGCGCTGGGGCCGCGGCTCGGAAGGCTTTGGTGAAGATACGTATTTAACCTCCACGATGGGTAAAACCATGGTGGAAGCGATGCAGGGCAAAAGCCCGGCGGACCGCTACTCGGTGATGACCAGCGTCAAACACTTCGCGGCCTACGGCGCGGTGGAGGGCGGTAAAGAGTACAACACCGTCGACATGAGTCCGCAGCGCCTGTTCAACGACTACATGCCGCCATACAAGGCCGGTCTGGATGCGGGCAGCGGCGCGGTGATGGTGGCGCTGAACTCGCTGAACGGCACGCCTGCGACCTCTGATTCCTGGCTGCTGAAAGACGTGCTGCGCGACCAGTGGGGCTTTAAGGGCATCACCGTTTCCGACCACGGTGCGATTAAAGAGCTGATCAAACACGGTACCGCCTCCGATCCGGAAGACGCGGTGCGCGTCGCGCTCAAGTCCGGCATCAACATGAGCATGAGCGACGAGTATTACAGCAAATATCTGCCGGGGCTGGTGAAGAGCGGCAAGGTGACGATGGCGGAGCTGGACGATGCCACCCGTCACGTGCTGAACGTGAAATACGACATGGGGCTGTTTAACGATCCGTACAGCCACCTGGGTCCGAAAGAGTCTGACCCGGCAGATACCAATGCTGAAAGCCGCCTGCACCGCAAAGAAGCGCGTGACGTGGCGCGCGAAAGCCTGGTGCTGCTGAAAAACCGCCTCGACACGCTGCCGCTGAAAAAATCCGGCACCATTGCCGTGGTGGGGCCGCTGGCCGACAGCAAGCGCGACGTGATGGGCAGCTGGTCTGCCGCGGGCGTGGCTGACCAGTCCGTGACCGTGCTGACCGGTATCAAGAGTGCCGTCGGTGAAAACGCCAAAGTGGTTTACGCCAAAGGGGCGAACGTCACCAACGATAAAGACATCGTGACCTTCCTCAACCAGTATGAGGAAGCGGTGAAGGTCGATCCGCGCACGCCGAAGGAGATGATTGATGAGGCGGTGAACGCCGCGAAGCAGTCTGACGTCGTTGTCGCGGTCGTGGGGGAAGCGCAGGGTATGGCACACGAAGCCTCCAGCCGGACCGATATCACCATTCCACAGAGCCAGCGCGATCTGATCGCCGCCCTGAAAGCCACCGGCAAGCCGCTGGTGCTGGTGCTGATGAACGGTCGTCCGCTGGCGCTGGTGAAAGAAGACCAGCAGGCTGACGCCATCCTGGAAACCTGGTTCGCCGGTACCGAAGGCGGTAACGCCATCGCCGACGTGCTGTTTGGCGATTACAACCCGTCGGGCAAGCTGCCGATGTCCTTCCCGCGCTCCGTCGGGCAGATCCCGGTCTACTACAGCCACCTGAATACCGGTCGCCCGTACAACGCCGACAAGCCGAACAAGTACACCTCTCGTTACTTCGACGAAGCTAACGGCCCGCTGTATCCGTTTGGTTACGGCCTGAGCTACACCACCTTTAAGGTTTCTGACGTCAAAATGTCGTCGCCGAGCCTGAAGCGTGACGGCAACGTCACCGCCAGCGTTGAGGTGACCAACACCGGCAAGCGCGAAGGGGCAACGGTGATTCAGATGTACGTTCAGGATGTCACCGCGTCGATGAGCCGTCCGGTGAAACAGCTGCGCGGTTTTGAGAAGGTCAACCTGAAGCCGGGGGAAACCAAAACCATCAGCTTCCCGATCGACGTGGATGCGCTGAAGTTCTGGAACCAGCAGATGAAATATGATGCGGAACCGGGCAAATTTAACGTCTTTATCGGCGTGGACTCCGCCCGCGTGAATAAAGGCGAGTTCGAGCTGCTGTAACCTTTCCCTCCTTTGCCTCCCCCCGTCCTGCGGGGGAGGCGTCTTACCTTATGCTAAAAAGGCATTTTGACGGTTAATTCCGCCGTTTTAAGCTACGCTTTTCTCTCAAGCCTCTGAAAAAGGCAGCAAAAAAATGAGGATAGCGGAATGACGATTGCAAAGGGGATGTGGGGATCTGCGGTGTTACTGGCGGCGCTGAGCCTGCCGTTACAGGCGGCGGAGCCGGTAAAGGTGGGTTCAAAGATCGATACCGAAGGCGCGCTGCTCGGCAATATTATTTTGCAGGTGCTGGAAAGTCACGGCGTGAAAACGGTCAATAAAGTCCAGCTCGGCACCACGCCCGTTGTGCGCGGCGCAATTACCTCCGGCGAGCTGGATATCTACCCGGAATACACCGGCAACGGCGCATTCTTCTTCAAAGATGAAAACGATCCGGCATGGAAAAACGCCAAAGCCGGATATGAGAAAGTCAAAAAACTCGACGCGGAACAGAACAAACTGGTCTGGCTGACCCCGGCGCCGGCCAACAATACCTGGACTATCGCCGTGCGCAAGGACGTGGCGGAGAAAGGGAAGCTGACCACCCTGGCGGATCTCAGCCGCTACCTGAAAGAGAAGGGCGACTTTAAGCTGGCGGCGTCCGCGGAGTTTATCGAGCGTCCTGATGCGCTCCCGGCGTTCGAAAAAGCCTACGACTTCAAGCTCGACCAGGCTCAGCTGCTCTCGCTGGCGGGCGGGGATACCGCGGTGACCATCAAAGCGGCGGCACAGCAAACCTCCGGCGTTAACGCGGCAATGGCCTACGGCACCGACGGCCCGGTGGCGGCGCTTGGCCTGCAAACCCTGACCGATCCAAAAGGTGTACAGCCGATTTACGCGCCGACCCCGGTGGTGCGCGAGGCGGTGCTAAAAGCGTACCCGGACATTGCAGAATGGCTCAAACCGGTTTTCGAAAAGCTGGATGAAAAAACGCTGCAGCAGCTGAATGCCAGCATTGCCGTCGAGGGACTGGATGCCAAAAAAGTGGCCGCCGACTTCCTGAAGCAACAAGGGCTTGTGAAGTAACGGGAAAAGGCTGTGCCAATAAAATGTCATAACCGCGTCCTGCTGCTGCTGGCCTGTGTGGCCATCGCGGCGGTCGCGTTACCGTTTGTCAACGTTGCCCCAAACCGCCTGATGTCGGGGGAGGGCAAAGCGCTCTGGCAGGTCTGGTCGTTTACGCCGGGGTGGCTTGTGGCGTCGCTGGGCGCGTGGGTGATCCTGTCGCTCTGGCAGGGACGCCCGGCGCAGTGGCTTACGCTGTTCCTCTCTGAAGGGCTGTTTATCCTCCTGTTCTGGAGCGCCGGGCTGGCGGCGACGCATATGGCCTCGGCGGAAAGTCCGCTGGCGAGAACCACTATCGGCAGCGGCCTGTGGCTGTGGCTGGCGCTGTGTCTGCTGGCCTGCAGCGATGCCATTCGTCGACTCATCGCCAGCGCCGTCTGGCGCTGGGTGCTCAATGCGCAGATATGGTGTATTCCTTTACTCCTGCTGTTCAGCGGGGAACTGAACAACCTCTCGCTGTTAAAAGAGTACGCCAACCGTCAGGAGGTGTTTGATGATGCCCTCGCGCAGCACCTGACGATCCTCTTTGGTACGCTCGTTCCGGCGCTGCTGGTTGGGATCCCCCTTGGCATGTGGTGCTATCGCCATCCTTCACGCCAGGGCGGGGTTTTTGCCGTGCTCAACGTGATCCAGACCATTCCTTCCGTTGCGCTGTTTGGCCTGCTGATTGCGCCACTGGCCGGGCTGGTGAAGTCATTCCCGGTGCTCGGAACGCTCGGTGTTGCCGGGACGGGGCTAACGCCCGCTCTTATCGCGCTGGTGCTGTATGCCCTGCTGCCGCTGGTGCGCGGCGTGGTCGCAGGTTTGGGCCAGGTCGCACCTGACGTGCTGGAAAGCGCCCATGCGATGGGAATGAGCGCGCGGCAGTGTTTCTGGAAAATTCAGCTCCCGCTGGCGCTGCCCCTGCTGCTGCGCAGCCTGCGGGTGGTGGCGGTCCAGACCGTTGGCATGGCGGTGATTGCGGCGCTGATTGGCGCGGGTGGCTTTGGCGCGCTGGTGTTCCAGGGGCTGCTGAGCAGTGCTCTGGATCTGGTGTTATTGGGCGTGGTGCCCACGATTGCGCTGGCGGTGGTCGTCGACGCATTGTTTGCCTTATGGCTCGCGCTGCTCGGGAGAAGAGCCAATGATTGAATTTCATGATGTCAGTAAAACCTTTGCCGGTCGCCCGGCGGCGAGCCACCTGAACCTGAACTTTGCCGAGGGGGCGTTTTCCGTGCTGATAGGCACCTCGGGGTCGGGCAAGTCCACCACGCTGAAGATGATCAACCGGCTGGTTGAGCATGACAGCGGGCTGATTCGCTTTGCCGGGGAAGAGATCCGCAGCCTGCCGGTGCTGGAGCTGCGCCGTCGGATGGGCTATGCCATTCAGTCTATCGGCCTGTTTCCGCACTGGACGGTGGCTCAGAACATCGCCACCGTGCTGCAGCTGGAAAAATGGTCGCGGGCGAAAATCGCCGATCGTGTTGATGAGCTGATGTCTCTGCTGGGGCTCGAGCCCGCGCTGCGCGATCGCTATCCGCACCAGCTTTCCGGCGGGCAGCAGCAGCGCGTGGGCGTGGCGCGCGCGCTGGCGGCCAACCCGCAGGTGTTGCTGATGGACGAACCCTTTGGCGCGCTGGATCCGGTTACGCGCGGGGCGCTGCAGGCGGAGATGACCCGCATTCACCGCATTCTCGGACGCACGATCGTACTCGTGACGCACGATATTGATGAAGCCCTGCGCCTGGCTGACCATCTGGTGCTGATGGATCATGGCGAAGTGGTGCAGCAGGGCTCGCCGCTTGAGCTGTTAACCTGGCCGAAGAACGACTTTGTGCGCGAGTTTTTTGGCCGCAGCGAGCTGGGCGTCAGGCTGCTCTCCCTGCGAACGGTCAGCGACTATATGCGTCGGGAGGCGGTGCCGGTGAGCGGCGAACCGCTGCAGGCGCAGATGAGCCTGCGGGATGCGCTCTCCGCGTTTGTCGCGCGCCAGTGCGAGGTATTGCCCGTTGCGGATGCCCGGGGCGCACCGTGCGGTACCTTGCACTTTCGCGATCTGCTGGCCGGGGAGGTGACGCGTGAAGGCACTGCGTGATCCGCTCCTCTGGCTGGTAGCGCTCTTTGTCGCTTTACTGTTTCTGATGCCCCACAGCGCGGCGCTGTTTAACAGCCTCTTTCCCGGACTGCCGCGGCCGGTGTATCAGCAGGAGAGCTTCATTAATCTCGCCCTGGCGCATCTCTGGCTGGTGGCGCTCTCAAGCGCCATCGCGGTTGTGCTGGGCGTGGGGGCGGGCATCGCGGTCACGCGGCCTGCGGGCCGGGAGTTTCGTCCGCTGGTGGAGACGATTGCGGCCATCGGACAGACGTTTCCGCCCGTGGCGGTGCTGGCGATAGCGGTTCCGGTGATGGGCTTTGGCCAACAGCCTGCCATCATTGCGCTGATATTATACGGCGTACTGCCGGTTCTGCAGGGCACGCTGGCGGGCATCGCGGCGGTACCTGCGTCCGTGCTGAGCGTGGCGGAAGGGATGGGGATGAGTCGCGGCCAGCGGCTGCGTAAGGTTGAACTGCCGCTTGCGGCACCGGTTATCATTGCCGGGATCCGCACGTCGGTCATCATTAACATCGGGACGGCGACCATTGCGTCGACGGTCGGTGCTAATACGCTGGGAACGCCGATCATTATCGGCTTAAGCGGGTTTAATACGGCTTATATTGTGCAGGGAGCGGTGCTGGTCGCGCTGGCGGCAATCGTCGTCGATCGCGCTTTTGAGCGGCTGGCGCTGTACCTCAGCCGACACCGCCGCGAACAATAAACGAGTACCCTGCCAGCATTACGCCGCCGATGCCGCTTACGGCCATCAGGACAAAAAGGGTAATAATGGCCAGTTTGGTTGCCTTCATCATGTGCTCCTGTTGTTAACGGAACAATTATACGGTGAAGCGCAGCTGTTAATGAACCATTAAATGCCGTTATGGCTCATCCGGGCCAAGGGAATAAACCGGGTAACCATTCTCACGCCATTCCGTCAGCAGCTGTTGCTGCGTGGCGGACGGCACTTCGCCACACCAGACCAGCAGGGTCTGACCGTCGAAAAACTCAGGTCTGAGCTGCGCCAGCGAGTGCGCCAGGACATCCACGCGCCAGCCCTTCTGGGTGGCTATCCACGCTTCCAGCCACAGGCGGGTGGTATCGTGCACGTTCCAGCCCACCACCAGCGCATCTTTGCCGGCTTTGTTCTTCGCCGAGGCAAGGCAGACGGCAATGTAGTTGATCAGCACCCCGTCGAGCATGCTGAGCAGCGCCTGCAGGGTAGACTGCTGGCACTGCAGGCGTCGACGAAGCGGAATGAAAAGATGGGAGATCAGCGTCTGTGCCGGGTAATCGCGGCCCTGCTCTTTTATCCATGCGCGCAGGCGCTGCAGGTTGCCCGCCTGCAGGAGCCGCAGCAGGGTTTCCTGTTGTTCGCGCCAGAGATGCTGCGTATCCGGGTCGTCGTGGCTCAGAAGGGACTTCACTTTGCCGACCTGCACGCCATTGTCGATCCAGCTCTTAATCTCGCGGATGCGGTCGATATCGGCCTCATTGAAAAGGCGATGACCACCGTCCGTTCTCTGCGGTTTGAGTAATCCATACCGTCGCTGCCACGCCCGTAGGGTAACGGGATTGATATCACAAAGGAGTGCCACTTCACCTATCGTGTAAAGCGCCATATTCGCCCCCTGGCTTACGCGTCCCCAGCTTAACTGTAGACCCACTTTTCCGAACCAGGAAGGATTGATTGATTTTTGAACAAACAATGCGAAGCATGCGCGATATTCAGAAAAAGGTGTGATAACGGACACGATTTTGCGCTTTTTTGGGATGCTTCAAAGAAAGTAAAGCCGCATCCGTGTATGTTACGCGTTTTTAGCGTGTGCGGTTTTGAGTATGTACGAGTTTAATCTGGTGCTGCTGTTGCTTCAGCAGATGTGCGTGTTTCTGGTCATTGCCTGGCTGATGAGTAAAACGCGCCTGTTTATCCCGCTGATGCAGGTCACCGTACGTCTGCCGCATAAGCTGCTCTGCTACGTCACCTTCTCTATTTTCTGCATCATGGGGACTTATTTTGGTCTCCATATCGAAGACTCTATTGCCAATACCCGCGCGATTGGCGCGGTGATGGGCGGGCTGCTGGGCGGTCCCGTCGTCGGTGGCCTTGTCGGTTTAACCGGGGGGCTGCATCGCTATTCCATGGGCGGGATGACGGCCCTGAGCTGTATGATCTCCACGATTGTGGAAGGTCTGCTTGGCGGCCTGGTTCACAGCTACATGATTAAACGCGGCCGCCCGGATAAAGTCTTCAGCCCGCTCACCGCCGGTGCCATTACCTTTGTGGCCGAAATGGCGCAGATGGCGATCATTCTGCTGATTGCCCGTCCGTTTGAGGATGCGCTGCACCTGGTCAGCAGCATTGCTGCTCCGATGATGGTGACCAATACCGTGGGCGCGGCGCTGTTTATGCGCATTCTGCTCGACAAGCGCGCCATGTTTGAGAAGTACACCTCGGCCTTTTCCGCCACGGCGCTGAAGGTTGCCGCCTCGACCGAAGGGATCCTGCGCCAGGGCTTTAACGAAGAGAACAGCATGAAGGTGGCGCAGGTGCTCTACAAGGAGCTGGATATCGGCGCGGTGGCCATCACCGACCGCGAGCGGCTGCTGGCCTTTACCGGCACCGGCGACGATCACCATCTGCCGGGTAAACCGATCTCTTCAGCCTACACGCTGCGCGCCATTGAAACCGGCGAGGTGGTGTATGCCGACGGTAACGAAGTGCCTTACCGCTGTTCGCTGCATCCGCAGTGCAAGCTGGGCTCCACGCTGGTGATTCCGCTGCGCGGCGAGAATCAGCGGGTGATGGGCACCATCAAACTGTATGAGGCGAAAAACCGTCTGTTCAGCTCGATCAACCGCACGCTGGGGGAGGGGATCGCCCAGCTGCTGTCCGCGCAAATCCTCGCCGGACAGTATGAGCGGCAGAAAGCCCTGCTGACGCAGTCTGAGATCAAACTGCTGCATGCCCAGGTCAATCCGCATTTCCTGTTCAACGCCCTCAATACGCTTAAAGCGGTGATCCGCCGCGACAGCGATCAGGCCGCCCAATTGGTGCAGTTTCTGTCGACCTTTTTCCGTAAAAATCTGAAACGTCCGTCTGAGATCGTCACCCTCGCCGATGAGATTGAGCACGTAAATGCCTATCTGCAGATTGAACAGGCGCGTTTCCAGTCTCGTCTGCAGGTGTCGCTCTCCGTACCGGATGAGCTGGCGTATCAGCATCTTCCGGCCTTTACCCTGCAGCCGATTGTGGAAAACGCCATTAAGCACGGTACATCACAGCTGCTGGGAACGGGGGAGATAACCATTGCCGCCAGCCGTTTCAACCATCACCTGGTGCTGGATATTGAAGATAATGCCGGGCTTTATCAGCCTTCCGCCTCCGGCGGTTTAGGGATGAGCCTGGTGGATAAACGCCTGCGCGCCCATTTTGGCGATGACTGTGGCATTACCGTCGCCTGCGAGCCCGACCGATTTACCCGTATTACCGTACGACTGCCGCTGGAGGAAAACGCATGTTAAGAGTGCTGATTGTGGATGACGAGCCGCTGGCACGGGAAAACCTGCGCGTTCTGCTGCAGGAGCAGCCGGATATTGAGATTGTGGGGGAGTGCGCGAACGCCATTGAGGCCATCGGCGCGGTGCACAAACTGCGTCCGGACGTGCTGTTCCTCGATATTCAGATGCCCCGCATCAGCGGGCTGGAGATGGTCGGCATGCTCGATCCGGAACATCGTCCCTACATCGTGTTTCTGACGGCGTTTGATGAATATGCCGTTAAGGCTTTTGAGGAGCACGCGTTTGACTATCTGCTCAAGCCGATTGAAGAGAAGCGTCTGGATAAAACACTCACCCGTTTACGCCAGGAGCGCACGGTCCAGGACGTCACGCTGCTGCCGGAAAACCAGCAGCCGCTGAAGTTTATCCCCTGCACCGGGCACAGCCGGATTTATCTTCTGCAGATGGATGATGTGGCCTTTGTCAGCAGCCGTCTGAGCGGGGTGTTTGTCACCAGCGCGGAAGGGAACGAAGGGTTTACCGAGCTGACCCTGCGCACGCTGGAGAGCCGCACGCCGCTGATTCGCTGTCACCGTCAGTACCTGGTGAATATGGCGCATCTGAAGGAGATCCGCCTGGAAGATAACGGCCAGGCCGAGCTGGTGCTGCGTGCCGGACAAACGGTACCCGTCAGCCGTCGCTACCTGAAGAGTTTGAAAGAGGCGATTGGGCTGTAAAGCTGGTACACTGCGCGCCATTGCATCATCGACATTCGAAGGCTCTATGCTAAGTAACGATATTCTTCGTAGCCTGCGCTACACCCTGAAAGCGAACAATAACGACATGGTGCGCATTCTTGCGCTGTCCGATATGGAATCCACGTCTGCGAGTTTTGACACGTGGATGACCAAAGAAGACGAAGAGGGCTTTGTCCGCTGCCCTGACATCATTCTGTCGGGTTTCCTGAACGGCCTGATTTACGATAAGCGTGGCAAAGATCCGGCCGCACCAGAGCTGGCGCTGGAGCGTCGGGTGAACAACAACACGGTGCTGAAAAAGCTGCGTATCGCGTTCTCGCTGAAAACGGACGATATCGTGGCGATCATGACCGAGCAAAAATTCCGCGTATCCGTACCGGAAGTGACCGCCATGATGCGCGCGCCGGATCATAAAAACTACCGCGAGTGCGGCGACCAGTTTCTGCGTAATTTCCTGCGCGGACTGACCCACCGGGTGCATCACCCGAAGGCGTGATTTGCCCAGCGGCGCTGCGCTTGCAGGGCCTACGGGTTTTGTAGGCCGGGTAAGGCGAAGCCGCCACCCGGCAAAAAAAAGCCGGATAAGAATCCGGTTTTTTTGTTATTTCACCTGCTGACCCGGCTTCGCGCCTTCGTCAGGGCTTAACAGGAAGATATCTTTCCCGCCAGGGCCTGCAGCCATCACCATCCCCTCAGAGATGCCGAAGCGCATTTTACGCGGCGCCAGGTTCGCCACCATCACGGTCTGACGGCCGATCAGCACCTGCGGATCCGGGTAAGCAGAGCGGATCCCGGAGAAGACGTTGCGCTTCTCGCCGCCCAGATCCAGCGTCAGGCGCAGCAGCTTGTCAGAGCCTTCCACGAACTCCGCGTTTTCAATCAGCGCCACGCGCAGGTCGACTTTGGCGAAATCATCGAAGGTAATGGTTTCCTGAATCGGGTCGTCTGCCAGCGGGCCGGTGACCGGTGCCGCTGCTGCCTTCACCTCTTCTTTAGAGGCTTCCACCAGGGCTTCAACCTGCTTCATCTCGATGCGGTTGTACAGCGCTTTGAAGGTGTTGACCTTGTGGCCGAGCAGCGGCTGCTGGATAGCATCCCAGGTCAGTTCCGTGTTCAGGAACGCTTCAGCACGGGCTGCCAGCTGTGGCAGAACCGGCTTCAGCCAGGTCATCAGCACGCGGAACATGTTCAGACCCATGGTGCAGATCGCCTGCAGGTCGGCGTCACGGCCTTCCTGTTTCGCGACCACCCACGGGGCCTGCTCGTCCACATAGCGGTTGGCAACATCGGCCAGCGCCATGATTTCGCGAATCGCTTTACCGAATTCACGGCTTTCCCAGGCTTCGCCAACCGCAGCGGCGGCATCGGTGAAGGTTTTATAAAGCGCCGGATCGGCCAGTTCGGCAGAAAGCACGCCGTCAAAACGCTTGGCGATGAAGCCCGCGTTACGTGACGCCAGGTTCACCACCTTGTTGACGATGTCCGCATTCACGCGCTGCACGAAATCTTCCAGGTTCAGGTCGATATCGTCGATGCGGGAAGAGAGCTTCGCGGTGTAGTAGTAGCGCAGGCTGTCCGCGTCGAAGTGGTTCAGCCAGGTGCTGGCCTTGATGAACGTCCCGCGGGACTTGGACATCTTGGCGCCGTTCACCGTCACGTAGCCGTGAACAAACAGGTTGGTTGGCTTGCGGAAGTTGCTGCCTTCCAGCATGGCCGGCCAGAACAGGCTGTGGAAGTAAACGATGTCTTTACCGATGAAGTGGTACAGCTCGGCAGTGGAATCTTTCTTCCAGTAATCGTCGAAGCTTACGGTATCGCCACGCTTGTCGCACAGGTTCTTAAAGGAGCCCATGTAGCCGATTGGCGCGTCCAGCCAGACGTAGAAGTATTTACCCGGTGCGTTCGGGATTTCGAAGCCGAAGTACGGCGCATCGCGGGAGATATCCCACTGCTGCAGGCCGGATTCGAACCACTCCTGCATCTTGTTCGCCACCTGCTCCTGCAGCGCGCCGCTGCGGGTCCACGCCTGCAGCATTTCGCTGAAGGACGGCAGATCGAAGAAGAAGTGCTCGGAGTCACGCATCTCAGGCGTGGCACCGGAAACCACGGATTTTGGCTCGATAAGCTCGGTCGGGCTGTAGGTTGCGCCGCACACTTCGCAGTTATCGCCGTACTGGTCCGGGGATTTACATTTCGGGCAGGTGCCTTTGACGAAACGGTCCGGCAGGAACATGCCTTTTTCCGGATCGTACAGCTGAGAGATGGTGCGGTTTTTGATAAAACCGTTCTCTTTCAGACGGGTGTAGATCAGCTCCGACAGCTCGCGGTTCTCGTCGCTGTGCGTGGAGTGATAGTTGTCATAGCTGATGTCAAAGCCAGCAAAATCGGTCTGATGCTCCTGACTCATTTCGGCAATCATCTGCTCCGGGGAGATCCCCAGCTGCTGCGCTTTCAGCATGATCGGCGTGCCGTGGGCATCGTCCGCACAGATGAAGTTAACCTCGTGGCCGCGCATTCGCTGGTAACGGACCCAGACATCAGCCTGGATATGCTCCAGCATGTGGCCGAGGTGGATTGAGCCGTTGGCGTACGGCAGTGCGCACGTTACCAGAATTTTCTTCGCGACTTGAGTCATAGTAGGCATTACTTCTTTTAACTGTGAAAAGGGTTTTTGATATTACCAAAAGGGGCATTATTAAGTAAGCACAAACCACGGCCTTTCAGGTAAACTTGTTCATCTAAGGTCTTATTCACAAGAACAAAGGAGTCGGGATGAGTTCTCAATCCCAGGCCAAATCACCGGAAGCCTTACGAGCAATGGTCGCCGGGACGCTGGCTAACTTTCAGCATCCAACCCTGAAACATAATCTCACTACGCTGAAAGCGTTACACCACGTTGCCTGGCTGGATGATACGCTGCACATTGAGCTGCAGATGCCGTTCGTCTGGACCAACGCCTTTGACGCGCTGAAAGAGCAGACCAGCTCTGAGCTGCTGCGCATGACCGGCGCGAAGGCGATCGACTGGAAGCTGAGCCACAGCATTGCCACGCTGAAACGCGTGAAAAACCAGCCTGGCGTGAACGGCGTGAAAAACATCATTGCCGTCAGCTCGGGCAAGGGCGGGGTGGGGAAATCCTCTACCGCCGTAAACCTGGCGCTGGCGCTGGCAGCGGAAGGGGCAAAGGTCGGTATTCTGGATGCCGACATCTACGGTCCGTCTATTCCAAATATGCTGGGCGCGGAAAACCAGCGTCCAACCTCACCGGACGGCACCCACATGGCGCCAATCATGGCGCACGGTCTGGCGACCAACTCTATCGGTTACCTGGTGACTGACGATAACGCCATGGTCTGGCGCGGCCCGATGGCCAGCAAAGCGCTGCTGCAGATGCTGCAGGAGACGATGTGGCCGGATCTGGATTATCTGGTTCTGGACATGCCGCCGGGCACCGGTGATATACAGCTCACGCTGGCGCAAAACATTCCGGTGACGGGAGCCGTTGTGGTGACCACGCCGCAGGATATCGCGCTGATCGACGCCAAAAAAGGCATCGTAATGTTCGAGAAGGTGGAAGTGCCGGTGCTCGGTATCGTGGAGAACATGAGCATGCACATCTGCAGCAACTGCGGTCACCACGAACCTATCTTTGGTACGGGTGGCGCAGAAAAACTGGCCGCGAAGTATCACACCCAACTGCTGGGACAGATGCCGCTGCACATTACCCTGCGCGAAGATCTGGATAGCGGCAAGCCGACGGTGGTCAGCCGTCCGGACAGCGAATTTGCAGAGATGTATCGTCAGTTGGCGGGTCGCGTTGCGGCGCAGCTTTACTGGCAGGGCGAAGTGATCCCGGGCGAAATCGCGTTCCGCGCGGTGTAATGCCTTCGCGTTGAATTGCCGGGTGGCGCTTCGCTTACCCGGCCTACAAGTGGCACTATCACGTAGGTCGGGTAAGGCGAAGCCGCCACCCGACTTTAACCCAACCGATAGTGCATCAAATAATACTCTCCCTCCGGAGAATCCCCCGTCGCCTCAATGTGCCAGCCGTGCCGCTGGTAAAACGCGACAGCCCGCGCATTCTTCACCAGACACTTAAGCGAACCCGTACTGGTAAACGTCTTCTGCACCTGTTCCAGGAGCATTTTCCCGACGCCGTGGCTTTGATACTGCGGGTCAACAAAGAGGTTGTGCAGAAAATTATCGTTCGTCCAGACGGAAGCAAAACCCAGTCGATGGCCGTTCTGCGTGGCAACCCAAATCACTTCGTCACGGGTGGCCGCGTCAAAGTCTTCAAGCTGCCAGTCTGAACTGTCCAGCCATGGCCAGGCTTCACGCCGGGCGTGGAGGAAGAGCGTGCGCAGGAAAGGGCGATCGCTTTCCTGCCAGGGGCGGATCAGGATGGTATTAGCGGTGATAGAAAATATCTCCATTATAGGCTTTGTAGATTTTGCCATCCGCATCGCCAATCAACACGTAATTCTCGCCCATGTAGGTCCAGTGGGTTCCGGCATCCGGCGCCGGCAGATTACGCAGCTGGTACTGTTTGATGGTGTACTCCGGCGTTTGATACTGCGCCGGCGCCGTGTCGCCAATCTTGAATTTCGTGAAGTCAGCGATGAACTCTTGTTCTTCATAGGCCTTGATGCCGGAGGGTGCAGCGGCCGTTTGCGGGGCAGAGAATGCAGATCCCGCCAGAGACAGTAATACACCCAGAAGCAGCAGTTTACGCTTAGCCATTTTTTCTCCAGTGATATCGTTACAGATACTTTTCGTCTGCGGGTCGTGCAAAGCGAAGCAGACAGTCCATTTTAAGTATCAATGCAGGGTATGTTTGAAAAAAAATGTAACAAAAGTGGACGGTTTTGTGTAGCCCAATTGCGTGATGTTTATCAGTGTCGGGAATATTGCCAGTGTCTTATATTTTTAATATTTATCATTTCATTTATTAATTCTGAAAATAACTTTTCATATCAAAGTTAGAAAGCGATGCGAATGCTTTCCGCCTGAAGAGCATTTAATATCGCCTTCGAGTGCAGCGTGCTTACCGCCATTTTTTTAACAAGACCAGGCAAAGGCTCTGCTTTTTAGAAAGCGGGTGAAGTGCGTTTTATAATGCCAGCAATTTCACTCCGGGAAAGAGTAATCAATTAAATTTCATGATGTTAGCTTAAGTCTTTTTACAGGCTTGACGATAAACGCAACGTTGAAAAGAAATATTTATATTAATGAAAAGTACAACTGCATTTTCGCTCTTATTTCTGAGTATGAGTCAGTTAACGGGGTGTATGTTTTCACCAGGCCTGGACTTAACTGTGTCCGGGAAGAACGTTATTTCGCCGGAAGAGGCAAATTATCAGCTCGAAAAGCGCGTGGAAATATTTCCCCTGACGCCGGAACTGATTGAAAAACTGCGTCCGCCCGTGTCGAAATCTCAGGCAAATCCTAATCTGGATGCGCAGATCAAACGCTGGGAATACCGTATTGGTACGGGTGACATCCTGACGGTCACCGTCTGGGATCACCCTGAATTAACGACGCCGGCAGGACAATATCGTAGCGCGAGCGATGCCGGCAACTGGGTTAACGCCGACGGCACGCTCTTTTATCCCTATGTCGGTAAACTGCGGGTAGCAGGAAAAACGGTTTCACAGGTACGCGACGAGATTACGGCTCGACTGGATAACGTTATTGAGAGCCCGCAGGTGGACGTCAGCGTTGCCGCCTTCCGTTCACAAAAAGCCTACGTCACCGGTGAGGTCGAAAAATCAGGGCAACAACCGATAACCAATATTCCGTTGACGGTGATGGACGCGGTTAACGCTGCGGGTGGGCTCTCGGCAGATGCCGACTGGCGTAACGTCGTGCTCACACATAATGGACAGGACGCGCACCTTTCCCTCTATGCCCTGATGCAGCATGGCGATTTAACCCAAAATGAGCTGCTTTATCCTGGCGATATCCTGTTTGTGCCCCGGAACGACGCGCTGAAGGTGTTCGTGATGGGGGAAGTGATTAAACAGAGCACGCTTAAGATGGATCGTAGCGGCATGACGCTGGCCGAAGCCCTGGGGAATGCCGGGGGGCTTAACCAAAATATGGCCGATGCAACCGGCATTTTTGTTATTCGGCAGGTATCGAAAAAAGGCGACACCGACAAAATCGCCAATATCTATCAGCTGAATGCGGAAGATGCGTCAGCCATGGTGCTGGGTACGGAATTTCAGCTTGAGCCGTATGACATTGTCTACGTCACCACGGCACCGCTATCGCGCTGGAATCGCGTGATCTCCCAGCTGGTACCCACCATCAGCGGCGTACATGACCTGACCGAAACCGTTCGCAACATCAGAGCGTGGCCGCAGTAATGTTCCCTTCAATCTTAGTGGTCTGCACCGGCAATATGTGCCGCTCACCGATTGGTGAGCGGCCATTTTCGGGCAATCAGGAAAAGTCCGTCAGGAATGGGCCTGCCGTTTAAGTTAACAAGGAATGAAGCTGTAATGTCGTCTTCTCAATCAGACAAATATCGTGCTGCGACGCCGCAGAATAACGAAATGGATCTTATTCAGCTGCTTGCTGAGATGTTCGATCACCGGGTAACGATCGCGTGTGTAACACTTCTGTTTACGGTGTGTGCGGGGATCTACGCATTCAGCGCCACGCCAGTTTATCAGGCTGATGCCCTGGTGCAGGTCGAAGCGAAGCAGGGCAACGCGCTGCTCAAGAACCTGACGTCGTTCAGGCCCGATCTTTCACCCGATGTCGCCCCAGAACTTTTACTCCTCAAGTCACGGATGGTCCTCGGCGAGACCGTTGATCAATTAGGGTTGACCTACGAGGTTAGCCAGCGCATGTTCCCCGTTATCGGGGCGCTTTGGCAGCACGTGCAGGGCCGCAAACCGGCGGAAATCACGATTGGCTCGCTGAATATTCCCCTTGTGGAAGGTGAGCCACAAACGCTTTTACTCACCGTTCAGGAGCAGGGGCGATATCATCTTGAGGGGAAAACGCTTGAAGCAGAGGGCATTGTCGGGAAAGCGCTGGTTAAAGAGGGCGTATCGCTTCTGGTGACATCCCTCAGTGCGGTACCGGGAACGCAATTTACCCTCAACACCGTGACCAGGCTTGACGCGATCAACGCCCTTCAGAGCAAACTTACGATTGCCGAGTCGGCGAAACAGAGCGGTATGATCGCCTTAACGCTAACGGGCGACGATCCCGACAAGACCGCCACGATACTTAATTCGATTGCTGAACATTTTCTCAGCCAGAACATTGCGCGCCAGGAGGCTAAAGATTCCCGCAGCCTCGCGTTCTTACAGGATCAGTTACCTAAAATCAGTCTCGAACTGAATGAAGCCGAGGCACGACTGAATGCTTACCGAGAGCAGCGCGATTCGGTCGATTTATCTCTTGAGGCAAAATCGGTGCTTGATCAGGTGGTTAACGTGGAAAATCAGCTTAACGAGCTTATATTTCGCGAAGCAGAAGTCTCTCAGCTGTTCAAAAAAGATCATCCAACCTACCGTGCTTTACGGGAGAAGAAACAAACCCTTGAACGGGAGCGCGCACGCCTGAATAGCCGCGTGTCATCCATGCCTTCCACGCAGCAGGAAATATTACGTCTGAGTCGTGACGTTGAATCCGGGCGTACCGTATACATGCAGTTGCTGACGCGTCAGCAAGAGCTGAGCATCTCGCGCTCCAGCGCGATCGGGAACGTGCGGATCATTGACCCGGCCATGACGCAGCCTGCTCCGGTTGAACCGCGCAAAGCACTCATTATCGTGTTTGGTATGCTGATGGGGTTGATACTTTCTGCCGGAACGGTTTTAGTGCGTTCAGCCTTTAAGCGGGGCATTACGTCGTCAGAACAACTGGATGAGCTCGGAATGCCGCTGCTGGTGACGCTTCCGCGCTCGGCATGGTTATGGAAAAAAACGCAGCTGCGCAGGAGAAACCTGTTTACTTCCCACTGGAAGCACAAGATAGCCAACGTGCCTTTTCTGCCCATCGATCGTCCGGCTGATTCGTTTGTGGAGGCGATACGCGGGCTGCGCACCAGTTTGCACTTTACCATGATGGATGCCACAAACCGGATTGTCGTGGTGTCTGGCCCCACGCAGGACTGCGGAAAGACGCTGGTCAGTTCTTCGCTGGCGTCGATTCTGGCGCAGGCCGGACAGCGGGTGCTGTTTATTGATGCGGATATGCGCAAGGGCTATGTCCACAACGTGTTCAGGCTGAATAATCAGCGGGGGTTGTCCAGCGTGCTCGACGGAACGGTCGAGTGGCAGGAGGCGGTTCAACGCTTCGAAAAAGGCGGTTTTGATGTACTGACCTGCGGACCTCAACCTGCCCATCCCGTCGATCTGCTCATGAGTGAATGCCTTCAGGGGATAATGTCGCAGATTGAAAAGCGATATGACATGGTGATTATCGACACTCCGCCTGTGCTTGCCGTCACGGATGCTTTGCTGATAGCCAGAACAGCCGCCACCACGCTGCTGGTCGCCCGCTTTGGTAAAACCAGCGTTAAAGAGATCGAGACCAGCCTTAAGCGTATGGAGCGGATGGGCGTGCAGGTGAGTGGCACGATCCTCAATGACATAGTGAAATCTGCCGCGCTCTATTACAACTCGGGGTACAGCTATTACGATTACGGCTATAGCCCGGAGTAACCCTGGCGCGACACTTCTTTACAGCGTGATGGCGTATTGCCCGTTAAGATGACCTCCATTAAAACATGAGGTCACAATGGATAACCGCAAAATCAATCGACTGCGCCGCTGGGCGCGGGAAGGGATAATACTCGTTCTGCTGACGCTGGCCGTGGTGTGGGGTGTGGATCAATACCGAAAACCGACACTCCCCGCCAGTTTTAGTGCAACGCCGATGACGAGTATCGACGGCAACGTTCACGATATTGCGGCGCTCAGCCAGGATCGTCCGCTGCTGATCTACGTCTGGGCGACCTGGTGCAGCATTTGCCGCTACACGACGCCTGCGGTTAATCAACTGGCAGAAGAGGGCGGGAACGTGGTGAGTATCGCCATGCGTTCCGGTGACAACGCAAAGCTTGAGCGCTGGGTTGATAAGAAACAGCTGAAAATGCCGGTCATTAATGATGCAAACGGTGCTTTGTCGCAGCAGTGGCAGGTGAGCGTCACGCCAACGCTGGTGGTTGTGTCGAAGGGGAACGTGGTCAGTACCACAACGGGCTGGACGAGCTACTGGGGATTAAAATTAAGGATGTGGTGGGCAGGCGTATAAAAATAACCCCTCTCCCGGCGGAAGAGGGGTTTTGTATTACTTAGCCAGAACTTCCTGCGCGGTACGCTCAACCAGAGACAGCAGGATTTTAATATCTTCCAGCGTCACGGTTGGGTTCAGCAGCGTCAGCTTCAGGCAGGTCACGCCGTTATGCTCGGTCACACCGACGTTTGCACGGCCGGATTCCAGCAGTGCGTCACCAATTTTCTGGTTCAGCAGGGCGATGCCCGCGTCATCCGTCTGCACCTGTCCGCGGAAGCGGAACAGCACGCTTGCCAGCTGCGGCTGCATAACCAGTTCCAGCGCAGGCTGCGATTTCACGTAGGCCGCAACCTGCTGTGCCAGGGTCACGCCGTGATCGATGATCGCCGCGTATTGCTCCTGACCCAGCGCTTCCAGGCTCATCCACAGCTTCAGTGCGTCGAAACGACGGGTGGTCTGCAGAGATTTGGAGACCAGGTTAGGCACGCCTGCTTCTTCGTCGAACTCAGAGTTCAGGTAAGCCGCCTGGTAGCGCATCAGCTCATAGTGGCGCGCTTCTTTCAGCAGGAACGCGCCGCAGCTGATGGTCTGGAAGAACTGCTTGTGGAAGTCCAGGGTCACGGAATCCACCAGCTCAATGCCGTCCAGGTAGTGACGATACTGCTCAGACATCAGCAGCGCGCCACCCCAGGCTGCATCAACGTGTACCCAGATGTTCTGCTTCGCCGCCAGCTCTGCAATCGCACGCAGCGGGTCGATAGCACCGGCATCGGTGGTACCTGCCGTCGCGACGATCGCCAGAATCTGCTCGCCGTTCGCATTGCACTGCTCAATTTTCGCTGCCAGATCGGTCAGATCCATGCGGGAGAATTCGTCCGTTTTCACCTGCACTACGGACTGGTAGCCCAGGCCCATCAGCGCCATGTTTTTCTGCACGGAGAAGTGTGCGTTTTCGGAGCACAGCACGCGAATTTTGCGCAGATCGCCAACCAGGCCGTCCTGCTGAACGGAATGACCCTGACGCGCGAAGAACGCATCGCGCGCCAGCATCAGGCCCATCAGGTTGCTCTGAGTCCCGCCGCTGGTGAAAACACCTGCGTCGCCGGCCTGATAACCCACGCGGGTACGCAGCCACTCGATCAGTTTGATCTCAATGATGGTTGCGGACGGGCTTTGATCCCAGGAGTCCATACTCTGGTTAGTGGCGTTGATCAGCACTTCCGCCGCCTGGCTTACGACCAGGCTTGGGCAGTGCAGGTGCGCCACACACTGCGGGTGATGAACGGACAGGCTGTCTTTCAGGAAGAACTCGACAGCGCGTTCAATCGCCGCTTCGTTGCCCAGCCCTTTCGGGTTGAAATCCAGCTTAATACGGTCGCGCAGTTCCGCGACCGTTTTGCCCTGGTACATCTCAGGCTGTTTCAGCCACTGCATCACAGCCTGAGTGCTTTGTTCAATCGCCTGCTGGTAAGCTTCAATGCTCTGCGCAGAGGAGAACAAAATTGGGTTTGAATCAGACATCGTAATCAACAACTCCGGTTACGCCGGGCGAACGCCCGCAGCAAGCAGTGCCTGCTCGAATTTATCCAGGAAGATCTTCAGCTCTTCATCGCTGATCAGCAGAGAAGGCAGCAGACGCAGAACGATACCGTTACGACCACCGCGCTCCAGAATCAGACCGGCTTCGAAGCACTTCTTCTGAATCAGTGCGGACAGCTCGCCGTCGCCCGGGAAGCAGCCCATGTGGTCAGCGGCTTCGTGTGGCTTAACGATCTCAATACCGATCATCATGCCCAGACCGCGCACATGGCCGATGACCGGATAACGTTTCGCCATCTCTTTCAGCTGGCCTTTCAGCCATTCGCCCTGTGCAGCCACTTTGCCTGCGATGTTCTGATCTTTCAGGATTTTCAGCGTCGTCAGACCGGTTGCCATCGCCAGCTGGTTGCCGCGGAAGGTACCGGTGTGGTGACCTGGTGCCCATGCATCGAACTGCTTTTTGATACCGAGCACGGCCAGCGGCAGACCGCCACCGACGGCTTTAGACATCACGATGATGTCTGGCTCAATGCCAGCGTGTTCGAAGGCGAAGAATTTACCGGTACGGGCAAAGCCAGCCTGAACTTCGTCGAGGATCAGCAGAATGCCGTGTTCCTGAGTGACTTTACGGATGCGCTGCAGCCACTCAGCCGGAGCCGGGTTCACGCCGCCTTCGCCCTGAACCGCTTCCAGGATCACCGCAGCAGGCTTACGCACGCCGCTTTCAACGTCGTTGATCAGGTTATCGAAGTAGTAAGTCAGCGCTTTCACGCCCGCTTCACCACCGATACCCAGCGGGCAGCGGTATTCGTGCGGGTAAGGCATGAACTGGACTTCTGGCATCATACCGTCAACCGCTTCTTTCGGAGACAGGTTGCCGGTCACGGACAGTGCGCCGTGGGTCATGCCGTGGTAACCACCAGAGAAGCTGATGATACCGCTACGGCCGGTCACTTTTTTCGCCAGCTTCAGCGCCGCTTCAACGGCGTCAGCACCGGATGGACCGGTGAACTGCAGGCAGTACTCTTTGCCCTGACCAGGCAGCAGAGAGAGCAGGTATTCGGAAAACGCGTCTTTCAGAGGCGTCGTCAGATCCAGAGTATGTAACGGCAAGCCGCTGGTAATGACATTTTGGATGCTTTTCAGCACATCAGGATGGTTATGGCCAAGCGCAAGGGTCCCTGCGCCTGCTAAACAGTCAAGGTATTCTTTATTATCTGCATCGGTGATCCACACGCCTTCTGCTTTAGTGATGGCTAAAGGCAGTTTGCGCGGATAACTCCTGACGTTAGATTCAAACTCGGCCTGACGGGCCAGATAGGTTTCGTTGCTTTTGTGGGCATCTACGGTGTCAATACGGACTTTATCCGTCATCATATCACTCCTACAACCGCCGCTTCGTTATGAGCCACGATTGAATAAAAAGTTAAAAAACAGATGGGGGCCTGAAAAAAACGCCGCCAATATAGAGCCTTTTGCCACGGGGCTCAATGGTTAATTTGTTTACTGTTTTGTGACACGGGGCTGTAACGAGGAAATATCCCCATTTTTAAAATGAAAATTGCATTTTATGCCAAATAAAAACAGCGCGTTACAGGCCGTTTACCCGGTGTGTAAAGTCACAGAAAAGAGTGTGACAAATCGTGCCATCGAACGGCATAAAAGGAGGGTGACGCTTCCTGTTTCTGCGTCCTGGGCAAAAAACGGCGGTTACGTTGCATGCGCAACGGAATCACGCGGTAAAAAAGGACTTTCTACGCGCGTGGTTTCATGATGTTCTTCACCGTTAATAATATGCAGGGCGCTCAAACGACCAATTTCATAGTGCGGCAGTTGAACCGTCGAGAGAGGCGGCAGGAACAACTCCCCAATGCCCACCATATTGTCATAGCCGATAACGGCGACATCTTCCGGTATGCGAAGCCCTTGCGCCAGTAGCGTCTGATAGACCATAAACGCGATACGATCGTTGCCGCAGATAACCGCGTCGAACCGGGGAATGCCATTCTGCATGTGCGCCAGCAATACTGACGGAATGTCACGATAGTGCTCATCGCCGAGTGCCATATAGCTGTGCTCCAGGCCGTCCGGATCGAGCCCCGCTTCACGGCATGCACGTTCCAGCCCCTGACGACGTCGGGTTGTGGCCAGATGCCCCTCAGGCAAATGCAGGCAGAGAGGGCGTCGATAACCCGCCGCGAGTAACGCCCGTACGGCGGTATACTGCCCCTGTTCATCATCAGGAATATAGCTGGCGACCTTTTCGCCGTCACTTTCGCAGTTGGCCAGCACGCAGGGAAGGGTGAGGAGTTTGGCCGGGAGAGGAACCTGACGTAACCCCATGGTGGTGTAGATAATTCCGTCAGGCCGATGAGAAAGAAGAAGGTCGACAATGGCGTCCGGGTTGTCATCGGTAAACATATTCATCACGAAGCTATTCCAGCCGTGCATTCTGGCCGTCTCTTCAATCGACAGCGTGATCTCCACCGAGAAAGGCGTCGTCACCGTATCGAGCGCCAGTACGCCTATGGTTTTAGGCGAGGCATGCGCGCCGCGAATTTTCTTGGCGGACAGATCGGGCACGTAGCTGGTCTGCTCGATAGCCCGCTGAACGCGCGCCAGCGTTTCCGGCTTAAGGCGCTCCGGGCTGTTCAGCGCACGGGAGACCGTCATCAGCGATACGTTAGCCAGCTTTGCGACGTCCTTCAGGGAAGCCATTTTTTTACTCCGTTAATGCTCTGTGTGAAAGGGTATACAACTAAGTCGCTGATGTAAAAGGAAGGCTGATGCACAGGCCAGGTCAGGCTTACCTCAGTGATGAATATTTGATCGCGATCTCACTCTCTTGATGTTAACGTTAACTTTCGTGATTAACATCTTAAATTTTTACCAAACAGCATGAGAAAGGATAGATGTTAACGTTACCATTGCGTCATTACTCCAACATGAGAATGTCATGATGAAAACGCATCACTCTCACAGCTACCCTTTATTAAGCGCACTACTCTTTTTCTTTTTTGTCACATGGTCATCTTCCGGCTCGTTGCTCTCTATCTGGCTCCATCAGGAGGTGGGGTTAAAGGCAGGGGATACGGGAGTCATCTATGCCGTGCTGTCCGTCTCCGCGCTGTGCGCGCAAATCTGCTACGGCTTCATTCAGGACAAGCTCGGCCTGCGAAAAAACCTGCTCTGGTTTCTGACCAGTCTGCTCATTCTTTCCGGTCCGGCCTTCCTGCTGTTTGGTTATCTGCTGCAAATTAACGTGTTACTCGGCAGTATTTTCGGCGGGGTTTATATCGGGCTGACGTTTAACGGCGGAATAGGGGTTCTGGAGTCCTATACCGAGCGCGTGGCCCGCCAGAGCCAGTTTGAATTTGGCAAGGCGAGGATGTGGGGATCGCTGGGCTGGGCAGTGGCAACCTTTTTTGCAGGACTCCTGTTCAACATTAATCCGAAGCTGAACTTCGCGGTGGCGAGCTGCGCCGGGCTGGTGTTTTTTGTGTTGCTGGCACGCCTCCGGGTCTCTTCCGCGCCGCATGCCATGCAGGAGGCGGTGTCCGGCGGTAAGGTCACGCTGGAGGATGCATTGCGCCTGCTGACGCTGCCGCGCTTCTGGGCGCTGGTATTTTTTGTTATCGGCACCTGTATTTATGGCGTCTATGACCAGCAGTTCCCGGTCTATTTCTCGTCCCAGTTCCCGACGCTGCAGGAAGGAAACGCCATGTATGGCTATCTCAACTCCTTCCAGGTCTTCCTGGAGGCGGCGGGCATGTTTTGCGCCCCGTGGCTGGTGAATCGCCTCGGTGCGAAAAACGGCCTGATTTTCGCCGGAATGGTGATGGCGATGCGTATGGTGGCATCGGGTCTGGTTGAGGGGCCGGTATTGATCTCCATTACCAAGCTATTGCACGCGGTTGAGCTGCCCGTTTTGCTGGTCTCCATCTTCAAATACAACAGCCTGCATTTTGATAAGCGACTCTCTTCCACCCTCTATCTGGTGGGCTTTGCCTGTACAAGCTCAGTGATTGCCTCGGTGCTGTCGCCGCTGGCAGGTTACAGCTATGAGAAATACGGCTTTGCCCAGTCCTATCTCATCATGGGACTACTGGTCTTCAGCACCACGTTTATCTCCATCTTCCTGTTGCGCTCGGGTAAGTCCTCTTCTGACCCGCTTATGCCGCAACCTTCCACCATCTGATCAAAGAGTAGAGAAATGACGTATTCCATTACGAAAGCAGAACAGGAAATTCAGTCCAGACGCGAAGGGCTCAACCTGCGCTGGTATCCCCGTTACCACCTCGCTGCGCGTGCTGGCTGGATGAACGACCCGAATGGCCTGGTCTGGTTTGATGGCTGGTATCACGCCTTTTATCAGCACCATCCGTATTCGACCCAATGGGGTCCGATGCACTGGGGCCATGCGCGCAGCAAAGATTTAGTTCACTGGGAGCATCTCCCGGTTGCGCTGGCTCCGGAAGGACCAGACGACAAGGACGGCTGTTTTTCTGGCTCAGCCGTGGTGGATGGCGACACGCTGGCGCTGATCTACACCGGCCACAAATTCCACGGCGATCCCGGCGATGAGGCTAATCTCTACCAGGTTCAGTGCCTGGCAACCAGCCGTGACGGCATCCACTTTGTGCGGCACGGGACCGTCATTGACACACCGCCTGGACTGCACCACTTCCGCGATCCGAAAGTATGGCGTGAAGGGGAGTGGTGGTACATGGTCGTTGGCGCGCGAGAGGGTGATACGGGCCAGGTGCGTGCGTACCGGTCTGCGGATCTGCGCGAGTGGCAGGACAGGGGCGTGCTCGCGGTGGCTGAAAAAGAGATGGGTTATATGTGGGAATGCCCGGACTTCTTCACTCTCGGTGGGAAACGCGTGCTGATGTTTTCGCCTCAGGGACTCACCGCAGACGGATTTAAACATCGCAATCTTTTCCAGAGCGGCTATCTGGTAGGTGAATGGCAGCCAGGTCAGCCCTTTGTGCGTGAAGGTGAATTTGTGGAGATGGATTACGGGCATGATTTCTATGCGCCGCAAAGTTTCCTGACGCCGGATGGCCGACGCATCGTCATCGGCTGGCTGGACATGTGGGAATCCCCGCTGCCGGAACAGGAGGATGGCTGGGCGGGCATGCTCTCCTTACCTCGCGAGCTGACGCTGAGTGCGGATAACAATCTGCAAATGCGGCCGGCCAGAGAAGTTGAAACCCTGCGCGGGGCGTGGTTCCCCTGGCCGATAAGTACGCTTAATAACCAGCAGATGACGCTAGTGGAACATTGCGATGCGATGGAGGTCATTCTGCAATGGGATTGCAGGAACAGCAGCGCGGAGCAATACGGCATTCGTCTCGGCGACGGATTCCGTCTCTACGTTGATGCGCAGATGCAGCGCCTGGTGCTGGAGCGTTATTATCCGCAGTATGGCCTGTGCGGTACCCGTAGTGTCGCGCTGAACCTGAACGACACGCTAAGCCTGCGCCTGTTCGTTGACAGCTCGTCAGTGGAAGTGTTTGTTAACGACGGTGAGGCGTGCCTCAGCAGCCGTATCTATCCTGATGCAGGCTGCCGCGAGCTGGCGTTATTTGCCTGGACGGGAGGAGCGTCGCTTATTCATGGCGGGGCGTGGCAGTTAGAGTAAATGTGTATTTAGTCACGAGCTAAAATAAAGCCCCATACAAATGGGGCTATGTAAATCTTATGAGGTGGGAGCGTAATGCTAAGATCACATTTTTGATAATTGTGCGTTTACAACTCTCTCTTTTTCGACAACCAGCTGCATAATATAGCCACCCTTGTGCCATGAACCCTTATTTGGCTTCCAGCCTTTCGAAAGCAGATATTCAGCAGCTTCAGAGATTGGCTTATTCATAACGTGATCCGCTTCACCTGAGAACTTTTTTAAATCACCGCTTACTTTGGCCGGCTTGCTATCACAACGACCCGCAGCATCCATTACCTGAGTGCAGCCTTCAGGAAGGTGCCTGTGCGCTGACTGTGCAAGTTGAGCAGCATTCTCTAAAGCCTGTTTTTCAGCAGCAGCGTTAATGGCTGTAGTGCGGTTTTGCTCTGCAATATAACAAGCATCTTTACTCACTCCTTTGCTTTGACAATCCGCCATCCGTTGAGCGGGTGAGGAACACGCAGCAAGAGATAATATAGCCGCCACCATCATTAACTTTTTCATTATTGCCTCAGTAATTACAATTATAAATATACGTGCCTAACATCAAGCCGATCCATATCCCTAATAAAATAAAAGTGAGATACAAAACAGCGGAGATAAAAATGTACTTTGTCATTTTCTTTGCGAGCAGCAATGTATTGAGTTATAGCCAGCTGATTAAAACGCATGGGCGAGTTTTTTAGCTTACTGGCATTTTATTTTAATACTCTAGCATCACCATCCGTAAGATGCGGACGCCGCAACAATTTCATCACCGTTGGATGTACCTGATGTAGAGAGGGTAGCGGCTACATTCTCAGCGAACTTATGACGGTAGCCGATCGCATAACCTTGCGCATCTTTGAAGTTGGCAGCACCGACGGCAACCGCGTTATCTGTATCAACGTAATGCAAACCAGCAAGAGAAGCAGCGCCAGCGATACCAGCACGATATTCCTTGCGATCCTCATTCTGCTGATTCTCCAGAGAAGAGAACTTAGCGTTATTTTGACTCTCTAACGCAGTAATACGTGATTCATGATTCGCTAATTGTGCGCTGTGATTCTGAATCGTCGCTTCCTGCGTTTGCTGGCGTGACTGAACGTTAGCAACAGCAGCTTTATTCGCTGCGGCTACCGTTTGTGCATCTACAGCTAAAGATTGCGCATAAGCGCCCGTATTAAATGCCTGAGTCGCTTTGTCAGAGGCATCCTGAAGGGCTTGATCTTGTCTATCCTGATCGGCGTTAAAAATGCTTTTATCTACCTTACTTGCAAGCGCTTGTGTATTAGCATCTGCTTTATTGTTCGCATTAATGGCGGTGATTTCGGCATGATCAGCAGCGGCTTTAGCGCCAGTAGCATCAGTAAGCGCTGTATCAGCTTTTGCACCAGCAAGCACAGCATCAGATTCAGCTTTATCTACTCTCGTGTTTGTATCAATGATTGCTTGTCCGTTAGTCATAACGCCTTGTAAAGCTGCGTCAGCTTTATCAGTTGCGCTTTTAATTGCATCATCACGCAATAAATTTTCATCTCGCATGTTGATAATATCAGTGCGATTTGTACCAATATCAACACGATTTGCCTCTTCACGATCTGCATTTTGTTGATTGATTTGGGTTTGAGTCCAGCCCAAAGAATCTACAACATCATCAGTGCTGATCGTAGCTGCGAATGTTGCACCAGAAAACACAATACCAAATACAAAAACAGCGGTAGCTGATGTATTTAAACATTTCATATTAAAGCTCTCATCATCAATACAAGAAAAAATTAGGGCGCTATCCTGGCGGGAAGATACAACGTCTTGTTATATCTGTATTAATTCACGATTAACGTAGAAAGTTTTAGTTTGATAACTTATTTCGTAACGTGCAGCAACTATCTATGAATGTGTAATTATGATTATTGATCTAAATCATAAATCGCATTAATAGCTAATTTAGTTCGTTGTAATAGAAAAGATATTACCTGTTAAATATCAATGATATAAGTTTTTAGTTGGTTTGATTTTATGATGTGTATGAAATAAAAACTCATTAATATTTTTTAAGTTTCTTGGCGAGGAAAGATGAAAAATAGGCGGAATAGTTAATGTCAGTTAATGGATCTCTCTCTCTGTTTTATTATTGAATCCTTCTTATGTTTTGAATGAAAGCAATGCTGAGCCTAACAGTAATCCTACAGTTTTTTGCTAAAAATATTGTTGTTGAAAACTCAAGCGAAATGTATCTGGATATAAATTTATATGACTTAGTAACAGAATTGTTATACAAAATGGAGAGTCTGAAGGAGGGGCAGGGTAGCCCCATGTTTAAAGCTTTTTTTGCTATGCTTGTTTCTTTTCGTTCCACGCATCGGAGTGCAAGATATTGCCATCTTTATAAAGGTGAGTGATTTTCTCGTAGGCTAAAGAAATATCTTCCATATGGCCTGTACCCGTAGCCGTTCGGGTATCGTGCATCACAGGGCTAAAGCTAACTACTTTCACACGTTCTAATGTAATGGTGTAGTAAATGTCCTCTTGCCCGCTGTAGTTGATACGATAGAAATTAAACTCAGCGCTTTTAAGAGTCTGCCCCGTTGCAACAGCTTTAAACAGATAGGGTGATGAACTGTCAATCTCTTTAGTGAAGTTGAATGAGCAATGTTGTCGGCTTCCTGTCACTTTACCTGTTAAATTGTCTGTAGGAATGATCACGCTATGCTGTAAGCTACGTAGTTCTATGCTTCCATCACGTCCATGAACGTCACAAGATCCCATGATCTGAGAACCACCATCATCTTTTAAAATCAAATGTACTGGTACAGCCATTTTTAACGCTCCTTGCTGTTAGTCGTATAACCATCTTCCTGCTTTAGCCGATTCTGCAAACATCCTTACAGTAAGAGGTTTTGAGATTTGCTTTACTGGTTTATCAGTAAACCATCTTCTAAAGAACCACGTTCTAAACCACGGATAATATTTCTGATAATTCATTGCTGACATGTCAATATTAAAAAAACTGTCGTATTTATTAATGCAATAAATTAAATCATCATCGTCTGCATAATCTTGAAGAATATCATCAAGCTCTAACGGTATCAGCTTTCCTGTGAATGTACCTGACACAGGTAACTCTTTACGGAATAGCTCTAAAACTTCCTGATCTGTTACCATATGCGATCTTTCTCGTGTGCGATGGTGTTGTAGTTACGAACGGTTTTATAAACGATTTGACTAATATCGCTCGCTACTATAGCCCAACCAACAACAGGTAATCCACGCCCCACAAAAGCGCCCAGGTTAGTAACATATTTAGGCTTAAGTGTTGTTATGCTCGCTTCTGTAAGAGTTGGAAGTCTTACAGGTAATTCAGTGTTAAGAAGTTGGCGAAGGTATTTTGATGCTATTGACGTACCCGCTGTGGTTCCGTAAGGTTTACCTCTTGTTTTTAATAATGGCAGACCCAGAATAATACAGCTCATTGAAATAACATCTTTAATTCCGCCAAATTGATCATTAACTCTATCCAGTAAAATCCAAAAAAATAACTCTCCTGCAGTGATATTGCATACGCCACGATAGAAATATGTTCCATTTAATTTTTCTACTGTATCCATCAGTAACCCTTTAGTTTCAGGCAACATGTTTATTAATCGTACTGCGTGCAAGTACAAAGGAGAAGCTGTTTTTATGAAAAAGCACTTAAAATCAAAGTGCTGTTGGCTAAATAATTCATTAGCTACTGCTCAATACCATCTCTTACAATATTAATTATTTTCTTTTCTGTGAAGGACCTTTTAGTTGTTTAACTAAAAAGACAGTGAGTAACAGAATGTCGTTGTTCTTTCTGAGCACTCGAAGTCTTTCGCTCCTGCCTTGCGTGAAGAATCATTATCCGAAAGAGTGGGCTTGCTTGAGCCAGCAACTTCCCCTAATCTGGCAAAAAGTAAGCTAATGCTTACCAAATGACTCGGGGTGCCCTTCTTTGTGAAGGCTGAGAAATACCCGTATTACCTGATCTGGATAATGCCAGCGTAGGGAAGTCAGATGCCTTCCCGGTCATCGCTTCTTCACGCAAGGCAGGAGCGAACCCATGCAGCCTGACCTGCTCGATTTACACGTTTTACATCACTTCCGCACCCGTTCTCCGCTGACCCATTGTATGACCAATGACGTCGTACAGACCTTTACGGCCAACGTTTTGCTGGCGCTTGGCGCATCCCCGGCGATGGTGATCGAGGCCGAAGAGGCCGAGCAGTTTGCCGCGATAGCCGACGCGCTGCTGGTTAACGTTGGCACGCTGACCGCGCCGCGCGCCCAGTCGATGCGTCGGGCAATTGAAAGCGCGGTGGCGGCAGGCAAGCCCTGGACGCTGGACCCGGTTGCCGTGGGCGCCCTGGCGTTCCGCACCCGCTTTTGCCATCAAATTCTTGCCCTGAAACCGGCGGCCATTCGCGGCAATGCCTCCGAAATCCTTGCTCTTGCCGGGATGAGCGCCGGCGGGCGCGGCGTCGATACGACCGATACCGCCGCCAGCGCGGTGCCTGCGGCCCAGGCGCTGGCCCGGCAGATCAATACGATTGTGGTGGTCACCGGCGAGGTGGACTACATCACGGACGGGCAACGTACCCGAACGGTTACCGGCGGTGACCCGCTGATGACGCGCGTGGTGGGCACCGGGTGCGCGCTTTCTGCCGTTGTGGCGGCGAGCTGCTCGCTGCCGGGTGACCGGCTGGATAACATCGCTGCCGCCTGCGGATGGATGAAACGAGCCGGAACGGTCGCGGTTGTGCAGTCGCGTGGCCCGGGCAGTTTTGCCAGCGCGTTCCTGGATGCGCTCTACACGCTGGAGGAACAGGCATGAAGCGAATTAACGCCCTGACCATTGCCGGCACCGATCCCAGCGGCGGCGCGGGTATCCAGGCTGACCTGAAAACTTTCTCAGCCCTTGGCGCGTACGGCTGCTCGGTCATCACCGCGCTGGTGGCGCAAAACACGCGCGGCGTGCAGTCGGTCTACCGTATCGAGCCGGATTTTGTTGCCGCGCAGCTGGATTCAGTCTTCAGCGACGTGCGCATCGATACCACCAAAATCGGCATGCTGGCCGAAACGGATATCGTTGAAGCGGTGGCCGAGCGGCTTAAACGCTATCAGGTACAAAACGTGGTGCTGGATACGGTGATGCTGGCGAAAAGCGGCGATCCGCTGCTCTCCGCCTCTGCCGTGGAGACACTGCGCAAAAAGCTGCTGCCACAGGTAGCGCTCATCACGCCCAATCTGCCGGAAGCCGCCGCGCTGTTGGGCACATCGCACGCGCAAACGGAACGCGAGATGAAAGCGCAGGGGAACGCGCTGCTGGCGATGGGCTGCGGGGCGGTGCTGATGAAGGGTGGGCATCTGGATGACGCGGAAAGCCCGGACTGGCTCTTCACCCGGGACGGCGAAGTGCGCTTTACCGCGCCGCGCGTGCAGACCAAAAATACCCACGGCACGGGCTGTACGCTCTCGGCCGCGCTGGCGGCGCTGCGTCCCCGGCATGAAGGCTGGGCCGATACGGTGCGCGAAGCGAAAGCCTGGCTCTCGGCGGCGCTGGCAAAAGCCGATACTCTGGAAGTCGGTCACGGTATTGGGCCGGTTCATCATTTTCATGCATGGTGGTAAGCCAGTATACTGGCAGAAAACACCACGCCTGAGAAAACAGAGATGGAACAAGCGCATACCCGGTTAATCGCTCAATTGAATGAACGGATCGCCGCGCCCGATAACACGCCGCTGTACCTGAAGTTTGCCGAAACGGTAAAAAATGCGGTGCGCAGCGGGGTGCTGGAGCACGGGAATATTTTGCCCGGCGAGCGCGATCTGAGCCAATTGACCGGGGTGTCGCGCATTACCGTGCGTAAAGCGATGCAGGCGCTGGAGGAAGAGGGTGTGGTGACGCGCGCCCGTGGCTATGGGACGCAAATCAACAATATCTTCGAATACTCGCTGAAAGAGGCGCGCGGCTTCTCACAGCAGGTGGTGCTGCGCGGCCAAACGCCAAATACGCTCTGGGTTAACAAGCGGGTGGTGAAATGCCCGGAAGAGGTGGCGAACCACCTGTCGATCTCCCCGGACAGCGAGGTCTTTTTGCTCAAGCGCATTCGCTATGTGGATGACGATGCGGTGTCCATTGAAGAGTCCTGGGTCCCGGTCGGGTTAATTCCCGACCCGGATGCGATTGGCATTTCGCTCTACGACTACTTCCGCAGCCAGAATATCTTCCCGCAGCGCACCCGCTCAAGGGTGAGCGCCCGCATGCCGGACAGCGAGTTTCAGGCGCACATCAAGATGGATGAAAAAATACCGGTGCTGGTGATCAAGCAGGTCGCGCTTGACCAGCAGCACCGGCCGATTGAGTACAGCATCAGCTACTGTCGCAGCGACCTATACGTCTTTGTGTGCGAGGAGTAATTCCTCGCGAGTTGGTGCGCAATCGCCGCCGCGTTGGCTGACCACCCGGGACGCCACGGCATTCCCTAGCAGAACCGCGTCTGCCAGTGACCATCCTCCCGCCAGTCCGGCAAGCGTGCCGCCCGCGTGGCTGTCGCCTGCGCCAATGGTGTCCACGACCGTCGCCGGGAACGCCGGAACAACGCCCGAGCTCCCGGCGTCATACCAGGCCGCACCGTCTTTATCGTGGCGCACAATCAGTGCGGCCCCGAAACGCTGCTGCCACTCTGCACCCAGGTTTTCAGCCACGACACCCAGCCGCCCGGCTGCGATCTCCGCTTCCTGACGATTAAGGGACACGATTGGCCTGCAGGCCATAATTCGCGCCATCAGCGCGTCGGGGATATCCGCAATACGGGGGCCGAAATCGATGAATGCCGTCACCTCCTGCAACCCCTCCAGCCAGCGTGTCAGCAGTTCACCGCACGGTGAGGCCAACTGATAGCCGGACAAATACACCAGGCTGTTTTGCGGGACGTGAAGCGCATCCAGCCAGCGCTGCTGCCACTGGTTCTCCACGCCGCTAAAGGACATAAAGGTCCGTTCTCCGTCAGGCTCAACCAGCGCCAGGCACCAGCCGTTATCGCCCGTATCGGCCTCCACGGCGCTGTGCAGATCCTGCTTCGCCATGGCGTTGCGAATAATATCCGCCCACACGCCGTGCCCGACGGGCAGAGCGTTTTGCGCCGTAATGCCGAGCCGCTTCAGGGCAATGGCGATATTCAGCGCGCAGCCGCCGATATTCACGCCCTGCTGCTTAAGTTCGATATCGCACCCGCGCCAGGGCAGGGCGTAGGCGTCGGCGATGACGTCAATCACCGCTGCGCCCAGCACCGTCACCGGGCGCGTGGCGTGCAGATTTTCGAGACGTTGGGCAAATGCATTCATACGCCCTCCCTTTGCTCCCTGAAGTGCAGCAGTTTCTCGCAATAATGGCCGAAGTTGAGCTGGTTGACGGCATCGAGTTCGGCTTTGAGCGCCGGGTCAATCGCCTGCACACCGTGGAGCGCACCGCAGATGGCCGTCGCCATGGCGCCAATGGTGTCCGTATCACCGCCCAGATTGGCACATAAAATGGCGCAGCGGTTCGGGTCGGTTCCCGCCAGTTCCACCATCGCAATGGCCGCCGGAACGGACTCAATGGTGCTGGTTCCCGCGCCAATCAGCTGATAAACCTGCTCGCTGGCAGAGTCAATACCGTTGGCTTCCCGCACGGTCTTAAGCGCCAGCTCAATACGCGCCGCCAGCGACGCGCTGAAAGTGGTGGTTTTCATCTCCTGCGCATAGCGGGCGATCCCCGGCAGGGCATCAACGATGTTCTGCCAGCTTTCGCCGTCGATGGCGCGGGATACCGCCCAGGCAATCACCACCGCGCCGGCAATGGCGAGGTCCGATTTATGGGTCGGGCTGGAGGCCAGCGCCACCTGTTCAACAAAGTGTTCCAGCCGCGTCGCCGGGAGCAGGCAGCCCAGCGGGGAGGCGCGCATCGCCGCCCCGTTCGTCACGCCGTTGTTTTCCAGTTCGCTGACCGGCTTCCCGTCACGAATCGCATTAAGCGCGATTTTTGAGGTCGGGCCGAGCACATTCTTGTTGAACGCGTCGAAATCGAGCGCCCAGTTCAGGATATGCTTGCCGATAACATCCGCGTTAATCTCCCCGTCGCACTCAATGATCGCATCGGCGAGGCACAGCGCCATTGAGGTATCGTCGGTGAACTCTGCCTGCCCGAAATAGCAGGCCGCGTTATTTTCTGCCGGGCCGGGTAAAAAGCGGTCGATCCAGCCAAAGTGGGCCTTGACGCGCTTTCTCGGCCACAGCTCCGACGGCATGCCCATCGCATCCCCTAACGCCTGCCCGTAAAGGGCACCGAGAACACGTTCTTGTTTCATTTAACTTCCCCTTGTGTCAGCGCGGTATCGCCATCAACCACCTCAATAGCAGTGATCTCTTTGTCCGATTCGCGGAAAAACAGCATAAACAGCACGGCAATCACGGCAATCATGATTGCGCCAAATGCCCACATTCCGGCCCAGTTGAAGGTCAGCCCATTCACCGGCTCTTTATATGCGAACATTTTTTCCATCATCACGCCGCCCAGGCGGTAACCCAGCAGGCTACCAAAGCCCTGGCAGCACAGCGTAATCAGGCCTTGCGCGGCGGTACGCATGTGCACCGGCGCTTTTTTATCCACGTAGATGTACGCGGTAACGTAGTAGAAGTCGTAGCTCACGCCGTGCAGCAGAATGCCGAGGAACAGCAGGGCGTAGGTGAAGTACTGTTCCGCACCGCCGTAAACGAAGAACCCGTAGCGGATGGCGGCCGTGATCAGACCCAGCAGTAAGACCTTCTTAATACCAAAGCGTTTGGTAAAGAACGGCAGCGCCAGCATAAAGAAGATTTCAGAGAACTGGCCGAGCGTCATCCAGCCGGTGGCGTTTTTCATTCCCACTTCGGTGAGATAGCCGTTGGCGAAGATGTAATAGAAGGCCAGTGGCATGGCGAACAGAAACGAGCAGAAGAAGAACACGAGGAAGTTTTTGTCGCGCAGCAGGATCAGCGCGTCCAGCCCCAGCATTACTTTGAAGTCCAGCTTGCCGGTACTTTTCGGCGGCGTGTTCGGCAGGAAGAGGGCAAACACGCCGAGCAGGGCGGAGCTGGCTGCCGTCATCAGCAGAGGAATATTGGTATCGGAAATATCGCTATAGCCCAGCATCTGCGGCAGGAAGCCGCACGCCAGCCCGGAGGCGATCCAGCCGATAGTGCCCATTACGCGGATACGCGGGAAATCGGCCTCGACGTCATCCACGTTCGCGAAGGCAATACTGTTGGTCAGCGCGATGGTGGGCATATAGGTCAGGGAGTAAACCAGCAGCAGCGGGAAGAAGGTGCTGAACTGGGTTTGTTGTGCGGCGAAGTACATCAAAATCGCGCCGGCAAACATCAGCACCGCCAGTACTTTCTGCGCGGCGAAGAAGCGGTCCGTCAGCGATCCGACCAGAATTGGGGAGAGGATTGCGGCAATGGCGGTACAGGCATAAGACCAGCCGATTTCCCCGGCGGTAAAACCGCTTTTGCTCAGCCACAGCCACAGCGGCACAAACCACGCGCCCCAGATAAACCATTCAACAAACATCATGAATGACAGTTGGACTTTCGTTTTCATTTTTTAATCCTGCATGTCAGAGAGGGTACGCCTTTAACATACCATTCTATAATACCTTTTAAATACCTTTGTGGCGATTGTTTGATCAATGTAACAGTTTTGTTGTACACGAATCGAGCCAGCAGATTGTGCTGAAAAAAAATGCAAAAGGTGGAAAATCTGTTAAGTCGGTACCAGGCTTAGTCTGCCCATAAATAATGGGACTGGATAAACACACACCGACACGACGTCGGACTTACGGGAGTATCACATGACTGATATTGCGCAGTTGCTTGGCAAAGACGCCGACAGCCTTTTACAGCATCGTTGTATGACCATTCCAGCCGACCAGCTCTATCTGCCGGGTCATGACTACGTCGACCGCGTGATGGTCGATAACAACCGTCCGCCTGCGGTTCTGCGAAACATGCAGACGCTCTACAACACCGGGCGGCTCGGTGGCACCGGATATCTCTCCATTCTGCCGGTAGACCAGGGCGTTGAGCACTCGGCGGGCGCCTCTTTCGCAGCGAATCCGCTCTATTTCGATCCGAAGAACATTGTTGAGCTGGCGATTGAAGCGGGCTGTAACTGCGTGGCCTCCACCTACGGCGTGCTGGCCTCCGTCTCGCGTCGCTATGCCCACCGCATTCCGTTCCTCGTGAAGCTGAACCACAATGAAACCCTGAGCTACCCCACCGAATATGACCAGACGCTCTACGCCAGCGTCGAGCAGGCGTTCAATATGGGGGCGGTTGCCGTTGGGGCGACGATTTACTTTGGCTCTGAACAGTCCCGTCGTCAGATTGAAGAGATCTCTGCGGCGTTTGAGCGCGCGCACGAGCTGGGTATGGTGACCGTGCTGTGGGCGTACCTGCGTAACTCGGCGTTCAAAAAAGACGGCGTGGATTACCACGTTTCGGCCGACCTGACCGGCCAGGCGAACCATCTAGCGGCGACCATTGGCGCAGACATCGTGAAGCAGAAAATGGCCGAGAATAACGGCGGCTATAAAGCGGTGAACTTTGGTTACACCGATGACCGCGTTTACAGCAAGCTGACCAGCGATAACCCGATCGACCTGGTGCGCTACCAGCTGGCGAACTGCTATATGGGACGTGCAGGGCTGATTAACTCCGGCGGCGCGGCGGGCGGCGATACTGACCTGTCAGACGCGGTACGTACGGCGGTTATTAACAAACGCGCGGGCGGCATGGGGCTGATCCTGGGTCGTAAGGCGTTTAAGAAATCGATGGCCGACGGCGTGAAGCTGATCAATGCGGTGCAGGATGTCTATCTGGACAGCAAAGTCACGATTGCCTGACCTGAGGGCGAAGTGTAGGCCGGGTAAGGCGTAGCCACCACCCGGCAATACCATCAGCGCAAAAGCACACAGTCCGGCGGCAACCGACACTGCAGCGCGCCGGGCAACACCTCAATGCGGAACTGTGTTCCGCTTAGCGGCTCTCCGTCGAGGTTAAACGTCATCCCGTGCGGGGCATTGACCTCAAACCATGCGGATTTCCCGTCAATGATATTCGGACTCTCTTCCGGCTGCGTCAGCGTGGTAAACAGCGCGGGCAGAAGGCCGTCGCCTGTGAAAATCCGCAGCTGTAGCTGACCGTCATTGATCAGCGCCTCCGGGCACAGCTGCTGACCGCCGCCAGCCTGTCGACCATTGCCAATGCCAATGACCAGCGCGTCACCCTGCCACTGAAAATCCTCGCCGCGAATTTCGCAGCGGTCAGGCTTGAGGGTATCCATGCGCATCAGACCGTGGATCAGATACGACACGCCGCCCAGCGCCGCCTTCAGTTTTTCCGGCGTTTCGCTGGTGATGCGCGTGCCGAACCCGCCGGTGGCCATATTGATAAAGCAGGTTTTGTCATTCACCTGCGCAATATCTACCGCGGTGGCTTTACCGAGGATCGCCAGCTGGAGCGCTTTTTCTAACGCCTCCGGGATCCCTGCGCTGGTGGCAAAATCATTGGCGGTGCCGAGCGGTAAAATGCCCATCACCGGGCGGTTTGCCGGGGGCAGGTCGATCAGCGCTGACGCGATCTCATTGATGGTGCCATCGCCGCCGCCGGAAATGATGGTGTTGACGCCAAGCCCGAGGGCTTCATTGATATAGCGTGCCGCGTCGCCTTTTTCCCAGGTTACCCTGACGTGGATGCGCGCGCCGTCGTCACGCAAATCCTGAATTGCCTGACGCAGTAGATCGTTGCCCGCACTTTTGCCATTGAGAATCAATAAACTGTCTGGATAGGTTGCCATCCGCGCTGCTCCCTTTTTTAGCGTTAGTAAGAGTGTATAGCAGAGAGGAAAAAAGCGGGTAAGAACAGGATGAAAGGAACAAAATAAGCCCGAAAGCGCGTTACACTCCAGCGATGATATTAACGTAATCACAGGAAAGTGATGATGAATAAAATTTTGGTAAGCGCGTGCCTGATGGGCTTCAGGGTTCGTTATAACGGAAGTGAAAAAGCGAGAATGAACGCGCAACTCGCTCGCTGGCAACAGGAACAACGTCTGGTTATCCACTGCCCTGAACTGGCTGCCGGGCTGCCTGTACCGCGTCCTCCGGCAGAGATTATGTCCGCTGATGGCAAAGACGTAATGCGCGGGCAAGCCAGAATTGTTGAAAATACCGGGCAGGACGTTACTGAGCAGTATCAGCTTGCAGCCTGGCTTGCGCTACGCGCTGCTCAGGAGTCGGGGTGTAGCGCTGCATTGTTAACCGATGGCAGCCCAACGTGCGGCAGTGAGTTTATTTATGACGGATCGTTTCGCGGAATACATAAAGCGGGGAAGGGGGTTGCGGCATCGTTGCTCTCAGAGCATGGGATCGCCGTGTTCTCAGAGAAGCAAATCGACGAACTCATTGCCTGGATTGAGGAGAGAGAAGGCAAAAAATAAGCCCGCGTAAGGGAGATTACGCAGGCTAAGGAGGTGGTTCCTGGTACAGCTAGCATTTATGGGTTATGTTTTTCAGCGGGGGGATAATACCCGTATTGAACGAAGCGGTATGTGATCCGATTCTAAGAATTATCCCAGCGCGAAAAAATTTCCCTGATTGACTATTTGCCGTGTGGGTTACGGGTGCTTTCCCCGTTGAAGTTACGCATCAGCAGCGCGAACTTCAGCTCCACCTCTTCCGGAACCGGCAGCCAGACGGTATGCCCGTCGCCCGGCGCGACCTCAATCGCTTCGCCTTTGCCGTTTTCCAGATGCTCCAGCGTAAAGTTCATGTTGCCCTGCGGGGTCATCAGTTCCAGGCTGTCGCCTTTGGTGAACTTGTTTTTCACCGCGACGGCCGCCAGCGCGCCTTTGCGCTCGCCGGTGAAGTCACCGACAAACTGCTGGCGCTCGGATACGGAGTAGCCGTGCTCGTAGTTCTGGTAGTCGTCGTGGGTATGACGGCGCAGGAAGCCTTCGGTATAGCCGCGATGCGCCAGGCCTTCCAGAGTTTCCAGCAGGCTGGTATCGAACGGTTTACCGGCGGCCGCATCGTCGATGGCTTTGCGGTATACCTGCGCGGTACGCGCGCAGTAGTAATAGGATTTGGTGCGGCCTTCAATCTTCAGGGAGTGCACACCCATCTGGGTCAGGCGCTCGACGTGGGCGATGGCGCGCAGATCTTTCGAGTTCATGATGTAAGTGCCATGCTCGTCTTCAAAGGCGGTCATGTATTCGCCCGGACGTTTGGCTTCTTCAATCATAAACACGCTGTCGGTTGGCGCGCCGATGCCCAGCGTTGGCTCAACGTTGGTCACCGGGATCGGCTCATGCTTGTGGACGATGTTGCCGATGTCATCCTCTTTGCCTTCCTGGACGTTGTATTCCCAGCGGCAGGCGTTGGTGCAGGTGCCCTGGTTCGGGTCACGCTTGTTGATATAGCCAGAAAGCAGGCAGCGGCCGGAATAGGCCATGCACAGCGCGCCGTGAACGAAGATTTCGATTTCCATATCCGGCACCTGGGTGCGGATCTCTTCGATCTCTTCCAGCGAAAGCTCGCGAGACAGGATGACGCGGGTCAGCCCCATCTGCTTCCAGAACTTCACCGTTGCCCAGTTGACGGCGTTAGCCTGTACGGAGAGGTGGATATCCATCTCCGGGAAGTTCTCCCGAACCAGCATGATTAAACCCGGGTCCGACATGATCAGCGCGTCCGGCCCCATATCCACCACCGGCTTCAGGTCACGGATGAACGTTTTCAGCTTGGCGTTGTGCGGCGCGATGTTGACCACCACGTAGAATTTTTTACCCAGAGCGTGCGCTTCGTTGATGCCGAGCTGCAGGTTCTCGTGGTTGAATTCGTTATTACGTACGCGCAGCGAGTAGCGCGGCTGGCCCGCATACACGGCGTCGGCGCCATAGGCGAAAGCGTAACGCATATTTTGCAGCGTTCCCGCCGGGGAAAGGAGTTCCGGTTTAAACATGTTTGTTCTCGTTCTGATGACAGGTCAGATCCGCGTGCACCAGGTGCAGCGGTAAGGGGAGATCCCCCACTTTAAGGGCGGGCATTGTAGCGCTGCGGGGCGGGGAGGTAAAGTTATTGTGCCGGGTGGCGGCTTCGCCTTACCCGGCCTGGATTGACCCTCTGCTGGCTAGGCTATCCTGCACGCATCCGCTTCCCAGCGATACCCCACACCATACACCGCGCGAATAAACGACTGCTCGGCATCCAGCGCCTCCAGCTTGCGGCGCAGGTTTTTGATGTGGCTGTCGATGGTGCGGTCGGTCACCACGCGATAATCGTCATACAGGTGGTTCAGCAGCTGTTCGCGGGAGAAGACTTTTCCCGGCTCGTGGGAGAGGGTTTTCAGCAGGCGGAACTCCGCAGGGGTCAGGTCCAGCAGCTTGCTGCGCCAGCTCGCCTGGAAGCGGCTTTCGTCGACAATCAGCGGGCTTTCGGCGTCCAGCACCTGAAGCTCGCGCTGCGGCCTGCAGCGGCGCAGAATGGTTTTCACGCGGGCGACCACCTCGCGCGGACTGTAGGGCTTGCAGATGTAGTCGTCCGCGCCGATTTCGAGCCCCAGCAGGCGGTCAATCTCTTCAATTTTGGCGGTGACCATGACGATCGGCACGTCGGAGAAGCGGCGAATTTCCCGGCACAGGGTCAGGCCATCGGTCCCGGGAAGCATCAGATCAAGCAGGATCAGGTCCGGCGGGGTCTGGCGCACGTATGGCAGCACCTGATCGCCGTGGCTTATCAGTGACGGGGCATAGCTGGCCGCGCGTAAATAGTCGATCAGCAGCTGTCCCAGCTTGGGTTCGTCTTCGACGATCAAAATGCGCGGCGTGTTTTCGTCAATCGGTAACTCGGTCATACTTCTCTCGATAAATCCCGTTCCAGAGGTAACTCTACTGTAATGCTAACCCCGCCAAAAGGCGAATGGGCGGCGCGGATCGTGCCATTATGCGCCTCGACGATGTTAACGCAAATCGCCAGCCCCAGACCGGATCCGCCGCTGGCGCGATTGCGGGAGCCTTCGGTACGGTAAAAACGTTCAAACAGTTTTTCCAGCTGCGCGTCCTGCACGCCGGGTGCGGAATCCGCGAAGGTAAGGGCAAAGCGCCCGTTTTCCTGTCTGCCGGAAATCAGCAGCCCGCCGCCGCTGTCGGTATAGCGCAGGCTGTTTTCCAGCAGGTTGTTGAACAGCTGCATCAGCCGATCTTTGTCGCCAAACACCACCGCGCTGTCCGGCAGGGAGAGGTCGATTTTCAGGTTGCGGCTGGCAAAGCGTTCGCGGAAGGCGCCGCTCGCCACCTCCAGCACGTTAATGACGTCTACGGGCGCCTTCTGGTAGGCCAGTGCGCCTTCGTCGGACATGGAGAGCTGGTGGAGATCGTCCACCAGCTTGGTGAGCGTGCCCACCTCCGCCTGCAGGGAAGCCACCGATTCGGGCGTAAACTGGCGCACGCCGTCCTGAATGGCCTCGAGCTCGCCGCGCAGCACCGCCAGCGGCGTGCGCAGCTCGTGGGAGATATCGGCCATAAAGTCGCGGCGCATCTGCTGGTTCTTCTCCAGCGTGCTGGCGAGCTGGTTAAAGTCCTGCGCCAGCTTGCCCAGTTCGTCCTGGCTGCGGGTATCGACGCGGGTGGTGAAATCCCCGGCGGCGAGCTTGTGCGTGCCTTCCACCAGGCGTTTCACCGGGGCGAGCAGACCGCGCGCCAGCGGGAAGGTGGCGAGCGCGGCGAGCAGCGTGGAGAGGGCGACAATCAGCCAGCTTGTCCGACGCTGCTGGCGGTCAAAGTTGATGTCGGTGTTGCGCGTCAGGCGCTCCACCGGGGAGGCGATCACCCAGCCAACGGTGGCGTTATTCACTTTAATCGCCCGCCGGGTGCCGTCAGGCGGTATCGGCGCGCGCGGGCCAACCAGGGGGCGCATATCCTGGTCGATTACCCAGAACTGGGTGCGCCAGCCGTGCGGCGGCATGCCCGGGCCAGGGCGATCGTCGCCGGTATCGTGCTCCAGCGAGCGCAGGATCTGGAAAATAAAGCGATCATTGTTGCGCAGAAAACGCCAGTTGCCGTGCTGGGCGTACTGTTCACTCAGCGCATCGCTCAGTCCCTGCAAACGCTGCTCATTGCCATGCTTGATGTAATCAATAAAGCCGCGCTCGAAGCTGACCCGCACCGCCCAGTGCATGGTGATCAGAAGGACGATACAGGTGGCGAAGATCGCTACAAAGAGCTTGCCGGTAATACCCGGACGCCAGAATTTCATGAGCCACTCCTTTTGCCGCGCCTAATCACGACGTTCTTGCTGGTATCATCCGGCACTCTGGCGAAGATGAAAGCGGGCAGGGCGATGATGATCGCCATGCTGAGGTAGGTATACATAAAGACCTGATGCGCCACCGGCGTGTCGACGCTGAGGTGGTGCTGACCGTACATGCCGAGCAGTAACCCCGCGATAGTCACGCCCACGCTCATGGAGAGCTGCATCACCATCGACAGCAGGCTGTTGCCGCTGCTCGCCAGATCGTCCGGCAGGTCTTTCAGGGTCAGGGTATTCATCGACGAGAAGCGCATGGAGTTGATGATCCCCTGGCAGAACAGCACCAGCGGCAGGACGTAGTACCAGCCCATCAGCGCCACGGCCATAAACAGCAGGCTGACCAGCGCCAGCCCCAGCGTGGCCGCCACCAGCACGTGTCGATAGCCAAAGCGGTTCACCACCTGCACCACAATGCGCTTCATTCCCATGCTGCCGAGCACCATCGGGATCATCATCAGGCCCGCGTGGAATGGCGAAAAACCCATGCCAATTTGCAGAAAAACGGGCGTCATAAACGGCAGCATCCCGCTGCCGATGCGTCCGGCGAAGCTGCCAGACAGGCCCAGACGGTAAGTGGGGTTTTTAAACAACGCCAGGCTGAACAGCGCCTTGTCGTTTCCTCTGGCGTGCCACAGATACCACAGTATGGCGGTAACACCGAGCGCGATCAGGAGCCCGAGCGTCAGGGGCGAAATCCCCAGTCCTTTTTGCCCGTCGAGCGCCAGGGTGAGCGTGGCCATACCGCCGGCCAACAGGATAAAACCTAAGAAATCAAAGCGCCGGGTCTGCATTTTGTAGTTCGGCATCAGCGTCAGGGTGGCCATCGCGCCGATGATGCCTACCGGGAGGTTGATTAAGAAGATCCAGTGCCAGGAGGCGTACTCCACCAGCATGCCGCCCAGCGCCGGGCCCAGCAGCGGCCCCACCTGACCGGGCAGGGTGACAAAGGTCATCGCCGCCATGTACTGCTCGCGCGGCACAATCTTCATCACCGTTAACCGCCCGACGGGCACCATCATCGCCCCGCCGATGCCCTGCAGCACGCGCGCCATCACCAGCTGGTCGAGGGTATTGGCCTGGGCGCAAAACAGCGAGCCGGTGGTAAACAGCACGATGGCGGTAAAGAAGATATTCCGCACGCCGACCTTATCGGCCAGCCAGCCGCTGGCGGGCAGCATCACGGCAACCGTCAGCACGTAGGAGACAATCACCATGTGCATATGCAGCGGGCTCTCCCCCAGGCTTTTCGCCATGGAGGGGAGGGCGGTGTTGACGATGGTCGTATCCAGCGACTGCATAAAGAAGCCGAAGGCGACTATCCATAATTGCCAGCGAACGTTGCTGGGAAGCTCAGTCATTTACCCGTTTACCGTTTCTCTGTTTTTACGCGAAAAGCGCAGCCGCAGGCGGTCGAAGAACAGATAGACCACCGGCGTGGTGTACAGCGTCAGCAGCTGGCTCATCACCAGGCCGCCGACAATGGTGATCCCCAGCGGCTGGCGCAGCTCTGAGCCGTCGCCGCCCGAAATTACCAGCGGCAGCGCGCCAAACAGCGCCGCCAGGGTGGTCATCATGATCGGACGAAAGCGCAGCAGGCAGGCCTGGAAGATGGCCTCTTCCGGCGAGAGGTTGCCGTTGCGCTGGGCGTCCAGCGCGAAGTCCACCATCATGATGGCATTTTTCTTCACGATGCCGATCAGCAGCATGATCCCGATGAGCGCGATAAGGCTGAACGGTGCGCCGAACAGCTCCAGCGCCAGCAGTGCCCCCACGCCCGCCGACGGCAGCGTCGAGAGGATGGTCAGCGGGTGCACGTAGCTCTCATACAGCACGCCCAGCACAATATAGACCGTGGCGATGGCGGCCAGAATCAAAATCACCTGCGAGTTCATTGTCTCCTGGAATACCTGCGCGGTCCCGGCGAAGCTGCCGCGGACGGTAGACGGCACGCCAAGCTGGGTCATCGCGCGGTTGATTGCATCACTGGCCTCAGACAGTGACGAACCGGCGGGGAGGTTAAAGGAGATGGTCGATGCCGCCGAAAGCCCCTGATGGTTCACCGACAGCGGCGCGTTGGCAGGCTGCCAGCTGGCGAAGTAGGAGAGCGGAATCGCCTTACCGTCGTTGTTAATGACAAACATTTTGTCCAGGGCGCTGATGTCCTGGGTGTAGCGCGGGTCAACTTCCATCACCACCTTATACTGGTTCATCGGCTGGTAGATGGTGGAGATCTCGCGCTGACCGAAGGCGTTGTTCAGCAGGCTGTTGGCGGCTTCAACGTTGATACCCAGCCGCGACATGGTTTCACGGTCGTAGGTCAGGGCCATCTCGGCGCCGTTGTCCTGCTGATCGGAGTTTACGTCCGCCAGTTGGGGAAGGGCGGCCAGCGCCTTGCGGATCTTCGGCTCCCACTCGCGCAGGGCGGCCAAATCGTCCGAGAGTAATGTGTACTGATAGCTGGCGTTCGCCTGTCGCCCACCGACGCGGATATCCTGAACGGCCATCAAAAACAGGTTTGCCCCCGGCTCTTTGGCGAGCTTCACCCGCAGGCGGTCAATCACCTGCTGGGCGGTTTCGTTGCGCTCGCCGCGCGGTTTGAGGGTAATAAACATCATCCCGCTGTTGACGCGTGACCCGCCGGTAAAACCGGTGACGTTATCCACGGCTTTGTCTTCACGAATGATCTTCATAAAGTCCTGCAGCTTGCCGCGCATGGCCTGGAACGAAATGCTCTGGTCCGCCTGAATGCCGCCCATCAGCACGCCGGTGTCCTGCTCCGGGAAGAAAGTTTTCGGGATGGTGATATACATCCACACGTTGAGCACGATGGTGCCGACCAGCACCAGGCCGACCAGTCGGGTATGGTTCAGCACCCACTTCAGCGATTTTCCGTAGCCTTCCTGCATTGCCATCAGGAAACGGCCAAAGCCTTTGCGGCGCGGCTGCGAGTGCGGTTTGCTGCGCTTGAGCATCCAGCCGCACATCATTGGCGTCAGCGTTAGGGAGATCGCCAGCGAAATGCCGATCGCGACGGAGAGGGTGACGGCAAACTCGCGCAGCAACCGGCCCGGCAGCCCGCCCATCAGCAGCAGCGGGAGGAACACCGCCACCAGCGACAGGCTCATGGAGAGCACCGTAAACCCCACCTCGCGCGTGCCCTGCAATGCAGCCTGCAGCGGCTTCACGCCCGCTTCCAGATGGCGGGAGATGTTCTCCAGCACCACGATGGCGTCATCCACTACGAAGCCCGTCGCAATCGTCAGGGCCATCAGCGACAGGTTGTTGAGGCTAAACCCGCACAGATACATGGCGGCAAAGGTACCGATCAGCGAGACCGGCACGGCCACCGCCGGGATCAGCGTCGCGCGGCCAGAGCGCAGGAACAGGAAGACCACCAGGATCACCAGCGCGACGGAGATCACCAGCGTTTGCTCCACCTCTTCCAGCGAGGCGCGAATGGTCGGGGAGCGATCCTGGGCAATTTGCAGATCGATTGCTGCCGGGATGGTCTCCTGCAGGTCCGGAAGACGGGCGCGAATGCTGTTCACCGTCTCAATAATGTTGGCCTCCGGCAGCTTGCGGATCATCAGCAAAATCGCCGGTTTGGCGTTGGTCATCCCGGCGTTGCGCACGTCCTGCACCGAGTCGGTGACGCTGGCCACGTCGCTTAAGCGCACCGCCGCGCCGTTGTTATAGTGGATGATGAGCGGTTGATATTCCGCCGCGGTTTTCAGCTCGTCGTTGGTGTGGATCTGCCAGCGGTGGCTGTTATCCTCAATCGCCCCCTGCGGTTTACGCACGTTGGCGTTGCTGATGGCGGAGCGCACGTCGTCCAGCGACACGCCCTGGTTGAATAACGCCTGCGGGTTTAACCCCACGCGCACGGCGGGCAGGGAACTCCCACCGACGCTCACGTCACCGACGCCGTTAATTTGTGAGATTGTCTGCGCCAGCTGGGTAGACGCAAAGTCGTACAGCTGCCCCTGTGAGTACGTATCCGAGGTCAGCGTCAGGATCATGATCGGCGCGTCGGACGGGTTGGCCTTGCGGTAGGTCGGACGGCTCGGCATCCCGCTCGGCAGCAGGCTCTGTGCGGCGTTGATGGCCGCCTGCACGTCGCGCGCCGCGCCGTTGATATCACGGTCGAAGCTGAACTCCAGAATAATGCGCGTGCTGCCCAGCGAGCTGCTGGAGGTCATCTCGTTGACCCCCGCAATCCGCCCGAGCGAACGCTCCAGCGGCGTGGCAACGGACGAGGCCATGGTTTCCGGCGAGGCACCCGGCAGCGAGGCGCTGACCATGATTACCGGGAAATCTACCTGCGGCAGCGGCGCCACCGGCAGCAGCCGGAAGCCCAGAACGCCGCAGAGGGTAATGGCGAGCGAGATTAAAATCGTCGCCACCGGGCGATAAATGAAGAGGGCGAAAAACTTCACTTATGCCTCCTCTTCACGTTTCGGGAAGCGGCTTTTGGTCCACAGCGCCAGGCGGTCAAACAGCAGGTAGATCACCGGTGTGGTGAACAGCGTCAGCACCTGGCTCACCAGCAGACCGCCGACCATGCCGATACCCAGCGGACGGCGCAGCTCCGCGCCGACGCCAGTGCTCAGCATCAGCGGCAGCGCGCCCAGCAGGGCGGCCAGCGTGGTCATCAGGATCGGACGAAAACGCAGCAGGCAGGCCTGGAAGATGGCATCGCGCGGCGACATCCCCTGTTCGCGCTCGGCGGCCAGGGCAAAGTCGATCATCATGATGGCGTTTTTCTTCACGATCCCGATAAGCAGGATAATGCCGATGATGGCAATCACGTCCAGCTCGCTGCCCGCCAGCATTAATGCCAGCAGCGCCCCCACGCCCGCCGTCGGCAGGGTAGAGAGGATGGTGATCGGGTGGATAAAGCTTTCGTACAGCACGCCGAGCACGATGTACATCGCCACGACCGCCGCCACGATCAACCAGATGGTGTTGCCCAGCGCGGCCTGAAACGCCAGGGTGCTGCCCTGGAACTGGGTCTGAATGTCGGACGGGAAGCTGAGATCTTTTTCCGCCGCCTGAATGGCCTCCACCGCTTCACCCAGAGAGTAATTGTCCGGCACGTTAAAGGAGATGGTGGTGGACGGGAACTGATCCAGATGGTTAATCGACAGCGGGGTATAGCGTTCTTCCACCGTGGCGATAGCGCTCAGCGGCACAATGCCGCCGTCTTTGCTGGTCAGGCGCACCGAGTCCAGCCCCGCCAGGCCGGGCGTGTTCTCCGTGTTGTGCTCCAGCACCACGCGGTACTGGTTCGCCTGGGTGTAGATGGTGGAGATCAGGCGCTGACCGAAGGCGTTGTACAGAGCGTTATCCACGTCCGCCATGGTAATACCCAGACGGCTGGCGGCGTCGCGGTTGACGTTCACATACGCCGCCAGGCCCTTGTCCTGCCAGTCGCTGCTGACGTCCGAGAGCTGCGGCAGGGTTTTGAGTTTATCCACCAGCTGCGGCACCCAGGTGCTGAGCGCGTCCAGCGAGGTGGCCTGCAGCGTGAACTGGTACTGCGTGCGGCTGACCTGGGTATCGATGGTCAAATCCTGAATCGGCTGCAGGTAAAGCTCAACGCCCGGCACGCGGGCCACGGCGTTTTGCAGCCGCTCAATGACGGCGTTGACGCGATCGTCGCGCTCATCCAGCGGCTTAAGGTTGATCTGCAGACGCGCGCTGTTGAGCGACGGGTTGGTGCCGTCGACGCCCACGTAGGAGGTCAGGCTCTCGACCGCCGGATCTTTCATAACAATCTCAGACACCTGCTGCTGGCGCTGGGCCATATTGGCGAAGGAGACTGACTGCGGGGCCTGAAGCGTGCCCTGAATAATGCCGTTGTCCTGGATGGGGAAGAAGCCTTTCGGAATGAAAATCCACAGCATCACGCTGAGCGCCAGCGTGCCGAGCGCCACGCCGAGCGTCGCCCACGGGTGGTTGAGGACTTTCGCCAGCACGCGACCGTAGCCGGCAATAATGCGCTCGAACATGCGCTCGGAGGCGCGCGAGAAGCGGTTTTGCTTACGCAGTGACTCGTGGCTCAGCATGCGGGCGCACATCATCGGCGTCAGGGTCAGCGACACCACGGCGGAGATCAGAATGGCGACCGCCAGCGTCACGGCAAACTCGCGGAAAAGACGCCCGACGATATCGCCCATAAACAGCAGCGGGATCAGCACCGCAATCAATGAGAAGGTCAGCGAGATAATGGTAAAGCCGATTTCCCCTGCGCCTTTCAGCGCGGCGGCCAGCGGCTTTTCGCCTTTCTCGATATAGCGCGAGATGTTCTCGATGACGACGATAGCGTCATCCACCACGAACCCGGTGGCGATGGTGAGCGCCATCAGCGTCAGGTTGTTGATCGAAAAATCGAGGAACACCATCACCGCAAAGGTACCGACCAGCGAGAGCGGTACGGCGACGGCGGGGATGATGGTCGCCGGGACGTTACGCAGGAACAGATAGATAATCATCACCACCAGCGCAATCGCCAGCATCAGCTCGAACTGGGTGTCGGTGACCGACGCGCGAATGTTGGTGGTACGGTCGGAAAGCACCTTCACGCTGACCGATTTCGGCAGGCTTTCGATCAGCTGCGGCAGCATGGTGCGGATGCTGTCGGCGGTTTCGATGATGTTGGCACCCGGCTGGCGCTGCACGTTCATCACGATCGCCTGCTGTTTGTTGGCCCAGGCTCCCAGCCAGCTGTTCTCCGCGCCTTGTTCTACGGTCGCCACGTCGCCCAGACGCACTGGCGCGCCGTTCTGGTAGGCGATAATTAGCTGACGATATTCGTCGGCGGACTGCATCTGGTCGTTGGCGGAGAGCGTCACGGCGCGGGTTGGGCCGTCCAGCGAGCCCTTCGCCGAGTTGACGTTCGCGTTGCTGATGGCGCTGCGAATGGTTTCGCTGGTGAGCCCCAGCGCGGCGATGGCCTGCGCGTTCAGCTTGACGCGCACCGCCGGGCGCTGGCCGCCCGCGAGGGTGACGAGGCCAACGCCGGACACCTGAGAAATTTTCTGCGCCACGCGCGTTTCGACCATGTCTTCGACCTGGGTCATCGGCATCGCGGAGGAGGTGACGGCAAGCGTCATGATTGGCGGATCTGCCGGGTTCACCTTGCTGTAGACCGGTGGGTTAGGCAGGTCTGACGGCAGCAGATTGGTAGCGGCGTTGATGGCGGCCTGCACCTCCTGCTCGGCGACGTCCAGCGACAGCGTCAGCTGGAACTGCAGCGTCACGACGGATGCCCCGCCAGAACTCTGGGAGGACATCTGTTTTAGCCCCGACATCTGGCCGAACTGGCGCTCCAGCGGGGCGGTAATGGCGGACGTCACCACGTCCGGGCTGGCCCCGGGATAGAGGGTGACAACCTGAATCGTTGGGTAATCCACCTCCGGCAGCGCCGAGACGGGCAGGAAGCGATAGCCGATAATCCCGGCGAGCAGGATCGCCACCATCAGCAACGTGGTGGCGACAGGACGGAGGATAAACAGGCGTGACGGCCCACCTGTAGAGCCCGGCGGCAGCACCTGCATCAGGAGGTCGCTCCCTGTTTCGCAGGTTCAACCACTTCCACTTTGGCCCCTTCGGTCAGACGGTCAATGCCGTCGGTGACCACGCGGTCGCCTGCGGAAAGCCCCGCGCTGATGACCACCGTCTGGCTGTCCTGAATTCCGGTTTTTACGAGATGCTTGCTGACTTTATTGTCGCTGTTAAGCACCCAGACAAAGTTACCTTCATTACCCATCTGCAGTGCAGCGGTGGGGATCACCACCGCGTTCTCTTCGGTGGCGACCAGCATGCGTGCATTGACGAACTGGTTCGGGAAGAGGGCATCGTCCTGGTTATTAAAGCGCGCCTTCAGCTTGATGGTGCCGGTGGTGGTGTCGATCTGGTTATCCAGACTGAGCAGGGACCCTTCACTCAGTTTCTGCTTATTGGTGCGGTCCCAGGCTTCCACTACCAGGCCTTTACCGGCTTTTTGCGCCTGCATGACGGTCGCGATATCGCTTTCCGGCAGGGTAAAGACTAAATCAATCGGGTGGGTCTGGGTGATCACCACGATGCCCGTGGTGTCGCCGCTGGAGATTTGGTTGCCGATATCGACCTGCTTCAGGCCGACGCGTCCGTCAATCGGCGCGGTGATGCGGCTCCAGTCCAGCTGCAACTGGGCGCTGGCCACGGCGGCTTCGTCCGCTTTGATAGTGCCCTGCGTTTCACTGACCAGCGACTGCTGGGTATCCAGCTCCTGACGGGACACCAGATTCGTTTTCACCAGTTGCTGGTAGCGGGCTAAATCGCGCCGGGCGTTGGCGAGGGTCGCGTTGTCTTTCGCGAGCTGTCCCTGCGCCTGGGCGAGGGCGACCTTAAACTGGCTCGGGTCGATTTCCGCCAGCAGGTCACCAGCCTTAACCTGCTGACCTTCCTGGAAGTGGATCGCGATGAGCTGGCCGTCGACGCGGCTGCGCACCGTGGCAGTGTTGGCGGCGGTAATGGTCCCGAGACCGGTGAGATAGCGAGGAACGGCTTTATTTACCGCCGTCGCCGCCTGAACCGGCGCCAGGGCGCCGCCGCGCATTCCATGACGCCCTCCGCCCGTGGGGCGCTGAGCCTGGCTGGTGGCACCGGCGGGTGCGGCGGAGTTCGCGGATTGGCTGTGCCAGTACCAAGCGGCGGCAAGGGCCACCACAATGATGCCAGCGGCGATTGCCCAGCGGGATTTGTTACTGCCTTTCATCGTTATACGTTCTCATCCTGAATACTTCGGGGAATGATACTAGTTTAGTCAGGCAACACAGCGGAAAAATGGAGGAAATATGGAAGACTGTCGGGAATTGTCTGAGTGTTGCCGGGTGGCGCTTCGCTTACCCGGCCTACAAGGTAAATGCGAACGGCAACGGACGTTGCCGTTTTTGGTGTTTTGTGGGAGAGGGCACCAGACCGCACCACAACAACACACGTTTTGAAGGCCGGGTAAGGCGAAGCCGCCACCCGGCACAACCGCACTAGCTAAACATCACCTGCGCCCAGCGTGCCAGACCAGCGGTAACGGAACCAAAGTCATCGCCACCTGCAATCGGAATACCCGGCAGCTGTTCGGCCAGCGCTTTCTTGATCAGCGGCGAACGGGCGCTACCGCCGGTCAGGTAAATCACATCCGGCTTCTCGTTGCTGTTCTCCAGCGCGAGCTGCACCTGTTCCAGAATGCGCTGTAGCGGCTGGGCAAGCGCCGTCTCCAGCCCGTCCTGCGAAATGGCGGTGGCCAGTTCGTCACTGATAAACGGCAGGGATACCGCATGTTCAGCGCGGTCGGAAAGGGCGATTTTGCTCTCTTCAGCCGTACGCACCACGCGGTAGCTGAGGCGCTGACGCCACACTTTATAGAGCAGGGCGACTTTTTCGCCATCCTGGGCATCACGCACCAGATCGTTAAGGAAGCGGCCGTTGGCGGTGCTGTAAAAATCACTCTGTGCCGGCACGTCGTTGATGGCAATCGCGTTCCACCACGGCAGGATCGGCAGCGCGATGCCTTTTTCCGTTTGCCCGCCCATGCCGAGCAGCGGCATCAGGCTCTTGAATGCCAGGGCGATGTCAAGATCGTTCCCGCCTACGCGGCAGCCGCTGTGTCCCAGCAGGCTGTTTTCACGATCGCGACGGTTATGCCACTGGGGGCCCATCAGCAGCAGCGAGCAGTCCGTCGTGCCCCCGCCGATGTCCACGACCAATACGCGCTTCTCTTCCGTCAGCGTGGCTTCGAAGTCCAGCCCTGCGGCAACGGGTTCATACTGGAATACCACGTCGCGGAAGCCTGCGCGGTGCGCCGCGCGTTCCAGGATCCCCTGCGCCTGCTGGTTGGCCTCATCGCCGCCCAGCCCCTGGAAGTTAATTGGTCGGCCAATCACCGCCTGGGTAATCGCCTCTGGGACCTGCGTCTGCGCCTGGTTGCGGATGTGCAGCATCATCGCACACACCAGGTCTTCGAACAGCGCGACCTGCTGCGGCTTCAGGCCGCTGGCGCCGAGGAAGGATTTTGGCGACTTAACGAAATAGACCTCTTCGGGGTCTTCAATGTAGTGTCCGAGCGAGGAGAGGCCGAACTGCACGCTGGACGGCGTAACGTCGATATCTTCCTCGCGGTTGAAGCTGACGGCACGGCGTAACAGCGCCTGGGTTTCCGCCGCCGAAGCCGGAACCTGATGGTGGCGGAACAGCCATTCGCTCACCGCTTCACGCGTCGGTGCGCAGAGCATTGACGGCAGCAGCGTGCTCTCTTTTTCCATTTTCAGGAGCCGTGGCTGCCCGTTTTGCATAATCGCAACCGAGCAGTTTGCCGTACCGTAGTCAAATCCAATAAACACGATGAATCCCCATGCCGGTGAGAAGGGGCGAGACTTTAACGAAATGTCCGCATGGCGACAACAGGAATATGAAAGCAAGGCGAAACAGGACCTTTCCGTTTATGCTGTGAAGAACCTAAAAGGAGAGATGATGTACACCCTGAACTGGCTTCCCCCTTACGACTGGCAGTGGATGTTTGGCTTTCTTGGCGCGCGTGCGGTGACGGGCATTGAAACCGTCACGCACGACTACTACGAGCGCAGTTTTGCCTGCGAGGGACATCAGGGGATCTTCCGCGTGACGCCGGATATCGCAACACACACGCTGACCGTGACCCTCAGCCCGGGATTAATGCCGGTTGCGCAGCCGTGCCTTGAGCGCATCGAACGCCTGTTCGATCTTGCCTGCAATCCGCAGCACATCGCGGAGACGCTGGGCGATCTCGGTGCTGCAAGGCCGGGCTTACGTTTGCCGGGAGCGATGGATGCGTACGAGCAGGGCGTCCGGGCGATTCTCGGACAGCTGGTGAGCGTGGCGATGGCGGCGAAGCTGGCGTCACGCGTGGTGGCGTTATGCGGTGAACCCGTGGCGGATTGCCCGGGCTATCTCTGCTTCCCCACGCCGCAGGCGCTGGCGGCAGCGGACCCGCTGGCGCTGAAAGCGTTGGGCATGCCGGTAAAGCGCGCGGAGTCGCTGATTCATCTGGCGCAGTCGGTTATCGACGGAACATTTCCGCTTTTCCCGCCCGCGAATATAGAAGAGGGGATGAAGGCGCTACAGCAGCGGCCGGGAATAGGGCGCTGGACGGCAAATTATCTGGCCCTGCGCGGCTGGCAGGCGAAAGATGTGTTTCTGCCGGATGATTACCTAATTAAACAACGCTTCGCCGGAATGACGCCCGCGCAAATTCGTCGCTATGCCGAACGCTGGAAGCCGTGGCGCTCCTATGCTCTGCTGCATATCTGGTATACCGACGGCTGGGCACCGTCAGTTGATCGCGAAATAGCTGGTGTTGAGAAGAAGATCTAATGGCTGCGGCTCGGCGATGGTGTCACCAAAGATAAAATCGATGCCGATACCGGAGAGCGTATCCATCATGATGGGCTGGTTACAAGGGCCTGCGATGGTTTTCATTCCCAGACGCTGGGCGTGCCCCTGAACAATCGTCACCATCATCTCATCCATCAGATTGCCGTACACGTTGGTTACCACCTCCGCATCCAGCATCAGATAGTCGGCCATGTTCGCAGTCAGGTGGGTAAAGACGTTCATATCGCGTCCCACCTGGCTGAAGATCACGCGGCAGCCCGCCTGACGGAGCTTTTGCAGACCCCGATGCAGGTTCTTATCCGGATTGCACACCACATCGGCAGAGATAACCAGATGCAGCAGACGGCCCGGCATCGGGCTTTTATCCAGCAGGTCGAGCAGTTCATCGACCAGCGTCACGCTGGCTAAACCGGCCTCTGAGAGCGGCAGCGCCACACCCATGCCTTTACTGGCGATCTGGGCGGCTGAGGTGCGGAAAAACTCGCTAAAGATCCGCCTGTCGAGGGCGTGCAGAAGCTCTGGTTCCGCCAGGCCCGAGCGGAAGGCATGCTCTTCCTGAACTTCGCCCTGGCTGGTCCACAGGCGTAACGACAGCAGCCAGAAATTACTGCTCTCAGGGATGCGCGGTGAGGCGACGCTGCGGGCAATCATCATCAGATGATTGTCTTTAATCATGTGCCACTGTTCATCAAGCGACATCATGCTGCGCGTGTGGTGATCCCGCTCCTGCTGGGGTTCATACACCGTCACCATGCCACGTCCGCTGTTTTTTGAGGCGTAACAGGCAATGTCCGCCTGCGACATGATCTCCGACGCCTGATGGTTATTTTCATCAATCAGCGTGATGCCGGCGCTGGCGCCGATCCGGTGCAGGCGGCCTTCCCACATAAAGTGATAGTCGTTGATGGCATGAATCAGGCGACCGGCGATATAGCGCGCGCTTTCCAGGTTGCAGTCCGGTAACAGTAACCCGAACTCGTCCCCGCCCAGGCGCGCCAGCACGTCGCTGGAGCGGAGCATGGTCAACATCAGGGAAGCCAGTTCCCGCAGCAGGGCATCGCCCGCCGCGTGGCCAGCCGTGTCGTTGACGGCTTTGAAGCGATCGAGGTCGATAAACACCAGGGCATGACGCTGGCGCGTTTCACGAACGGTCTGCAGGAGCCGTTTGAGATGGTTTTCGAAGCTAACCCGGTTAGCCAGATGGGTCAGGGCATCGTGGGAGGCGCTGTAGCTCAGCTGGCGCAGCATTTTGCGCGACTCGGTCACGTCCTGAATCACGATCACCGAGCCGATATTCTGTCCATCCAGCGTGCTGAGCGGCGTAATGCTGTAGTGGATATCAAAATTACCGCCGGTACGGCAGTTCAGCACCACGTCCTGATCGATATCGGAACGGGACATATCGCCGCTGTGAATATTTTCCATCAGCGGCCCTTTTTCACCAAAGGTGATGTGTAACACCTTCAGAATCGGCTGACCAATAGCTTCGGTCTGCAGCCAGCCGCTCATTTTCTCGGCGACCGGGTTCATAAAGGTGACGTTCATGTTGATATCGGTGCACAGCACTGCTTCACCGATGGAGTCGAGGGTAATGTGCAGACGCTCTTTTTCCTGGAAAAGCGCCTCGTTAAGCTGCTTAACCTCGGTCATGTCCATGTTGATACCGAGCAACCGTTCGACTTCCCCCTGCTTATTGAGCACCCGGTTCGCCAGGGAGCGAATATGACGCACGCCTTCCTTCACGCGAATGCGGAATTCCAGCTTAAACGGCAGACGGGAAATCAGAGAGTCCCGCAGTACCTTCTCTGCGTGGGCGCGATCTTCCGGCAGCATCGTGTCGTGCCAGAGCTGCCAGGTGGGCTTGATGTGCGGCGGAATTTCATACAGCTCAAACATCCGCTTATCCCAGCTAATAACGTCGGGTTCCAGATCCCACTCCCAGATGCCGATGCCCCCTGCTTCGTTTGCCAGGGTGATGCGCTCCATCAGGCGTTTATTGACCCACTCGGTCTGCTTCAGGTCGTTAATGTCTTCAATCTGGGCGATAAAATAGAGCGGCGAGCCGTCGGCATGGCGCACCACGGAGACGGCAAGAAGCGCCCAGACCACTTCCCCATCGCGCGTGTAATAGCGCTTCTCGAGGGTGTAGGTATTGATCTCGCCGTTAATGAGCTGTTCGAGCTGCTCCAGGTCGGTATTCAGATCTTCCGGCCAGGTGAGCTGCTGGAAGGTCAGCGACTGGAGCTCCGTCTGGCTGTAGCCGAGGAAATTGCACAGCGCCTTGTTCGCCTGAAGCCATTTTCCTTCGATGCTGACCAGCGCCATACCGATGGCAGAATATTCCATTGCGTTACGAAAACGCTCTTCGCTTTCGGTGATGTGTTTGCGCTCGGCGCGGAAGGCGTACATCACCATGGTCATGACGTTAGCGGGCAGGAGCAGCATCAGGAACGGCAGCCAGGGGGCGTTTATCATCGGCCCGGCGTGCTGGGTGGTCAGCGCCAGTGGGTTCTGGGCAATCATCAGCGACACAACCATTACGGTGACCAGAAACACCATGAACGCTTCCATCCGCGGCAGGCGCACGGCGCTCCACATCAGCAGAACGATCACGCAGGTGAAGGGCCACGGCAGCCAGGTGATGGCTGCCCAACTGAGGGCTAACGTCACGGCCAGCGTGGTCAGTGTTTCCAGCAGCAACCGCGGATCGCGGTGGCGCAGCAGATAATGCGGCTTAAACAACAGCCCTAGCGGCACCAGCGCCAGCGCGCCAATCGCTTCTGACAATACCCAGACGAAGAAATTACGCAGGGGCTCTGGGCCGGGGGCCAGCAGGGTCACCAGAATACCGCCCACCAGCGGAGGCACCAGTGCGCTGCCGATGGCCACGCGGATCCAGTCGTTCAGATTCTGCAGCGGGTTGTACCATGGGAGCCATTTGCGCAGAAACAGCGCACCGATAGCGGCCTCAATGATGTTGATCGAAGGATAGATGAGGCTGACCGATCCCCAGGAGAACAGCATCCACGAGGCCAGAACATTACCGAACGAGCAGGCCAGGGCAATGCCCGGCCACATTTTTCCGGCATGGCGGTAAAACGCCACCATCATAATGGCGGTGGGGAACCAGAGCGGAGCCAGCAGGGTGCCGAAACGGGTGAGTTCCAGCGAAAATAAGGTAAAGATAAAGGTGACCAGGCCCAGACAGACAAGTCGTGTTAAAGGATGTGGGGTAGTCACCAAAACCCGCTGGTATTGTTTATTCATTACCGCTTTATCCAGAGACGCCATGCCGTCAGGGAAGATGTCCGAACGCGTGAATTTGATAATTTGGTTTATGCTAGTACAAACAATTTACAATTCATATGGTGACCGCTCAGAATTTGACACCACAGACTTATTAAATACTTACTCCGTTAAAAAAAACGGTGAAACGGTGAAAAAATGGTCATTTAAATTTCATTCAGGGAATAACTCGTCACTTTTCGGCCAGTCTCGCAGAACCTGTGCATTCGACTGGTATCACGCCCGCGAAATCCCTATAATTGCCGCGTTTGACGCTCCGGCGTCGTCCTTCCTTAACATCCAGGTTAATCAGGTCGCTAAATTTATGACTGATAAGTCTCATCAGTGCGTCATTATAGGCATCGCCGGCGCATCGGCTTCAGGTAAAAGTCTAATTGCCAGTACGCTTTATCGCGAACTGCGTGAACAAGTAGGTGATGAGCATATCGGCGTCATTCCCGAAGACAGCTATTACAAAGATCAATCCCATCTGTCGATGGAAGAGCGCGTTAAAACGAACTATGACCACCCAAATGCAATGGATCACAGCCTGCTGTTCCAGCATTTAGAAGCGCTTAAGAGCGGCCAGGCGATTGAACTGCCCGTTTACAGTTATGTCGAACATACCCGTACCAAGGAAACGATCCGCATCGAGCCGAAAAAGGTCATTATCCTTGAAGGCATCCTGCTGCTGACCGATGCCCGCCTGCGTGAATCCATGAACTTCTCGATTTTCGTCGATACCCCGCTGGATATCTGCCTGATGCGCCGCATCAAGCGTGACGTTAATGAACGCGGCCGTTCAATGGACTCCGTGATGGCGCAATACCAGAAAACGGTCCGCCCAATGTTCCTGCAGTTTATTGAACCCTCCAAACAATACGCCGATATTATCGTGCCGCGCGGGGGTAAAAACCGCATTGCGATTGATATCTTAAAAGCGAAAATCAGCCAGTTTTTTGAATAAGCCGCGTGAATTGTGTACCGTTCAGAGATAACCTGGTTTTACCCTGAGCGCTTACCGACTCAGGGTACGTTGCATGAAAGGAGAAAGAGGCGTGCGTCTTTGTGATCGCGATATAGAAGCCTGGCTGGATGAAGGCCGTTTGTCTATTACCCCGCGTCCACCTGTTGAGCGTATCAATGGGGTGACCGTTGATGTCCGGTTGGGGAATAAATTCCGCACCTTTAGCGGCCATACCGCACCGTTCATCGACCTCAGCGGTCCGAAGGACGAAGTCAGCGCCGCGCTCGATCGCGTGATGAGTGATGAAATCGTTATCGACGACGGCGAAGCCTTTTATCTGCATCCGGGAGAACTGGCGCTGGCGGTTACATTTGAATCCGTCACCCTGCCTGCGGACCTCGTCGGCTGGCTTGATGGCCGCTCTTCGCTGGCGCGACTGGGGCTGATGGTACACGTGACCGCGCACCGTATCGATCCAGGCTGGTCAGGACGTATCGTGCTGGAATTCTTCAATGCCGGTAAATTGCCGCTGGCGCTTCGTCCGGGCATGATGATCGGCGCGTTGAGTTTTGAACCGCTGTCAGGCCCGGCAGACAGGCCGTATAACCGCCGCCAGGACGCAAAATATCGCGACCAGCAGGGTGCGGTTGCCAGCCGTATTGATAAAGACTGATCGTTAGTCCATTGAGGATGCCATGAGAAGAGTTCTGACAACGCTGATGATTTTGCTGGTGGTGCTGGTGGCTGGCCTTTCGGCGTTGGTTCTGCTGGTTAACCCCAATGACTTCCGCGCTTACATGGTGCGGCAGGTCGAGGCACGCAGTGGTTATCAACTGAAGCTTGATGGGCCGCTGCGCTGGCACGTCTGGCCGCAGCTCAGTATTCTCTCTGGCCGCATGTCGCTCACGGCGCCGGGGGCATCCCAGCCGCTGGTTTCCGCAGACAACATGCGCCTTGATGTGGCGCTGATCCCGCTCATTTCCCATCAGCTGCAGGTGAATCAGGTGATGCTGAAAGGTGCGGTGATTCAGCTCACCCCGCAAACCGAGGCCGTGCGTGATGCTAACGCGCCGGTGGCACCGCGCGAAAACACCCTGCCTGATGAGCCGTCTGATACAGGCTGGTCCTTTGATATTGGCAAACTGAAAGTGGCCGATAGCGTACTGGTTTTCCAGCATGAGCACGAAGAGCAGGTCACCGTTCGCAACATTAACCTGCAGATGGAACAGGATGCACACCATATTGCGTCGGTGGAATTCAGCGGGCGCGTGAACCGCGATCAGCGCGATCTGACCCTGTCGCTGAATGCCAGCGTTAACGCGTCAGACTATCCGCACCAGCTCACCGCCGACATTCAGCAGTTGGACTGGCAACTGACGGGGGCCGATCTTCCCACCCAGGGGATCGCCGGGCAGGGGACGCTGCAGGCCGTGTGGCGCGAGGAACAAAAACAGCTGGAGCTGGATAACCTCAACCTGCAGGCAAATGACAGTAGTCTGAAAGGGCAGGCCAGCGTCACGCTCGAAGAAAAGCCGAAGTGGGTGCTGAATCTGCAGTTTGACAAGCTCAACCTGGAAAATCTGTTGCCGCCTCTGCCAGCCAGCGCCACGGACAGCAATGCGGCGCAGACGGGGCAAAGCCAGGCAGCGGTATCACGCCCGGTTATTTCGTCGAATCTCGATCAGCCTGACTATAACGTCCTACGCGGATTCACGGCGGATATTCTGCTGAAAGCCAATAGCCTGCGCTGGCGCGGCATGGACTTTACCGACGTGAGCAGCCAGATGTTTAACCATAACGGTTTGCTGGTGATCTCCGAGCTGAGCGGCAAGATGGGCGCAGGGCACCTCTCGCTGCCCGGCACGCTGGATGTTCGTAAAGACGTTGCCAGCGCCGAATTCCAGCCGCGTCTCGATAACGTTGAGATAGGAACCATCCTGAACGCGTTTAATTACCCGATATCCCTGACGGGGCAGTTGACGCTGGCGGGGGACTTCTCCGGCACGAAAATTGATGCCGAGGCTTTCCGCCGCGAGTGGCAAGGGCAGGCGCATCTTGATCTGAAAAACTCCCGTATGGAAGGGCTCAACTTCCAGCAGCTGGTACAGCAGGCGGTGGAGCGCAGCAGCGATGTGAAAGCCCAGGAGAACTACGACAGCGCCACGCGACTCGACAGCTTCACCACGGACCTGACGCTGGACAACGGACAACTCTCTCTCGACGGAATGCAGGGTGCCTCTTCACTCTTATCATTGACGGGCGAAGGTAAGCTGGATCTGGTCAAAGAGACGGCGGACACTCGCTTTAACGTGCGGGTACTTTCCGGCTGGCAGGGAGAAAGTAAGCTCATCGACTTCCTGAAAGAAACGCCGGTCCCATTGAGCGTCTACGGCAAATGGCAGGCTCTGAATTATAGCCTCCAGGTGGATCAGATCCTGCGCAAGCATCTGCAGGATGAAGCGAAACGTCGGCTGAGCGGCTGGGCGGATCGTAATAAAGATTCGCAGGACGGCAAGGATGTGAAGAAGTTGCTGGATAAGCTGTGATGCCTGTTGTGCCGGGTGGCGGCTTCGCCTTACCCGGCCTACAAAAGCCTGACGCCGTTGCGCCACCCGGCTTTTTTACACCTCAAAATCCAGTTCTTCCTCATCCCGCAGCGGTATCAGCTGAACTTTCTGCACGCGATGGTTTTCAATTTGTAGCGTTTTAAGCCGATAGTCGCCTACCTGAACCTCTTCGCCCGGCTGCGGGATACGCTGCAGATACTCCATCAGCAGACCGGCAATGGTGTGATATTCCCGCTTTTCATCCAGCGGCAGCGGGACATATTGCACCAGATCTTCCAGCGGCATATGGCCGTTTGCCGTCCACGAGCCGTCGGCGTTTTTCTGAATGTCGTGGCGGGCATCAATCTCATCCACCTCGTTTGGCAGATTACCGGCAATGGTTTCCATCACGTCGCTGAGCGTGACCAGTCCTTCCACCGAACCAAACTCATCCACCACAAAGGCAAAGTGGGTCCGCGCGTTACGGAACTGCTCAAGGGCGGAAAGCAACGGCAGCCCCTCCGGGAAGACCAGCGGCTGGCGAACCAGGACGCGGAGATTAAGCGGCTCACCGTGAAGCTGCTGCTGGAGCAGGTCAATGACGTGCACCACGCCCAGCAGCTCCTCTTCCGCTTCCCCGCCGGTCACCACCACGCGTGTGTGCTGGTTTTTATCCAGCAGGGCGCGAATGTGCGCTTCCGGGGCCGTCAGGTCAATGTGCTCTATATCATGCCGCGACGTCATAATGCTGCTGACCGTACGCTGGTTAAGATTGAGCACCCGCTCAATCATCCGTCGTTCCTGCGGGTCAAAGATCTGCCCATCACTGTGGTCGGCCAGCATGGCGGAGGATTCGGCGTCCAGCTCCGCATCCTCTTTCTTACCGCTTAACAGGCGCATGACCGTGTCGGCCGTACGCTGACGCAGAGTCTGATTGGCGGAAAGGAAGCGGCGGCGGTTGAATATCGCCAGCTGGTTAAGCGCTTCAATCATGACGGAGAACCCGATGGCGGCATACAGGTAGCCTTTCGGAATATGAAAGCCAAAGCCGTCGGCCACCAGGCTAAAGCCAATCATCAGCAGGAAGCTCAGACAGAGGATCACGATGGTGGGGTGACTGTTCACAAAACGGGTCAGTGCCTTGCTGGCCATGACCATCAGCGTGATGGCAATAATGACCGCGGCCATCATCACCGCAAGATGGTCCACCATCCCGACGGCGGTGATCACCGAGTCCAGGGAGAAGACCGCATCCAGCACCACGATTTGCGCGACCACCGGCCAGAATTTTGCCCCGCGGCGCTGGGTCGGGTTCTCGCTGTCTTTGCCTTCCAGCCGCTCGTTGAGCTCCACGGTGGCTTTGAACAGCAGGAACAGGCCGCCGAAAAGCATGATCAGATCGCGGGCGCTAAAGCTCAGACCGTGGATGGAGAACAGAGGCTGAGTGAGCGTGACCAGCCAGGAAATAGAGGCCAGCAGCAGTAGCCGCATGACCATCGCCAGCAGCAGCCCCGTTACGCGCGCGCGATCGCGCTGGGAAGGGGGCAGTTTTTCAGCGAGGATGGCGATAAAAACCAGATTATCAATCCCGAGCACCAGCTCGATGACGACCAGCGTAACCAGCCCGGCCCAGATTGAGGGATCGGCAATCCATTCCATAGTAGTAGCAATACCTTCTGTAACATGACGAATGACACAATTCGATCATGGATAAAGCTGGGGGAAATTGCAATGTCAGTATGAGATTTCTCTCAATAATCATTAAATTAATAATACCGGGAATAATAAGTCTAATTCATCTAGAAAGTCTGTATTTATCTGAAATAACAAAATTAAGAAATATCGCATTAAAAGATGTTCAATGATAACGCTGTCAATATAAAGAAATTCTTAAAAATAAACTGCTTTTCTAAACAAATTCTTAAAATTTGGTGTTCGGAACCCGTTTTCTTGCCTGTTTTGGGATTAGCTGTTACAAGATTATTAGCCTGAAAAAGGATATCTTCTGTTACTGGTTGTTGTTTTTTTTTGAGCGACTAACGAAATAGTGCCTGCGTATTATGAATGCTCCATTTATTTCAAATGCAAAAAATCTGGCGATTTTTTGCCTGCAATTCATCGTGTTATAGCGTATTGGTAGCTGGAAGCCAAGGGCGGTAGCGTGCCTGGATGTGTGTGGATGAGCCATGATTCCGTTGTCAACAGTGACTGGCCAAATAACGTTTTTTTTAGGAATGATGCTAGTTATATTTTTATTTAATTAGCTACATTCTTAATGCATTTTAGATTCACACGTATTTAAATTGCACAGGATAATTACTCTGCCAAAGTGATAAATAATCAATGATGAACTCCAAAATGAAATTGATGCCATTATTGGTGTCTGTGACCTTGATGAGCGGTTGCACTGTCTTTCCCGGCAGCAATATGTCAACAATGGGCAAGGATGTGATCAAGCAACAGGATGCCGATTTTGATCTCGACAAAATGGTGAATGTTTATCCACTTACGCCTCGTCTGGTCGAACAATTACGCCCACGTCCAAACGTTGCCCAGCCGAATATGTCACTGGACCAGGAAATCGCGTCCTACCAGTATCGCGTAGGGCCAGGAGACGTCATTAACGTGACCGTCTGGGACCACCCCGAACTGACCACGCCAGCGGGCCAGTACCGTAGCTCAAGCGACACCGGTAACTGGGTGCAGTCAGATGGCACCATGTTCTATCCCTACATTGGTAAAGTCCATGTGGCAGGGAAAACGCTTGCCGAGATCCGTAGTGATATTACCGGCCGCTTAGCGCAGTACATCGCCGACCCGCAGGTGGACGTTAATATCGCCGCATTCCGCTCGCAAAAAGCCTACATCTCCGGCCAGGTGAACAAATCCGGTCAGCAGGCTATCACCAACGTTCCTCTGACCGTGCTGGATGCCATTAACGCCGCGGGCGGGTTAACCGACGGCGCCGACTGGCGCAACGTGGTACTGACCCACAACGGGAAGGAGCAGCGCATTTCACTGCAGGCGCTGATGCAAAACGGCGATCTGACCCAGAACCGCCTGCTTTACCCGGGCGACATCCTCTATGTACCACGCAATGACGATCTCAAAGTCTTCGTGATGGGTGAAGTGAAGAAACAAAGCACCCTCAAGATGGACTTCAGCGGTATGACGCTGACCGAAGCGCTGGGCAATGCTGAGGGTATCGATCTGACGACCTCTAACGCGACCGGCATCTTCGTGATCCGTCCGCTGAAAGGTGAGGGCAGCGCGAAAGGCAAGATTGCCAACATCTACCAGCTGGATATGTCCGATGCGACCTCTCTGGTGATGGCGACGGAGTTCCGTCTCCAGCCATACGATGTGGTGTATGTCACTACCGCACCGGTTGCCCGCTGGAACCGTCTGATCAACCAGTTGCTGCCAACCATCAGTGGCGTTCGCTACATGACGGATACGGCGCGCGACATTCATACCTGGTAATCCGCGATGTTTAACAAAATTCTGGTGGTATGCGTGGGGAACATTTGCCGTTCCCCTACGGCTGAACGGTTGTTGAAACACTACCAGCCCGAACTGACCGTCGATTCGGCAGGGCTGGGTGCACTGGTCGGTAAAGGTGCCGATGAGCGCGCAACGATCGTGGCGCGGGATCATCACCTCTCTCTCGACGGGCATGTTGCCCGCCAGGTCACTGGCCGCATGTGCCGCGAGTATGACCTGATTCTGGCGATGGAAAAACGCCATATTCATGCGCTGTGCGATATCGCTCCGGAGATGCGCGGTAAGGTGATGCTGTTTGGACACTGGGACAATGAACGTGAAATCCCCGATCCCTACCGCAAAAGCCATGAGGCCTTTGAGGCGGTTTACACCTTACTTGACCAGTCTGCCCAACAGTGGGCGCAGGCACTGAAAGCTCAGCAGGGATAACAATGACCGAAAAAACAAGACCTTCTGCCGCCCCGACTTCGGGCAGTGATGAAATTGATATTGGACGCCTGGTCGGCACTGTTGTAGAGGCAAAGTGGTGGGTGCTGGGCATTACCGCCGTGTTTGCCGCTGCGGCCGTCGTCTACACGCTGTTTGCCACCCCCATCTACAGCGCCGATGCGCTGGTGCAGATCGAGCAGAATACCGGCAACTCGCTGGTGCAGGACATTGGCTCTGCGCTGGCGAACAAGCCGCCGGCCTCCGATGCTGAAATTCAGCTCATCCAGTCACGACTGGTACTGGGTAAAACGGTCCATGACCTTGGGCTTGATATCTCCGTCACCAAAAATACCTTCCCGATCTTTGGTGCGGGCTGGGATCGGTTGATGGGCAGAAACAACGACACGGTCAAGGTTACTGACTTTGTGCTGCCAAAAGGGGCCGCCGATCAGACCTTTACCCTGACGGTGCTTGGCCCGAAACAGTACCAGCTGACCAGCGACGCGGGCTTTAGCGCGCGTGGTGAAGTGGGGCAGATGCTCACCAAAGATGGCGTCAGCATGATGGTCAGCGCGATCAATGCCCAGGAGGGCGGTGAATTCACCGTCACGAAATTCTCCACGCTGGGGATGATCAACAATCTGCAGAACAACCTGACCGTCACCGAAAACGGTAAGGATACCGGCGTGCTGAGCATGACCTTTACCGGTGAAGATAAGGATCAGATCCGCGACATCCTGAACAGCATTACCCGCAACTATCTTGAGCAGAACGTCGAGCGTAAGTCGGCTGAAGCGGCGAAAAGCCTGGCCTTCCTCGCGAAACAGCTCCCGGAAGTACGCGGCCGTCTGGATGATGCTGAGAACAAGCTGAACGCCTACCGTCAGGATAAAGACTCTGTTGACCTGCCGCTGGAGGCAAAATCGGTCCTCGATTCGATGGTCAATATTGATGCGCAGCTTAACGAGTTGACCTTCAAAGAGGCGGAGATTTCCAAGCTTTACACCAAACGCCACCCGGCCTACCGCACCCTGCTGGAGAAACGCCGCACGCTGGAAGAGGAGAAGGCGAAGCTCAATGACCGCGTGACCGCGATGCCGAAAACTCAGCAGGAGATCGTGCGTCTGACCCGCGATGTGGAGTCCGGACAGCAGGTCTATATGCAGCTGCTGAACAAGCAGCAGGAGCTGAAAATCACCGAGGCAAGCACCGTGGGTGACGTGCGCATTGTCGACCCGGCCATTACCCAGCCTGGCGTGCTGAAGCCGAAGAAAGCGCTGATCATTCTCGGCAGCATTATTCTCGGCCTGATGCTCTCCATCGTTGGCGTGCTGCTGCGTTCGCTGTTCAACCGCGGTATCGAAAGCCCGCAGGTGCTGGAAGAAAACGGTATCAACGTCTATGCCAGCATTCCGCTGTCTGAGTGGCAAAAATCCCGTGACAGCGTCAAAACCATCAAAGGCGTTAAGCGTTACAAACAGAGCCAGCTGCTGGCGGTAGGTAACCCAACCGACCTCGCTATCGAAGCGATCCGCAGCCTGCGCACCAGTCTGCACTTCGCCATGATGCAGGCTAAAAATAACGTCCTGATGTTAACCGGCGTCAGCCCGTCAATCGGTAAAACCTTTGTCTGCGCCAACCTGGCGGCGGTGGTCAGCCAGACCAACAAGCGTGTGCTGCTGATCGACTGCGATATGCGTAAGGGCTACACCCACGAACTGCTGGGTACCAACAATGTTAACGGTCTGTCGGAAATCCTGCTTGGCAAAGGTGATATCAGCCAGAGCGCGAAGCCCACTACGGTGCCGAAATTTGACCTGATCCCTCGTGGGCAGGTGCCGCCTAACCCGTCCGAGCTGCTGATGAGCGAGCGCTTTAGCGAACTGGTGGAGTGGGCGAGCAAAAACTACGACCTGGTGCTGATCGATACGCCGCCGATTCTGGCCGTGACCGACGCGGCCGTTGTTGGCCGCCATGCGGGTACCACGTTGATGGTGGCGCGTTACGCGGTGAACACCCTGAAAGAGGTGGAAACCAGCCTGAGCCGCTTCGAGCAGAACGGGATTGAGGTAAAAGGGGTGATCCTGAACTCCATCTTCCGTCGCGCGACCGGCTATCAGGATTATGGCTATTACGAGTACGAATATAAGTCTGACAGTAAATAACAAAACACCCCCCCTCACCCTAACCCTCTCCCCAGAGGGGAG